>CAMPIM010000001.1 GCA_946886365.1 uncultured Novosphingobium sp.
CGGCGGAGGAGGCGGAAGCCTTCAAGGCGCCGATCCGCCAGAAATATGAGGATGAAGGCAATCCCTATCATGCGACCGCGCGGTTGTGGGATGATGGCGTCATCGATCCAGCGCAGACGCGCGATGTGCTGGGCCTTGCCTTTGCGGCGACGCTGAACGCTCCTGTAGCTGAGCGCCCGTCGTTCGGCGTTTTCCGGATGTGATGACGATGATCCAGTCCCTTCTCATCGCCAATCGTGGCGAGATCGCATGCCGGATTATCCGTACCGCGCGGCGGCTCGGTATTCGTACCGTCGCAGTCTATTCGGACGCGGATGCCGATGCCCTGCACGTCCGTTCTGCTGATGAGGCGGTGCATATCGGCGCGTCGCCGGTGCGCGAAAGCTATCTGCTGGGGGCGCGCATCATCGATGCGGCTTTGCAGACGGGCGCTCAGGCTATTCACCCCGGCTACGGTTTCCTGTCGGAAAATGCCGAGTTTGCTCAGGCGGTGATAGACGCCGGATTGATCTGGGTCGGACCCAATCCCGCGAGCATCACGGCCATGGGTCTCAAGGATGCGGCGAAGAAGCTGATGAGCGAGGCGGGCGTGCCGACGACGCCCGGCTATCTGGGGGAAGATCAGAGTCCCGATAGGCTGAAAGCCGAGGCGGACGCTATCGGCTATCCCGTGCTGATCAAGGCAGTCGCTGGCGGTGGCGGCAAGGGAATGCGCAAGGTCGATAGCGCGGCGGACTTTGCCGACGCGCTACTGTCCTGCCAGCGCGAGGCGGCGTCTTCCTTTGGCAATGATCAGGTGCTGCTGGAAAAATGGGTGACGAACCCGCGCCATATCGAGGTGCAGGTATTCGGCGATCGCCACGGCAATGTGGTCCACCTGTTCGAACGCGATTGCTCGCTCCAGCGGCGGCATCAGAAGGTGATCGAGGAAGCGCCCGCGCCGGGCATGGATGAACAGACGCGCGAGGCGATCTGCCAGGCGGCGGTTCGCGCGGCCAAGGCGGTCGACTATGTGGGCGCCGGGACGATCGAGTTCATCGCGGACGGCTCCGCAGGGCTGCGGGCCGACCGCATCTGGTTCATGGAAATGAACACCCGCCTACAGGTAGAGCATCCGGTGACGGAGGAGATTACCGGGCAGGATCTGGTCGAATGGCAGTTACGGGTGGCGTCGGGCGAGCCTTTGCCCAAGGCGCAGGATGAACTGTCGATCAGCGGTTGGGCGATGGAGGCCCGGCTTTATGCGGAGGACCCGGCGAAGGGCTTCCTGCCTTCGATCGGCAGGCTCGACCGCTTCGATGTCGGACCATGTTATCGTGTCGATACCGGGGTGGAGCAGGGGGCAGAGATATCGTCCTTCTACGATCCGATGATCGCGAAACTGATCGCCTGGGGTCCAGATCGCGACGCCGCGCGGTTGCGTCTGTCGGAGACACTTGAGGAGACGGTCATATGGCCGCTCAAGACTAATGCGGGCTTTCTGGCGAAGGCTCTCCGACATCCCGATTTCGCTGACGGCCGGGTAGATACCGGGCTGATCGGGCGTGAGGGGGAGGCGCTGTTGCCATCTGCCTTGCCCTCAACGGCGGCTTTGGAAGATGCGGCGTTCAAGCTCGCGGCGCCGGGGCCGATGGCTGGCTTTCGCCTGAATGCGGAGGCGCGGCGCGACGGCTGGTTCCTGCTGGATGGAACGCCGGTGAAGGTTGCGCTGGCGGCTTCGAGCGGGGTCAAGGCTGGACGTAGCGTGGTCGTCGCGGAGGGCGGCCAGAGTTGGCAGCTAACGCCTTGGCGAGCTGGCGGGCTGGGAGGCGGTGAGGCGTCCGATGGCACGATCCTCTCGCCGATGCCCGGGCGGATAATTTCCGTGTCAGTCGCGGCGGGAGACAAGGTGACGAAGGGGCAGAAGCTGTTGACGTTGGAGGCCATGAAGATGGAACATGGCCTTGTCGCGCCCTTCGACGGCGAAGTCGTCGAACTGCACGGCGTCGAAGGCGGGCAGGTGAGCGAGGGCACGCTGCTCGTCAAAATAGCAAAAGCGGAGGCAGGGTGATGGCGGGGAAGTTTTTTGAACAATGGGAAGTGGGGCAGACCATTGTTCACGAAATCCGGCGGACGGTTACGGAAACCGATAACCTGCTTTTTTCCACGATGACGCATAATCCGCAGCCGCTGCATCTGGATGTCGAAGCGGCCAAGGCGAGCGAATTTGGCCAGATACTGGTCAACGGCACCTTCACCTTTGCATTGATGATCGGCCTGTCCGTAGGCGATACGACGCTGGGGACGTTGATCGCCAATCTGGGCTATGACAAGCTCGTCATGCCCAAGCCCGTATTCTTGGGCGACACGTTGCGCGCCGAGACCGAGGTCATGGAGTTGCGGCCGAGCAAATCCCGGCCAGGTTCGGGCGTCGTCACCTTTTCGCACCGGCTGCTGAACCAGCGGGACGAGCTGGTATGCCAGTGTTTGCGCATGACGTTGATCAAGGGCGGCGGCGCATGATCATAGGCGCGCACCTATATGAATTTATCGGCAGTGGCAGCGTTGCGCTGTCGCTGGCTGGCCTTTGAAGGAAATTGTCATGGAGAATGATCCCGTCGTCATCGCAGGTTATGCCCGCACGCCTATGGGTGGGTTTCAGGGGATATTCTCGCCTTTGAAGGCGACCGATCTGGGTGCGGCTGCGGTTAAGGCGGCAGTCGAGCGCGCGGGTGCGCCCGTGGACGCGATCGACCGCATCTACATGGGCTGCGTCCTGCCGGCGGGGCTAGGGCAGGCGCCCGCGCGGCAGGCGGCGTTGGGCGCGGGCCTTGGCCTCAACGCGCAGGCGACCACCGTGAACAAGATGTGTGGTTCGGGCATGCAGGCCGCCATCATGGCGCAGGAGGCGTTGCAGGCGGGCGCGGCCGATCTGATCGTGGCTGGTGGCATGGAAAGCATGACGAACGCGCCTTATGCGCTGCCCAAGCACCGTTCCGGCGCACGCATTGGTCACGACCGGATCATTGACACGATGATGATGGACGGGCTGGAGGATGCCTATCAGCCCGGCAAGGCGATGGGTGTCTTTGCCGAGGAGGCGGTGCGTGATTATCAGTTCACACGCGAGGAGCAGGACGGCTATGCGGTCCGATCGCTGGAGCGAGCGCAGGCGGCCATCGCGAGCGGCGCTTTCCAGCGCGAGATCGCAGCAGTGACAGTGCCCGGGCGTGGCGGCGATACGTTGGTGGATACCGACGAGCAGCCGGGCAAGGCCCGTCCGGACAAGATCCCTTCGCTGAAGCCCGCTTTCGTCCCCGATGGCACCATCACGGCGGCAAACAGTTCGTCCATCTCCGATGGCGCAGCGGCACTGGTTATGACGCGGCGCAGTGTGGCGGAACGTCTGGGCCTGCCGGTGATTGCCACAGTGGTGGCCAGCGCCGCGCACGCCCATGAACCGGCGCGCTTTACCACAGCGCCCGTTCCGGCGATGCGCAAGCTGCTGGACAAGGCTGGCTGGTCTGTGGCCGACGTCGATCTGTTTGAGGTGAACGAAGCCTTCGCCGTCGTTGCGATGATCGCGGCCAAGGATCTTGGCATTCCCGCCGAAAAGTTGAACGTGAACGGAGGAGCGACCGCGCTGGGGCACCCGATCGGGGCTTCGGGCGCGCGGATCATTGCCACTCTGCTGGGTGCGCTGGAGGAGCGCGGTCTCAAGCGCGGCGTGGCGAGCCTGTGCATCGGCGGTGGCGAAGCGACAGCGATGGCGTTTGAGCTCGCCTGACGCATTGGCACCTTTCCTTTTCAGCCGGGCAACAATAAGCCTCTCGCCCTGAGATCAACTATCGAGAGGCAGGCGCTGGATGAAGGCGGTGGGATTCAGGCAAGGCGGCCCGCTGGAGCGGGAGGACTCGCTGATCGATATTGAGGTCGCCGATCCGTCGCCCGGCCCTCGCGATCTGCTCGTTCGTGTGCATGCTGTGTCCGTCAATCCGGTCGACACGAAAGTGCGCGGCGGCGCCAAGGCTGCTGAGTGCCCGATGGTTCTTGGCTATGACGCGGCGGGCGTGGTGGAAGCCGTCGGCGCTGACGTCACGCTTTTCGCGCCGGGTGATGAAGTCTTCTATGCTGGCACCATCAAGCGGCCGGGGACCAATTCGGAACTGCATGTCGTCGATGAGCGGATTGTCGGGCCAAAGCCGCGTTCCTTCGATTTCGCGCAGGCGGCCGCGCTCCCGCTGACCGGGCTTACGGCATGGGAGCTGCTGTTCGATCGTCTGCGCGTGCCGCGGGGCGGGGGTGAAGGACAGGCGATCCTGATCGTCAACGGCGCTGGCGGCGTTGGTTCGATGCTGGTGCAATTCGCGCGGCAGCTGACCAAGCTGCGCGTGATCGCTACCGCTTCGCGCCCGGAAACCATCGCCTGGGTGAAGCAGATGGGCGCGCATGATGTGATCGACCACCGCAAGCCCTTGAATGAAGGGCTTGCCGCGATCGGCGTCAAGGCGGTCAACTTCGTGGCAAGTCTGGCTGCGAGCGAACAGCATCTACCAGCCTATGCCCGCATCATCGCGCCTCAAGGAAGCCTGGCGGTTATCGATGATGTGAAGAGCTTCGACATCGTGGCCCTCCGGCAAAAGTCGATCACCGTCGCGTGGGAGGGTGTTTTTACGCGCTCCATCTACGAAACCCCGGACATGATCGAACAGCATCGCATATTGTCCGAGATTGCGCGGCTGGTGGATGAAGGGGTTTTGCAGGGGACGATGACGCGCGATCTAGGATTGATGAGTGCCGCCACCCTTAAGGCCGCGCATGAGCTGGTCGAAACGGGCGCATCCATCGGGAAGGTCGTTCTGCGGGTTTAAAAAGAGCTCGCTCGGCATCGGGGGGCGGTCAAACAGAAGAGAAATGCATGGGACGAGGGGACGAGGAATTGAGCCACGAACGTTGTGCCGTTGCGGGCGGTAGGGCCAGCCTGAGGCAAGGTCATGTCGCGCTTGGCATATTTCTCGTTGCTTACATCCTTTCCTTCGTCGACCGGCAGATATTGAGCCTGATGGTTGAGCCGATCAAACATGATCTGGGCCTTAGCGATTTGCAGGTCGGGTTGCTTCAGGGATTGGCCTTTGCCCTGCTGTATGCCGTGGTCGGCATTCCCATAGGCATGCTGGCCGATCGGATCAGCCGCCGCCGGATCATCGCCGTGGGAGTTTTGTTCTGGAGCGCCTGCACCGCACTTTGCGGCTTTGCGGGCAGCTATGCGCACCTGTTCGTCGCGCGCATGGGTGTCGGTTTGGGGGAGGCATCGCTATCCCCTTCGGCTCACAGCTGGCTAAGCGATGCCTACCCGCCAGCGCAGCTTTCCCGGGCGATGGCGATCTATAATCTGGGCATCACTATTGGCGGCGGGCTGGCGCTGTTGGTCGGGGGCGCCGTTGTCGATATGGTCGCGGCGCAGGGTGCGCTGGTGCTGCCCGGCATCGGGCCGATGCCTACCTGGCGGGCGGCATTCCTGCTTGTCGCCTTGCCCGGCCTGTTGGTGACGGCGCTGGTTTTCGTGGCCCGTGAACCGGCGCGCCGCGCAGGGTGGGTGAAGGCGGGCATGCCGTTTCGCGCGGCACTGTTTCACCTGCGCGCGCATTGGCGGACATTCGCGGCGATCTATGCCAATTCCACCTTGCTGGGGACCATGGGTTATGGCCTGTCGGCATGGTATCCGACATTGCTCATCCGGACTTTCGACATGACGCCCGGACAGGCCTCGCTCCGTCTGGGGCTGATCTACCTGCTAATCGGGAGTTTGGGATCGTTGGCGGGCGGTTTCGCGGCGGAGAGGCTTTCGCTGAAAGGTGTGCGCGACGCCAATTTGAGGATGGCGATGATCCTCGCCTTTCTGTGCGTCATTCCGGCGACGCTTGCGCCGGTCATGCCTTCCTCAACGCTGCTGCTGTTGCTCTTTTCAGTGCTGACCTTCTGCTTCAACGGCTATTTCGGTTGCTCGCTGGCTGCGATCCAACTCGCGACGCCGCCCAGCATGCGGGCAACCGGAGCCGCGCTGTTCCTTTTGGCGAACAGTCTCGTAGGCTTGTCGCTCGGAACAGCGATCGTGCCGTTGATCGACAACGCCTTGTTCGATGGCCGTGGTCAGATCGGCCCCGCGCTGGCGACCGTGGGCCTATGCGCATCGCTAACCGCTGCCCTCGCCGCATGGTCCGGATTGCGCAGCTATGCCGCGACCAATCAGGCGGTGGCACGCGGCTGAGCGCAGAAAAGGTCAGCGAACGGCATGATATTTCTGATTATAGCGTTTGTTATACCTTGCGTGAAACGCCCGAGTTTTCGGGACAATTCAAAGGTGTGGAACCAATGCGGAAATTTTGCGGGCGGTTCGCAGCCGGAACCGTAGCCTGCAAAGCTGGTTAGCTGAGAGCAGGTTATCCTGCAGTGCGACCCAAACTGCCCTGCCTTCTTTTTCGGAGGTGGGGCTTTTTGCGGTTGAGATCAGATGCTTTGGTTCAGGCGACTGGCCGCAGATATTCCGGTAGTTCATCGGCAGCATGATTACGGCACTCGATCCGTGGTGACGCACTGTAGGTGCTGAAGTGTTCAAGGGGCATGGCCGATCCGCAGAAACTGCATTCGGCGGTCATGCGCCCTATGATCCAATGTTGCCTGTCACATCCGGGACAATGATTGGGCTCATCCTCCCGATATAGTGGGGAGTAGCTGTAGGTTGCCGACCAGCCCGTCGCACTTTCCATCCGCATTGAATTGCCTCACTTTTTTACGACCTATCCTTGTTAATGGAAGGCGAGGCGTTCAGTTTCATCGGCATCGGCATCGCCGCTTGGCTTGGCGGCTGCGTGACTTACATGCTGATCAGGACAGGAATTTGATGATCGAGGAGAAATCCTGACCCGCTTCGCCCTTGTTGGCCAGCAACTGATAAAGGCTTTCCGCCTGCGCGCCCATGGGTACGCTGGCGTTGACGGAAGCCGCCGCTTCCAGCGCGAGTTTCAGGTCCTTCAGCATCAGGGCAACGGCAAAGCCGCCGCTATAGCCGTTGTCCGCAGGGGATTGCGGACCAACGCCGGGCACGGGGCAGTAGCTTGTCATGGACCAGCTTTGTCCCGACGAAACGCTGGAAATGTCGTAGAAGGTCTGGGCGTCGAGCCCGATCTTCTCCGCCATGGCAAAGGCTTCGCACGTTGCGACCATGGTCGCGCCCAGCAGCATGTTGTTGCAGATCTTGGCCGCCTGGCCGTTGCCGTCACTACCGGCGTGGATCACCGCCTTGCCCATGGCGGACAGGATGGGCTTTGCCTTTGCAAAGGCTTCATCGTCGCCGCCCACCATGAAGGTTAGCGATCCCCCATTTGCAGCGGCGATTCCCCCAGAAACCGGCGCGTCGGCCATCAGGAAACCCTTCGCCTTCGCCGCAGCGATGACGCGGCGAGCGGTCGCGACGTCGATGGTCGAACAGTCGAGGAACAGCGCTCCTGCCTTTGCCGTGCCGAAAACCTCGTCATTATAGACCGCTTCGACATGCTTGCCAGCTGGTAGCATCGTCACCACTGCATCGGCCCCCGCGACGGCTTCGGCCGCGCTGCTGGCACGGGTCGCGCCAGCCGCCTCGGCCTTGGTGAGGGCCGCGTCGGAAAGATCGAAGGCGCGCACGGCAAAGCCGTTCTTGATGAGATTGGCGGCCATTCCGCCACCCATGTTGCCCAAGCCGATGAAGGCGATAGTCTCAGTCATGCCGACTTCCTTCCATTGATTGTCTGGCCGCCTTCATGGGCGCAGCAGGTCGCGGGCGACGATCATGCGCATCACCTGATTGGTGCCCTCCAGGATCGAGTGGACACGCAGGTCGCGCCAGAAGCGTTCAACAGGATAATCCATCAGATAGCCGTAGCCGCCATGCAATTGCAGCGCGCGGTCGGCGATGGCGGATCCTGCGTCGGTGGCGAGCCGCTTTGCCATGGCGGCGAAGCGGGTCTTGTCGGGCGCGTTTTCCGTCACCTTCACCGCTGCCATGTAGAGCAGCGCGCGCGCCGCCTGAAGTTCGGTTTCCATGTCGGCAAGGGTGAACTGCGTATTCTGGAAATCAGCGATGGCCTGCCCGAACTGCTTGCGGTCCTTGCTATAGGCGATCGCTTCATCGAGGCAGCGGTGCGCCCCGCCAAGCGAGCAGGCGCCGATGTTGAGCCGTCCGCCGTCAAGCCCCATCATTGCGATGCGGAAGCCTTCGCCCTCCGCTCCCAATAGATTTTCCGCAGGCACGCGGACATTGTCGAAATTGACCTGCGCAGTGGGTTGCGAATGCCAGCCAAGCTTACGCTCCTGCGCGCCGAAGCTGACGCCGGGCATATCCTTTTCGATGACGAGGCAGCTGATGCCCTTGGGGCCTTCCTCGCCGGTACGGACCATGGTGACATAGATGTCATTTTCGCCGCCGCCGGAGATGAACTGCTTGGAGCCGGTGACGAGATAGTCGCTGCCGTCCTTCACGGCGCGGGTCTTGAGGGCCGCTGCGTCCGATCCCGATCCCGCCTCGGTCAGGCAATAGCTGCCCATCTGCTCCATCGGCACCATCGAAGGCAGATATTTGTCCTTGACCGGCTGCGCGCCGAAACGGTCGATCATCCAGGCGGCCATGTTGTGGATCGATATAAACGCGCTGGTCGATGGGCAGCCATAAGCCATGGCCTCCATGATCAGCGCCGATTCCAGACGGCCAAGGCCGATGCCGCCCGACTCTTCCGACACATAGATGCCGCCAAAGCCCAGCTCCGCCGCCGCGCGGATCGTGTCGCGCGGGAAGATATGCTTTTCATCCCACTCGGCCGCGTGCGGCGTGATCGCATCGGCGGTGAAGCGCCGCGCCATGTCCTGAATCTGGCGTTGGTCGTCGGTAAGGTCGAATTGGGTCATCATGCATCCTGTTGCGGCGATGGCGTGCCGCTGGCGTGTGAGGGAGAGCATGCGCTCTCCCCTCGCGGCTGTCACCCCATGGTCGGGATGACGAAGGCGCTGTCGCCGGACGCGCCGCCATCGGGCCAGCGCTGGGTGATGGTTTTCACCTTCGTCCAGAATTTGATGCCTTCCATGCCGTGCTGGTTCGTGTCGCCAAAAGCAGAGCGCTTCCAGCCGCCGAATGTGTGATAAGCGACGGGCACCGGGATCGGCACGTTGATGCCGACCATGCCGACATTCACCCGCGCGGCGAATTCGCGCGCGGCGTGGCCGTTACGAGTGAAGATCGCGACGCCATTGCCATATTGATGCTGGCTGGGCAGGGCGAGCGCGTCCTCGAAGCTTTCGGCACGCACCATTTGCAGAACGGGGCCGAAAATCTCTTCCTGATAAGTCCGCATGCTGGGCTTGACCTGATCGAACAGTGTCGGGCCGACGAAGAAGCCCTGCTCATGCCCTTGCAGGGTGAAGCCTCGGCCATCGACGACCAACTCGGCACCTTCATCGATACCCATCTGGATATAGTTTTCGATCTTCGCCTTGTGCGCGGCGGTGACAACCGGGCCATAATGCGCTTCGGGATCGGTCGAAACGCCGACGCGCAGCGCTTGAATGGCGGGGATCAGCTTTTCGCGAAGGGCAAGGGCGGTCTTCTCGCCCACCGGCACCACGACGGGCAGCGCCATGCAGCGTTCGCCAGCAGAGCCGAAGGCTGCGCCCGCGAGGTCGTTGACGACCTGATCCAGATCGGCGTCCGGCATGACGATGCCATGGTTCTTCGCGCCGCCCATTGCCTGAACGCGCTTGCCGTTATCGACACCGCGCTTGTAGACATAATGGGCAATGTCGGAGGAGCCGACGAAGCTGATCGCGCCGATGTCCGGATGATCGAGGATGGCATCGACCATTTCCTTGTCGCCCTGCACGACCTGCAGAATGCCTTCGGGCAGACCGGCTTCAAGGAAAAGTTCGGCGAGGCGCACGGGAACGGACGGATCGCGTTCGGAAGGCTTCATGATGAACGCATTGCCCGTCGCGATCGCCACGCCCGACATCCACAGCGGGATCATGGCGGGGAAGTTGAAGGGCGTGATACCCGCGCCGATGCCGATCGGCTGGCGCATGGAATAGACGTCGATGCCCGGACCTGCGCCCTGCGTATATTCGCCCTTCAGCGCATGGGGGATGCCGCAGCAAAATTCGATAACTTCCAGCCCGCGCTGAATATCGCCGCGCGAATCCGCGATCACCTTACCATGTTCGGACGAAAGCAGATGGGCGAGTTCGTCCATATGCTTCTCGACCAGCGTCTTGAAGTTGAACATGACACGGGCTCGCCGCTGCGGATTGACTGCCGCCCAGGCGGGCTGGGCCGCCTTCGCCGCCTCTACCGCACGGTCGAGGAGGGCGCGGTCGCCCAGGGCCACACGGGCCTGAACCTGCCCATCATTGGGATTGAACACATCACTGTAGCGCGGCGCTTCGCTGTTATGAGCAAAGGCGAGCTTGTGGGAAATTTCGCGCATGGCACCCTCTCGATGAGATTTGCCTTATCATGCCGAAAGGCGATAATGCATTCAATTCCCCTTTGTTGCAGAGTTGATCTGCATTTTTGCATGGGTAGGACCGGATGTTCGATTGGGATGATTTGCGCATATTTCTGACGGTCGCGCGGCTGAAGAAGGTGGCTCCGGCGGCGCGGGCACTCGGCATTGATGCGACGACGATTTCCCGGCGCTTGGGGCGATTGTCGCAGGCGCTCGACGCGCAATTATTCGAACAGACTGGCGCAGAAAGGGCGCTGACGGAACATGGCGCCGCCTTGCTCCGCCATGCTGAAAGTATCGAAAGCGCTGCGATGTCGGCGATCGTCGATGTGAAGGGGGAAAGGCACAGTCTGAACGGGCAGGTGCGGCTGTCGGTTGCCGAGGGTTTTGGCCGGTGGATATTGGCCCCTGCGATCCCCGAATTTCACGCCCGCCATCCAGGCATCCGGCTGGACGTGATTACCGCGTCGGGATTTCTAAATCCGTCGAAACGGGAAGCGGACATGGCGGTGATGCTGGCGCGGCCGCAACGGGGGCATTTGGCGGTGCGGAAGCTGGCTGACTACAAGCTGCACCTTTATGCGTCGCCCGGCTATCTCGCGGCGCGGGGTGTTCCAGTGTCGCGCGAGCGACTGCATGAGCATGTGCTGATCGGCTATGTGCCTGAGTTTCTCTATTCGCCGGAACTCGACTATCTGGACGAGGTCTATGCGGGACTGGAAGCGTCGCTCCGGTCGAGCAGCATCGGCATGCAGCGCCAGTTGATACTGGATGGCGCCGGGATCGGCGTGCTGCCGGACTTCATCGTCGCGGATGATGAGAAGCTGGTGCGCCTTTTTCCAGAAGAGGTGGAGATTGCGCGATCCTTCTGGCTGGTGACGCATCCGGAAATGACGAAGCTCGCCCGCATCCTCGCCGTGTCCGACATGCTGCGGGAAAGATCGGAAGAGCTGCTAGGCGGGGGCGCTCCGATCAGTTGAAGCGCCCCAGATCCAGTCGAGGACGTCAGGCGACCAGTCGTGGCTCGACCGGGTCCTGCGGCACGCCCTTGGGCGTTCCCACATCATAGACTCGGGTCAGCAGGCGAATGAAATTGGTATCGTGCAGCGGATCGCTCGGCATCTCGAAGATCTCGCCCCGCGCGCGCAGGTCCTTCACGAATATCTCGAACGCCATGTCGGTCGTGATGTCGTCGCTATGGTCGCGCGAAATTCGCAGGTCGTTGAGGTCGGTGTAAACCTGCGCATTCCAATGGAGTAGCAGGCGAAATTCCTGCTCGGAGATCTTGGCCACGACATCGTCGCCGGTCATGATCCGCCATCCGGCAGCCACATCGGGATCGGCCGACATGGTCGAATTGATCGCGAGGCCCACAGGTTTGCGCTGATCGACCGGTCCGCAGCCCTGCGCGGTGTGGAACATCATTTCATTTTCGACCACGACGCCGCGTCCCCACATCGGCGCTTCGAGGCAGACCGGATCATTTTGCGGCCCGTTCGGCCAATAGTGGAAGCCGCCGCCGATCGAACCCTGATAATACCAGGCGATGACCTGCGCCTTTTTCGCCTGCCAGCGCCGGAACAGCCCGGACTTCGCCATGATGTTCAGCAGCCAGATCGGGCAGTTGACTTCGTATAGTCCGCGAAAATGCGTGCCATCGACATGCGGCGATCCGCCGGCCGAGCTTGGACCCTGAAGGTTGAACATTAGCTGGTCACATTCGACATAGGGCGTGTTCCAATAAGCGCGCGCCATGTCGAGGAACTTCTTGTTATAGAAGCAATCGTCCAGTTCCGGATAGCGATTGACGCCATTGTCGGCGAGGTAGCCCCGGAAAACCGGGTTCATGAACATCTCCCAGGTCGGCGTGAAGCCTTCTGGAATGGAGCCGGTGGATGTCGCGATCACCTCCTCGGGCGAAGCGAAATATTGCGCCAGGATCAGCGACCAGGGGCCTTCCCGGCGGACGACGTCCAGAACCCGCTGATGTTGGTCTTCGGTATAAAGATTTTCGACGATTCTGGGCGGCGCGACGGGCAGGAAAGTGGAAGCGACATCGGCGGGCATAGGCTCTCTCCAGCAAGTAATTTCCCGGCGCGAACGGCAGGGTCTGAAGACGGGAATATCCCATCACCGCTTCGCTGGCAATAATTTCCGAAAATATGTTCGACTATTCGCCGCGCCGTGCGGCCACTCCGTCGAGCGCCAGCGCCAATGTGGTGCGCCAGCGGGGGAGGGCGGTGTCGGCATAGCGGTCAGGATGCGCGGCGATGACCGGTACGTCTTCCGCCGAACGCTGCCTGATCGAGGAGCGCACGGCTTCGCGATATTCCGCTTCGCCGCCCGCAACCGCGCGGGCATAGGAGGAGAGGAACGCGCCCCCGAGCACGATCAGGTCGATGGAGCGCAGCAGGTCCAGCGCGTCGGGCAGGTCGAACCCGCGTGCTAGCATGGCTTGCAGCCATTGTTCGGAACTGTCGATCTCGACCGCTGGTCCCAAATTGCCGCTGACGAGGGTGGATACAAGCTGCCCTTCCTCCACCAGCTTATGCAGCGCTTCGGCATATTGGGTGGCATATTCACGCCAGGATTGGCCCTCATCCTCCGGGAAGGCAGCGGCCCCTGAAGCACGCTGCGCTGCAAGCCGCACCAATTCCTTGCGGCCGGTGACATAGGTGTACAGCACCGCCGGGCGGACGCCGAGCCGATCGGCAAGCGCCGCGATCCTGAGGCCATCGAGCCCCATGTCGATCGCGGCGTCGAGTATTTGAGACAAGGTCAACCGGCGCGGCCGCCCGACAGTGCGGGGAGTGGGTGGCGGCCCCTCCACCTTAACAGAGGAAGATTCAAGATTGCTGCTGCTCATGGCCCGACCCATAGCGTTGGAAGGATCAGCCGTCGATCCGGTGGCACGGCGCAAAGGAGGCGGTGGAGGATGATTGATCCGCATAATTATGGGCGCTTCACGACATAAATTGGGGCTGATGACGCACCGGCGCCTGCGGTAGGCATCGGCGGCCGAGAGGGGGCAGGGTATAAGGCTTTTGGAGAGGCAGGAGAGAAATCGGTGGGGACAAGTTTGGTCCATCTCATTGGAGTGGCAAGCCGACATGCACTGGATGGTGCCTGGCCAAAGTTCCGACGATCGTTCGCCGGATGCGGTTGCTCGCAGAACTGAAGGAACATGGCGTTCAGCTCTATCCGGCGTCGAGCGCCATCCGGATCGAGCGCGACGCTGTCCGCTTCATCGACAAGGGCGGAGCGGAGCAGGCTGCCGCCGCCGACCATGTGATCGTCGCGAAGGGCGCGACGGGTGACCTGACGCTCGCCGATTAGGTTGCAGGCGCAGCGCTTTACTGTTCACGTCGTCGGCGATGCCAAAGGGGTTGGTTATATCGAAGGCGCAATGCGCGGCGCTGCACAGGCGGTGGAGGCGATAGCCGGGTGAAGGCCCGGTCTGTTTTCAAACGGAGCCAGCGGAGGAATGCGCGCTGTGGTCCGCAAACATCGATGATCGAGGCCATATGAACCAGACTGATACACGCTTTTCCTTTCAGGATGCGGAGCCTGCCCCGTCAGGCGGCGGCAATGGGACGCGCGGGAAGAAGGGGCGTCCTGGCTGGCGCCGCGCCGCGCTGATCGGTGCTGGCGCTGTCGCGGTGCTGGGTGGAGGATATTGGGCCTATAGCGCCAACCTGTTCCGGGCCAAGCCAGCGATCGATTATTCCGGGCCGACGGCGGGCTGGAGCTTTTATGGCGGGGACGCGGGCGGGACGCGCTATTCGCCGCTGACGCAGATCACGCCTGAAAATGTCTGGGCGCTGAAGCCTGCATGGACCTATCATATCGGCATGGTCACGGCGCCGGAGCCGCTTTCCCCGACATTCCAGGCGACGCCGATCATTGCGGAAAACCGGCTTTATCTCTGCTCCGGCAATGGCCGCATCGCGGCGGTAGACCCGGAAACCGGCAAGCAAATCTGGGCGAAGCAGCCAAGCTCGGACAATTTCAGCACCTACCTGCTGAATTGCCGTGGCGTCACCTATGCGCGTGACGAGAGCGTGCCAGCAGGCGCTGAATGCGCGGGACGGATTTTTGCCGGGACGCTGGACGGGCGGCTGGTGGCGCTCGATTCTGCCACGGGTCGCGAGTGCCGCTCCTTCGGGCACAATTCAGTGGTCGATCTGAAGCCGGGTCTGGGCAAGATAGAGCGGGGCGACTTATCGATCTCTTCACCGCCCGTCGTGATCGGCAATGCCATCGTCGTGAATGGACGGCTTACCGACAATATGCGGGTAGACATGCCCGCTGGAGCGATCCGGGCGTTCGACATTCATTCTGGCAAGCCCCTCTGGTCCTGGAACGGCCTTCCGCCGGGGATGAGTGATGCGCAGAACGCGCCAAAGGGCGAGCAATTCGTGCGGAGGACGCCCAATAGCTGGGCGCCCATGGCGGTCGATCCCAAGCTTAACCTTGTCTATGTGCCCATGGGCAACGCGCCGCCCGACCACTATGCCGCCAACCGGGCGGGCCTCGACTATTATGCAAGTTCGGTCGTGGCGCTCGATGGGACGACAGGTCAGGTCAAGTGGCGGTTCCAGACGGTTCATAACGACGTGTGGGATTATGACATTCCCGCGCAGCCGGTGTTGTTTGACCTGCCCACGGCGAACGGGCCTGTCCCCGCGCTCGCGCAGACCACGAAGGTCGGGCATATCTTCATCCTCGACCGGCGTACCGGCAAGCCGATCTTCCCCGTGGTCGAACGCCCCGTACCGCAGGAGGGCAAGGTCCCGGGCGAAAAACTGTCGCCGACCCAGCCATTTCCCGCAAATCCGGCGTTCATCGTCCGCGATCCGGATCTGCGCGAAGAAGATATGTGGGGCTTTACCCCCTATGACAAATATAAGTGCCGGGAGCTGTTCCGATCCGTGAACTATAAGGGCGTTTTCACCCCTCCCTCGACAAAGGGATGGCTGCAATGGCCAAGCTTTGAGGGCGCGTCCAACTGGGGTGGCGTGACCGTTGACCCGCAGCGCGGTATCCTGATCGCCAACACGACGCAGGTGGGCGCGATCATGAAGCTGATCCCGCAGGCCGAAATCGCGTCCCGCACCGCTGCGGGAGAGGCCATCCTGCCGACCAAGGGCGCGCCCTACGGCCTGCAACTGAAGCCCATGCTGTCTCCCTTTGGCGCGCCATGCAACCGGCCGCCTTGGGGCCGCCTGACCGCGATCGACCTGAAGGCTGGCAGGACGCTGTGGAACGTGCCGCTTGGCACCACGCGCGACCAGGCGCCGCCGCCCATGTGGCTGAAGCTTGGCGTGCCCAACCTTGGCGGCAGCCTCGCCACGGCTTCGGGGCTGGTGTTCCTTGGGGCGACCACGGACAATTATCTGCGGGCCTATGAAATCGCGTCCGGCAAGGTCATCTGGCGCGTTCGCTTGCCAGCGGGCGGGCAGGCGACGCCGATGACCTACCGGCTGAAGAAGTATGGCCGCCAATATGTCGTGATCGCTGCGGGTGGGCATAAATTCCTTGGCACGAAGCTTGGCGACTCTCTGGTCGCTTACGCCTTGCCGAAATAAGCTCGGGCGGGCGGCGGCTGATCAATCTTGTCGCCGCCGCCGCGTCTTTCCCATAAGAGAGGAGGAAGACTCGCCACGCATATTGCGCGGCGGATGGAGAGCGCAGAAGTGCACGAATATGTCACCTGGACAGAGGAGCGTCTTGCCACGTCTCGCATCCCCGGTGTCGTCGTTCGGCTGAACCTTCCGCACGGGGGGAGTTTCCCACAGCATCTCGCAGGACGGGAGCCTACTCATCAGGTCGGCATGTGGACGTCGAGCATTTATAGGCCGCGCGGCCGGTTTCGCTACGCCACCCAGTCCCACTATCATGAATTGAAGCAGGCTACCTTTGTCCCCGCCGACATAGACTGGATCGCCGAAGTTGAAAATTCCGGTCCCCTGAAGCCCGCAATTTTCTGCGATTTCGAAAAGGAATATTTCAACGAGACCACGGGTATAGAGCCGCTCAACCATGTCGAGCAGCTGCTATATTGCGAGAATGGGAATGTCTCTCAACAGGCGTTGAAGCTTCTTGCAGATGAGCTTCGCGCGCCCGGTTTTTCCCATGCCGTGAAGGTGGATTCCTTGTGCCGGTTGATCCTCGTGGAATTGGTGCGGCAGCTTGACGATACGCACACCAATGCGCGCGCTGGCGAGGGTGGTAAGCTCGCCTCATGGCAGCTTCGTCGGATCCGCGATATTGTGGAAACCGTCGAAGGAAGGCCGATCACCGTCCGCCAATTGGCCGATGAATGCGGTATCAGCGCGCCGCATTTGCGTCGCCTGTTCAAGGCCAGCACGGGAACTTCCGTCAGCGCCTATGTCGATGGCATTCGCCTTGAAAGGGCAAAGACACTCCTCGCCGACCGATCGCTTCCCTTGAAAGGGATAGCGCACCGTCTGGGCTTCGCGAATGCCAGCGCCTTTTCAGCGGCATTCAAGCGTGAGGCCGGAAGCAGTCCGAACCGATATCGTCAACAGATCGCGTCCTGACGTCGCCAGTTGTCGAACGGCCTGTCGGCGCCGTCAGCGCAACGGGTCCAAAAATGCTGTGCAGCCTCCCGTGGTAAGAAGGAACGCCTGGACCGAAGGCGCGTTTGCGTCCTGAATTTCAGGGAGAATGAAAATGGCGCGTATCACGTCGATGGTCCTGGCCGCAGGATTGACGCTGGCGGCCTGTAATCAGGCGAGTGAGCAGCGCAATGCCGACGCATTGAATGCGGCGAAGAACGTTGCTGAAAATGCTGGCGACGGGGTCGAGAAGGCGGCGGAGAACGCAATCGATGCATTGAAACCAACCCCTGATGCGCAGGATTTCGTGAACCTCGCAGCCAGGAGCGATGCGTTCGAGATTGCGGCTGCGAAGCTGGCTTCCGCCAACGCCACGTCCGCTGAGGTAAAGGCCTTCGCCGTTCAGATGATCAAGGCCCACTCTGAGTCCACTGCGAAGATCAAGGCGGCAGCGGGCAAGGCACGGCCTGCTGTTATGCCCAACCCTGACCTTACCGATGGGCAGAAGAAGGATTTGGACGAACTGCGTCGGAAGAAAGGGGCGGCGTTTGACGAGGAATATATCGATGGCCAGGTCGATGCGCATGAAGACGCTCTTGCGCTGATGCGTTCCTATGCGTCAGGTGGGACGGACGCGGTTCTAAAGGCGACCGCGGGTGAGATCGCTCCGGTGGTAGAGGGACATCTGAAAATGGCGCGGGCGCTGGAGAGCAAGACTGATAAGTGATCGCCGCTATCGGTTAAGGCGCAGCCTTCGTTCAAACCACGATCATCAGTAAACAGGGGCGGACTGTTGCCCGCCCCTTGCACTTTAGAGTCCATCGAGGCCTTTGCTGACGAGCACATTCACCGCGACGCGGCGGTTCTGCGCCTTGCCCTCGACCGTGTCATTGCTGCTGAGCGGGTCCGCTTCCGACATGCCGGTGGGGGTCAGCATGCGGTAGGGCTTCCAACCGCAGGTCTGCTGCAGATAGTTGACGACCCGACTGGCCCGCTTTTCGCTAAGCTCCTGATTGAAGTCGTCGCTGCCGGTGGAATCGGTATAGCCGACGACGAGCAACAGGGCGTTGTTCATGCCATCGGCCGCTGACGCAGTTGCGCACAGGTCGCTCTTCGCCTGATCGGACAATACCGCCTTGCCGATGTCGAAGTTCACGTTGGTCGTGCTTTTGACATTATATTTATCGATGTCGCCCACGCGGCTGCGCAAGGCTTCCGTCGCGGCGGTCTGTTCGGCAAAGCCTTGGGCAGTGCCGCTGCGGATCATCGACGCGGTCTTCAGGTCCTTGCTCTTCAGATCGATCTGACTGGCGATCAGGTCAGCACCCGACTGAAGCGTTTTGATGGAAACGGGCAGGCCGTTCAGCAGCGAGGCTGTGGCAAGTTTGCTGCGGCTAAGGCCAAGAAAGCCGCCGCTGGACTTGACGCGGGTGGCATCATTGATGGTGACGATGGTGTTAGTGCCGTCGGCAGCGGTCACCTGCAATTTATCGCCGTTGCGCGCGGAAATGAGGCCTTCGATCTCAGGCCCTTCGGCCATTTGCACCGCCGGGGCGCTGTAGGTTGCCGACAGATTGGCGTCAGGCGCCTCCTGCTGCGCTTCCTGCGCGAAACCGGCTGAAGCGGTCCCGGCCGCCACGGACAATAGTAAGAAAAGTTTCGGATTTTTAAGAATGTTAGTCATTGCGCTACTCCTCCAAACTCGATCGGGCGGGCCTGCGTGATCGCAGCTTCTCGTCCGACCGCCGCATCCGTGATGTCGTAACGGCTGTCAGAACCCCCTCCATGTAGTCTCATTATGACGCGCGGTATTCGGCCGCACCTGAACAGCATGGGCGTCCTGCCTGTTCAGCCCAACCTTTCGCGGAGATGAACGCGTCCGGTCGCGCTCCGCTGCTGGGGCTGGTAGGACTGCTTCATGCGACGAACCGATGTCGGCGGAGTAAGTTTATTAACCCGAAAGTTAAGATTAAGCAATTTCCCCGCGATGCCGTGGTCGCCGCGAGGATCAGCCGCGTGACTCGGACGGCCAGAATGCCACTGGAGCTGCCAAGGATTTTCGGGCATGCTGGCGCATGCTGACGTAGGGGGCTTACGCGGTTGAAATATCTTGATTTCATCTCGTCTGTTCCTCCGCCTGCATTGCCGATCGGTGCTCAGGGCTATTTTCTGACGGTTTCCGATTCCAGTGCGCCCAAGATCCACAGGGTGGAATGGAACCACCCAGCCGCTGAACAGGGGGAATAGTCCATGTCCGAACGGCAGCTGAAGGCGTGGCAGGACGCGGGGCTGATCGACGCCGATACCGCCGAGCGCATTCGCGCGTGGGAATTGACGCATAGTCGGCCTGTTGGATTGTGGGCGATCGTCGGCCTGGGTGCGTTGACTATCGGTCTGGGGATCATCTCCGTCGTCGCCGCGAATTGGGACGCGATACCCGGTGAGACGCGTCTGGCGATCCACTTCGCCCTGATGATCGGCTTTGCAGGACTGCTATGGTGGTATCTGCCGAGGGCAGCGCCGAAGAACCATTATTTCAGCGATGGATTACTGTTCGTGGCTGCGGTTCTGGGTCTCGCCTTCTTTGGCCATGTCGGGCAGGTGTATCAGACCTCCTCGCCGCTCTGGCAGCCGCTGCTGGCATGGCTGGTCATTTTTTCGCCGCTGCTGCTTCTGTTTGGAAGAGGCTGGCCGATCGCGGGCCTCTGGCTGGCAGCGGTAGTCGGCACGGCATGGTCTCATGCCGACGAATATGGTCTTGCGTGGGCATGGGGGCAGCATGCGCCCCAACCCGCCTTTCCAACACTCTATTGGGGCCTGATCGTTTGTCCGCCGATGGTGGTGGCGGCCTTCGCCGCGTTTATGCGGGGCCGGAGCGACCGGCCCGCCTTCTGGCGCTTGCTGGAACAGCTGGCGATCAGCGTGATCCTTGCGGGCATCAGCATCGCCATCATAGCGGGCGGCTGGGGCAGCCGGACCCACGCTGCCCTCGGCAGCATCGCCATACAGAGTCTGGCGCTGATCGGTGCCGCCGCGATCATATTCCGCGTCACGCCCACACGATCCGGAACAGCGACGGCGGGGATATTGGCCGCTGGGGCGCTGCTGCATTTGGCGCAGGCCTTGCTGGTCGATCTGCACGGCCCGATCCGCAGCCCCTGGATCGGAGCGTCATTCTTCGTCATGCTGTGGGGTGCCGTGGCCGCAGCGGCTATCTTCGCCCAGTGGCGGCGGCTGTTCCAGGGGGCGATCGCGCTGGTAGCCTTGCGCATCATCATCCTTAGCTTCGAACTTAATGACAGCCTGCTTGAAAGCGGGGCGGGCCTTATATTTTCCGGGGCTTTCGCCATTGCGGTGGCGTGGTCGACTGTCCGTATCTCGAAACGCTATGCACCGGCGGGAGGGATGGCGGCATGAAAAGGCTTGCGGCATCGCCCCGCCTTCTGCTCGCTGCCGCCCTGCTGTTGCCGATCACGGCTTTGGCTTACAGCTGGATCGCGACCTATCGCCTCGCGCAGCAAGGGCAAGAATGGCTCATTCCCATTCGAGGTTATGATCCAAGGGATTTGTTACGCGGCCACTATATTCAGTATCGATATGACTGGCCCGTGGAGGCATCGCGCGACGGTCACAACGGCGACAAGGCTTCCTTTGATGCATCGCTTGCACCTGAATTATGCATTCAGGGCACCGCGCCGCATATTGCCAGGGTTCGCCAATTAAATCCCATGCCAGGTCGTCCCGATGCTCAGCAAATAACGGGGTGCGCGATTATCGTTCGTGCTTCGATTGGCACGCGGCGCGAGGTGCGGGGATTGGATTCCGGCATATTGTTCACGTCGCAAGCTAATGTGATGTCTTTGTCGCGCCGATTGGCGGACGCGGACGCGCAAGGTCTGGTGCGCGTCAGGATCAGGCCGGATGGGGTCATGCGGCCGGTAAGTCTGGAATTCGGAAAGCGTCAGCACCCAGATTGATCATTCTTCCTGCAATAGTGACAAAAGTGCATCACAATATTGCATTGCTCAATTGCGTAGTTTGTTTCCATATTCTACTCTGAAGATCGACCGCCTGAACAAAGGCGGCGAACTAAAATAGGAGGGGATTTTGAAGAAGCATTCCGCACTGCTTTTCAACAGCGTAGCATCATGCGCGGTTCTGATAGCCACACCTGCCTTGGCGCAGGACGCGTCAGGCACCCAACTCGGTGCAACCGCCGACATCATCGTGACGGCTCAACGCCGCGCCGAACGTGCGCAGGATGTGCCCATTGCGATTACGGCTTTTTCGCCCGAACGCCTTCAGCAACAAAACATCACCCAGTCGCAGGATTTGAACGCCAGCGTCCCGTCGCTGGTCGTCGGGTCGGCGGGGCAGGGCTCACGCGACTCCCAAACCTTTACGCTGCGCGGTCAGGGGGCCACGTTCCAGGCGTCGCCAGGCGTCGTCCTTTACCTGAACGAAGTGCCGCTACCTGCGCCGATCACACTCAGCCAGCAGGGCGGACCCGGCAACTTCGTCGATCTTGAAAATCTTCAGGTGCTCGCCGGCCCGCAGGGCACGTTGTTCGGCCGTAACACGACTGGTGGCGCGATCCTTCTCGTGCCGCACAAGCCGACGAACGACTTTTCCGGCTCGCTGCTTGCGAAATATGGTAATTACGACGCCAAGGAGATTGAGGGCGTTATCAACGTGCCCGTGGTCGAGGACAAGCTGCTCGTCCGCGTCGTCGGCGCCTATCATGATCGCGACGGCTATACCCATGATGTGATCTGGAACAAGGATCGCGACGATACGCATTGGTATTCGGGACGCATCGGTATCACCTTCCGCCCGACCGAGCGCATCGAAAATTACCTGATGGCCTATGGCTCCTACTCGCGCTTCAACGGCACGGGGCTTATCCATAAGGGCTTCAATATCGACGGCACCGCCGGTCTGGCTCAGTTGCAGCTCTGCTCCAACACGCCGATCGCGACAAGCGGGCCATTTTCGTGCGACGTCTATCGCGCGACCACGGCTCAGGCCGACGCGCTCGGCCCTCGCCAGACCGCACACGGCATTGATGATTATCAGAAGACCAAGACTTGGGGCATCACGGATACCCTGTCCTTCGACCTCAACGACGAACTCGTCCTGCGCAACATCGTCAGCTATCAGAAGTTCAAGAGCTTCTACCGTTATGACGGCGACGGCACCGTCTTGCAGCAATATGATGTCGATCCCTACAAGCTGCCCGCGCCGGGACAGGTTACGCTTCCGGGCGTAGGCACGCCGGTCGTCTATAATAATACGTCGCCTGTCACGCTCCCGCGGGACAGCTACAAGCAGTTTACCGAAGAATTCCAGATCCAGGGCACCTACCTGGACAACAAGCTGACCTTCACGGCGGGCGGCTTCTACTACAGCCAGAAGCCTGACGGCGATCAGGCAGGCAGCGCCATCAACTATTGTCCGGCGGGTCTGACTGGCACCCCCCTTCCGGGTATCCCACCTACCTGCGTAGCGAACGCAACGCCGGGCTATGTCGCGACGACCTCAAAGGCGCTCTATGCGCAGGGCACATTCGATTTCGGAGCGATGACGCCGTCTCTCGATAGCCTGCGGCTTACCGGCGGTTTCCGCTATACCTGGGACAAGATCAAAGGCTTCTCGCAAAGCTATACGCCGACCCTAACCGGACAGTTTATCTGCTCGGCGGACTCGACGTTGGTGGACGCGATTTCGGATTGCAACTTCACCGCTTCGCTGAAGAGCAAGGCGACCACCTGGCTCGTCGGGCTTGATTACAAGCCGGTTCGCGACCTGATGGTGTTTGCCAAGGTCAGCCGTGGCTACAAGGCAGGCGGGTTCAATCCTTACGCGGTTCGTGAGACCACCCGTACCTTCGAACCGGAAAAGGTCACTTCCTATGAGGCGGGGTTCAAATCGGACTTTCGGATCGCCAGCGTGCCTGCCCGGTTGAATGCTTCCTATTATTACCTGAATTACCAGAATATCCAGAAGGCAACCGGGGATTTCAATCCCGTAACCTTGGCCAGCGGCGCGCGGATCAACGCGGCGAAGGCCCATGTTTCAGGTGTCGAGGTCGACGCGTCCATCCGGCCGTGGAAGCCGATCGAGATCGGTGGCAATTTCAGCTATACGCGCTTTAAATATACCGAATATACGTTGCCATCGAACGGCTTCCTGGCGGATTGTTCCGGCACGGCGCTGCCGCCTGGAACGCCCACGGACCTGACATGCCTGCCCGGTCAGTATGTCGTGCCGTACATCTACAGCTTCCACGTAGCGGTGAACCTGCCCATCGCGGAAAGGCTGGGAGACCTGTCCTTCTTCGTGAACTATGCGCACAATTCGTCGCAGCATACCGAAGCCACGGTCGTTGCGCCGCAGCAGCCGGGGGAGAAGCTGGACGCCTTTGGCTTGCTGAACATGTCGCTGGATTGGAACAACATCGCAGGTTCCGGCCTGGATGCAGGCTTGTACGTCACCAATGCCACGAACAAGCTCTACCGGATCAGCAACACAGACGTGTACCAGGGCGGCTCGTTGCTCTCCTGGGCAACGATCTACGGCGAGCCGCGCATGTATGGCCTCAAGCTTCGCTATCGTTTCGGCGGAGAATAAGGCTTAAAAAACGGGACGGCGGCCATGACGGCCGCCCCCATTCAGTATCCCCGGCCGGTTCAACAGCGTTTGCGTTGGACCGGCCGATCTGTTCTGGCGCTCGATGTTCTACCAGCAACCGACCGTGACAAGATGCCGGAAGCCCCCCACCGATCAGTGTTCGTTAGCGGCGAAGGCGCCGATGCCGGTCTCGGCCCGTACGCGCTGCGCGACATAGCCAGCCCTGTCGATCACCCCGCGTGATGAACGATCGAAGTGCGAGATCAGCCAGATAGCAAGGAAGCCGGCTGGCACTGAAAATATCGCAGCAGAGCTGTATGGGAAAGGAGCCGGACCAAGGTTGAAGGTGCTTGTCCAGACCGTCGGCGACAGTAGCGTGAGGATGAAAGCGGTAAGCAGGCCAATCGTGCCGCCCATTGCCGCACCACGTGTCGTGCAGCCATTCCAGAGAAGGGAAAGGATCAGCACGGGGAAATTACCCGACGCGGCCAATGCGAAGGCCAGGCTGACCATGAAGGCCACATTCTGCTTTTCGAACAGGAGACCGAGCAACACCGCCAACGCGCCCAGCGCGAGCGTGGTCAAACGCGACACGCGCAATTCGTCAGCCGGGTTCGCCTCGCCATGTTTCAGCACGGTTGCATATAGGTCATGGCTGATCGCGGAGGCAGCCGACAGGGTCAGCCCCGCGACCACCGCAAGAATAGTCGCAAAGGCGACCGCGGATATGAAGCCGAGGAAGAGATTCCCGCCGATTGCATGGCCAAGATGGATCGCCGCCATATTGCCTCCACCCCGCAGCGCGCCTCCGGCATCCAGATAGGCAGGCTGCGTCCCGACTAGCACGATCGCACCAAAGCCGATGATGAAGGTGAGGATATAGAAATATCCGATCCAGCCGGTCGCCCACAGCACGGATTTGCGCGCTTCCTTTGCATCAGGCACTGTGAAGAAGCGCATCAATATGTGGGGCAAGCCCGCCGTTCCAAGCATCAGCGCGAGGCCGAAGGAAATCGCGGACACTGGGTCCTTGATGAAGTTGCCCGGCGCCATGATCGAACGCCCTTTGTCAGCAGCATCGGCAGCGCTGGCGCCCGCATCGAACGCCGCCGCCGTCTTGACCTCAACGGCCCTGGCGAAGAGCGCCTCCAACGAGAAGCCGAACTGGGCCAACACCATCACCGCCATGAAGGTGGCGCCGCCAAGCAGCAGCACGGCCTTGATTATCTGGACCCAGGTGGTCGCGCGCATGCCACCGAACAGGACGTAGAGCATCATCAGCGTGCCAACGATCACCACCGAACCGCATAAGGCAGGCCGAACAGCAATTTGATGAGCTGTCCTGCCCCCACCATCTGAGCGATCAGGTAGAAGCTGACGACCAGAAGCTTGCTGACCGCTGCAAAGCTGCGCACCGGCGGCTGGGCAAAGCGGTAGGAGGCTACATCGGCGAAGGTAAAGCGTCCGAGGTTACGCAGCCGCTCCGCCATCAGGAACAGCAGGATCGGCCAGCCCACCAGAAAGCCGGTGGAATAGATGAGCCCGTCATATCCGTCCAAGTAGATCTGCGCTGAAATGCCGAGGAAGGACGCGGCCGACATATAATCGCCCGCCATCGCGAGGCCATTCTGAAAGCCGCTAATGCCTCCGCCCGCTGTATAGAAGTCCGAAGCCGTGCGCGTGCGCGCAGCCGCGACCTTCGTGATCCACAACGTCAGCCCGACAAAAGCGACGAACATGCAGATCGCGATCCAGTTGATGGGCTGGCGTTGAGCCTGTCCTTCCAGCGCGGCCGCAAAAGCCGGGAGCGGGGCCAGCGTTATCGAAGCCAGGGCGATCGCTAACAAACGCCCCATCACGCGCTATGGTCCTTTCGGCGGTGTTCCTGAAGAATTGCAGCCATTTGTTCGTCATGATGACGATTGGCGTACGCGACGTAGATTCCGGTAAGCGCGATCGCCAGAAGGATGAGGCCAAGGCCGACGGGTATTCCGACCGACGTCACGCCACCAGCAATCGGTGCGCCAAGCGCTGCCTTGTCGAAGGCGATCAGCAGCAGATAGCCGACAAACGCAAGGAAGATGATGGCGGACAGCCACCAGCCAAGACGCGAGCGCCTTGCCACCAGGTCAACATAACGCTGATCGGCCGCCACACTGGCGACCAAGGCATCCTCTCGCGCATTCATCACACTGCTCCCCCTGCAATATCATCATGCTAGGCGCGGCGTCCATGATTGCAATAGCGTCTGCCCAATTTGGAAGACCTTCACGAAGCGCGGGAGTCCGCCGCTTGGAGCGTGAAAGCAGCCTCACCCGCCATCTGATAGCTGAAGCAATTTGCGGCGGAATTCGGTTGGGGCCATGCCGGTCCATCCGCGACAGGCACGACGCAGCGCGTTGGAATCGCACAGGTCGAGCCGTTCGGCGATGTCCTCTATCGACAAGCGGCTGTTGGTCAGCATGTCGATGGCCATTTCGTGGCGCAGTTCGTCCCGGATCGTCCGGAAGGAGGTGCCAGCGCTATGCAGCCTGCGCCGCAGCGTCATCGCCCCCACGGTCAGGTGTCGGGCCAGTTCTTCGAGTGAGGGGAGCTTGCGCCTTTCCCGCAATGCCATCGCCATAAAGTGACGCGAACGGCGGACGATCTCCAGCGGATCCTCACCCGACCGCAACCCGAACAGGAAATTGAGCGTCGGCAACGCTTCGCAATCGGCCATTGTGCGGATAACCGGCTGATCGAGGAGGGAAGCCGCAAAGCGCATTTCCAGTTGGTCTGCGTCCAGCAGCAGATCGAACGGCAGCAGTTGGCCGTCCAGATGCCGTCGGGCGAATTCAGGGAAATCGAGTGCCAGGGTGCCTTCCAGCGGCTTGCCGATGAGCCAGCCGAAAATGGAGTGGAACATCAGTTGGCCGTGCAGAATGACGATGAAGTCCATTTCTTCATCATCGCTGCGCGCGCCCGTATATGACAGGCACGCCTGTCCGCTTGTCCGCTTCAACGTCATGTTGCCCATGCGTCCGTCGATCGCCAGCAGCAGTTCCTCTGTTCGCATGATGGCTTCGCGCAGGGAGCGGCTACCGACCAGGCAGTAGAAAAGCAGCCGCCAGTCGCCGCCGCGAAAAGGGAGCCGTCCGGTGGCGTAGGCCTGCATATCGGACAGTTCCACGCTGGCACGGGACGACAGCTTTTGCAGGCTGGCGATGTCCAGAGACGGGAGGGTGGCGATCAGAAACCGGTCGAGCGGCTCGTCAAACCCGTTGACCCTCAAGACGCCGACCGCATTTCCCCCGCGTCGTGCGATAAGGCGAAGAAGGCGCGCCACGATGTGATGGCCTGGCTGCCCGATGTCGCTTGAAAGCGGGCCACGGCCTTGATCGCATCCTCCTCGGGGCGCGGCTTCGTGCACGACGATCTTGTCCATCATCCTCTCTTCTCGCCGCCAAGAAAATCTAACGATGTAAGGGAGTCAATGAGGGGCATGGTCGTGCCTGTTCCACATCATGGAATTGGACAGCGAAATATTTGATCTACCCACCGGATTCGGTGTGAAGATGAGCCGTGCTTTAAAGGGGGCGTAGCGCCCGGATAGATTCCGGGCGCTACTGCGCGCGGTGGCAGACGACTGACCAACCGCCTTTCCGAGCGCTCAACCCGAAAGATCATCGGCGCACTTCAATGCGTGAATTCGCAAATGTTGCGTGGGAGGTCTTAAACAAAAAAGGTTCAGCGCGGCGTCGCTGAACCCTGAGTTTGGGGGAGACGTAGGCAGTCGCGACCGGGGGATCGCCTTAAGCAATCCCCCGGCCAGTCGATCACCAGTTGAAGCGCAATGTCGCACCAAATTCGCGCGGCGCCGTGATGTTCGCCACGCGATAACCGGAGTCGAACGGTAGGGTGCCGAACGATTCCAAGCCAGGCAACGCGCCGGTTGCGACCTGGAAGTTTCCTTGCGACACGCGCTGTGCGCGGGTCTGATCGAGCAGGTTCTTCACGAATAGGTTCAGTTCCCAGCGATCTTCGCCGCGCAGGCCGACGAACAAATCGATCTTGGTGAAGTCCCGATAGGTGTAGTTGCTGTTTTCTGACTTGAACCCCGGACGATAGGACAGGAGCCCGCGAATGAACGGGGTTAGCGAGCCCATACCGAACCGGACTTCGCCATTGCTGGACAGGCTGAACTTCGGAACGTCCGCGATACGATCGTTACGAGCGCAGACCGCGACTTGCTCGGTCCCAGGAACGCTGGGCGTGCCGATCGAATCCGGGACGCCGTCGCCATTATAATCGTTACAATAGAGCTGGGCGTTGTCGTAATGCGCATCAGCATAAGTGGCGTTCACGTTAAAATCGACCCACTGCGAAGGTTGAAAGCCGAGTTGGACCTCAACGCCCTTGCTGATGGCATCGCCAAAGGTTGGTAGTGGCGCCGTCGCTGTATCAACAGCACCGGGGACACGGGACGAGTTGGTCGTAAGGCCCGGTGCAAAGTCCACATAATTTTTGAACTTCTGGTAGAACGCCGCGATGTTCAGCGTAACTTTACGGTCGAACAGGCTGGATTTCAGGCCGACTTCAAAACCATCCGACGTTTCGTCAGGGGTTTGAAGATATTGCGGATCAAGCGGTGTCGAAACGCCCGTTGCTGCAACCCCCGGACGGAAGGACCGGCCGTAATTTGCATAGACATTCAGATCCGGATTGACCTTCCAGCTGATAGATGCCCCCCCTGTCAAGGCACTTGGCTTCACCACGCTTGGAGTGGTGGTGTCGACGCCAATGGCCGGGATGATCAGCCGCTGCGAACGCGTCGTCTTGCCCCAGCTCTGGCGCAGGCCTCCGGTGATGGTTAAGCCATCGACCACCTCATAGCCCAGCAGACCGGACACCGCATAGGACTTGCTGAGGATCGGCAAGATTACGGATACATCGACAGGGAACACGAAGATTTGCGGAGGCACTGGGCCGGGGCCGGTCATGCCGGGGAAGATTGAGCCGAACGGATCGGTGAAGAACGCGTCGTTGCTCTGATTGACGCGCACATCGTTGAACTTTGAATAATCGTAGTTCGCCGCAATTGCCCAATTCAGGCGTGAGCTGTTAGGTGATTGGAGGCGAAGCTCCGTCGTCCATAGATCGTAAGGCGTGTGTACATGCTGGTTCAGCTGATAACCGGGAACCGCATTGCCTTCGTCCTGGTCGCGTTGCTGTTCCAATCGCGTCTTCTGGTAGCCACCATTGAATACCAGTTCACCCCAGCTAAAATCATAACTGGTGTTGAGCGTGAAGAGGTGTGTTTCGTTGGTAAACCGCAGCGCACCTTCGCTGACTGCTAGACGATCATTCAGGCTGATCGCGGGGCCGCTGCGCAGCGGGAAGAAGCTATTTGGGCTGGGTTGATTGCCTGGGCCGAATACCGCGCGGAACGGCCGTGTGTCCGTCCAGAGATACTGATAGACAAGGTCCGCGCGGAAGTCGGATGACGGCTCCCAGGCGAGTGAAATACGGCCGCTCATCGTTTCGTTGTACGATTTGCGTCCGTCGATATTCTTCACCTGGCCGCCACGGTTGCGGTCATAGAGAAGCGCGCCGCGGATAGCGAGGCTGTCCTGAATAATAGGCACGGAAGCCGCACCCTGGAAGTTGGTTGCGTGCAGATCACTGGCCGCGGCCTGCGCATAACCGGTCGGCTTGCTCAGGTCTGGACGGGCGGAGCCGATAACGATTGAGCCTGCAGGTGAAACCTTGCCGCGGAATAGGCCTTGGGGACCACGAAGAACCTGAATCTGGCCGATGTCGTAGATTGCGCTGAAGAAAGTGTTGGGATCGACGTCGATTTCATTGAAATAGACTTGGACCGCGTCGCTCGACCCGCTGTCAGGATTGAACGAAATGCCGCGCAAGGTCGCGATATTGCTGCGTCCGTCCCCATTTTCCAGCGTAAGGCCGGGAACAATGTTCTGAATTTCCTTGACGTCGAACAGGTTGAGCTTGGCGACGTCCTGTCCCGACACGACATTCACCGCCAACGGCGTTTGCTGTAACGTCTCGCTACGACGTGTCGCTGTGACGATGATCTCGGCAGCACTTGGTTCGGCAGCGCCTTGCTCAGCTTGCTGCGCAGCGGCGCCGCTGGCAATGGCCAGCCCGCAAGCGCAACTCAACAGCTGTATAAGATGACGACCTCTTGATCTCTTCATAGTCCCCTCCATTTTAACCCCGAAACCTTTTGTTCGGACATTGAGCGATTCAGGGTTATATAAGAGCGAGAACATCCCCAGAAGCGGCCATTCCACCATGTGGAACGGAATCACGAATTCTAATCATCTTCAGTTCTTGCCGAACGTTCCGATATAGAGCCCCGCCTGATGGCCCGACTTTCCGGAGGGGTCCTTGATCGCGAAGGCAATGCGGCGGCCGTCGGGGGACACCGTCGATTGATGCGCCTGCGCGCCGGACGGGCTGATGTTGGTCAGCGCCCGGCGTGATTTGCCATCCATGGTGATGACGAAGATATCGAAGCCCTTGCCGGAATTCGCCGCGGCGATCTCCGCTGCACGGCTTTCGCCCTTGAAGCGCAAAATCTGCTCGACGCCCGGCCTGATATGCCCGCTTATTCCGCGATAGGGGCCATCCGGATCGGAATGAATATTCGCTTCCTCCAGGCCATAGCGTTCGTCGGGAAATACGTGGGTTTCGTTATGGGAAGGAGTGGCATAGACCTTGCTCACCGCCTTGGTCGCGATGTTGACCTTATACATTTCGCTGTCCAGCGCCGCCATTTCGGTGGTCCAGAACATGACGCTGCGCCCGCCATCTATGAAGTCATAGGCCTCGGGGAAGCTTGCCGGGCCGGGCTGGCCGGGGCGGTAGCTATAGGCGGCCTGCATGTCGGCAAGCCGCGCGGTCCTGCCGTCACGAACCAGCCGGGCCACGGTCAGGTCCAGGCCAGTCGCCGAAGGACGCGACCAGGATAGATTGATCGATCCATCGGCGTTGGGTTCACGCGCTATGGCGATGTCGCCCATCGCTCCGCTGTTGAGCGAAACCGGACGAGCGAGCGACTTCGACATCCAGAACAGTTGGGTTCGGGCGGCATCGGCCGCGCCGCCGCTGCCCCCCTTCATGCCCGGCGCGGCTTCGATCAGAAAGCTGCTGTCGGGCAGGTAAAATATGCGGGTGACGAACTGAGTCTCGCCGAACTTGCAGGTAAGGCACCGCACCTTCTTCGTGCGCAAGTCGATTTCATAGGCCGGGCCGTCGACCAAATCGTCCTTCGTGAAGGCAATGCGACGGCCGTCGGGCGACCAGGCGGGCCGGTTGCCCCAATCCAGGAGGCGTTCCTGATGGAAGGGCGCGGTCAGATAGTCGATCGTCGTATCCTTAGCCGTGGCGGCAGGCGCTGCCGTCAGAGGCAGGGTAGCGGTCAATAGCGCCGCGCTCAGAAGTTGAGCAGCAATGCTGGACTTCCTGCGCTTGATAAGGTTCGTCACGTTCAGGCTCCTTGAGTTCAATATTCTAGCTGGTGTGTGCAATGGCCGTATCCAGACCATGCAGCACGGCAATGCGATCCGGGATGGAGGCCGCCGCGCCGAGTGACTGAACGGCGATCGATGCCGCCATGTTCGCCTCCGCCGCAGCATGTTCGATGCGATCGCCCCGCGCGAGGCCGGCGGCGAGATAGCCACAGAAGCAGTCGCCTGCTCCGGTTGTGTCGACCACAGCCGTGGGCCGTCCCGCTATGCGCTGGACGCCGCTGGCCGCAACGATCGCCACGCCATCCGCGCCTAATGTCACCAACAGGGTTTGGCCATGGTCCAGGCCAAGCAAGGTTTTGCTCGACAGCAATCCTGCGTTGTCCAGCATAGAGACGCCCTCAGCACCCGTCAGCAAGGCCAGCTCGCTTTCATTGACAATCAGAAGATCGCATAGCGGCAGCAGTTGGCGCGCAGCGGTTAATGCGGGCGCGGCGTTGAGGATGGTGCAGGCTCCGGTGGCGCGAGCACGCTGAAACAGCGCTATCGTAGCGAGGACAGGCGTTTCCATCTGGGCGAGGCAGACATCATCCGGGCCAAGATCAATCTCGGCGAAGGTGGCATCGACATCCGCATTTGCCCCCGCGACATGAATGATCTGATTGTCCTGCGGCGATGTCGCCACCAGCGCGCAACCGGTGGGGGAGGAAGTGGTGCGCACCCGGCTCACATCGACGCCATGATCGGCAAGCGCCGCAACCATCTGCGCGCCGTCTTCGTCCGCCCCGACCGCGCCCAACAGGATGCAATGCGCACCCGCACGCGCTGCGCCGACGGCCTGGTTCGCCCCTTTGCCGCCCAGCTGGCGCGTCAGATTTGTCCCTGACACGGTTTCACCCGCGCAGGGCAGACGCGGAGCGGTGACTAGAAGGTCGAGATTGATGCTGCCCAGCACCACGACCTTGCCCGCGCGCGCCGTCGTCATCCGCCTTGCTCCAGCAATGCAAGCTTGGCAACGCGACGGCGGAAATGTTCTTCGTTGCTGAACTGCGCGGCCAGGAAATGGCGAACGATGTCGAGGGCTATCTGCGGGCCGGTGATCCACGCGCCGATGCACAATACATTGACGTCGTCATGCACCACCGCCTGCCGCGCGACATAGGTGTCGTGCGCGACGGCTGCGCGGATGCCGCGAACCTTGTTAGCGGCGATACACGCCCCCGCGCCCGTGCCGCACAGCAGGATGACGCGATCGGTCTCCCCATCCAGGATGGTTTGTACCGCCCGGCGCGTAATGTCGGGAAAGTCGACAGGCTCTTCCGACTGCGCGCCTACGTCGATGATGCGGCCGCTGTGGCGGCCTAGCAGGTCCAAAACTGGCGGGCGCAGCGGGAAACCGGCATGGTCGTTGGCAAAGCCGATGACGTCCCGGAAAGGTATATGCTGTTCGTCCCCCGACAATGTTTCTGGCTTCTGCATCGATCCCCCGAATTCCCCGCCAGTGCCACTTTCGCAGCATTTCACCGACAGAATCGAACCTGCCCACTGGCGCTTTGATTGCACTGTGGTATTACCAGTTTGGAATCCGATCAAGGGGGAGGACCGAATGACGCGTGGCAGGGAGGATGCGATGGGGCGTGGAAGGCTGGCGGCCTTTTGCGTCACCGCGCTCGCGATCCAGGCTTATGCGACGCTAGTCACGGTGTTCCTGCCCGAATTCTACGCCAATGCGCTGGCTCTGCCGGTCGGTGCGGTCGGCGCCGCCTTCATGACGGTGCGGGTGTTGGACCTGATGATCGATCCGCTGCTCGGCGGAATGATGGACGCGACGCGATCGCGCTGGGGGCGCTACCGTCCTTGGCTGGCGGCGAGCGCGCCAATTCTCATGCTGTCGACTTACGCCCTGTTTCAGGCGGAGCGAGGGGTCGGCATGGCTTATCTTTGGGCGTGGCTGTTCATCGCCTTCATCGGCTTTTCGATGATCGTGCTGTCGCATCTGGCCTGGACGGCGACCCTGTCCACAGGATCGGCGGAGCGGACGCGCATTTTTGCCTGGTGGCAGGTATTCGCGACGGCAGGGCAGTTTTCGATCCTCGCCATATTGCCGGTGGTCGCCAGTGCCTATCCCGGCGATCCAGGGGCCGGCATGCACGCGGCGGGATGGGTCATGATCGTGTTGATCCCCGGCGCGATCTTGCTGGCGCTGCGGACCACGCCGGAAAAGCCACCTGCGGCAGGTGCTCAGGCCGCGCTCGCGATACGGGATTATATCGCGTTATTCTCGCAAGGGCCGGTCGTTCGACTGGTGCTGGCCGATCTGCTGATCGCCTTGTCCACGGGCGTCGCCAATGCGGTGGCATTGTTCTTCTACATGGGGCAGCTTGGTTTCGATCGGGCAGCGGCCAGCACCCTGATCCTCATCGCCTATGCCGCCGCCTTTGCCGGGACGCCATTGTTTGCCAAGCTGGCCGGGCGGATCGGCAAGGCGCGGGCGTTGCAAGCGGGCGCGTTCATTCAGGCGTTGCTGCAATTGGCGATGGCGGTGCAGCCCGCCAACTCTTTCTGGCTGACGGCGGCCAATGTCGCGGCGCTCGGCCTGTGTATCCCGATCGCCTGGTTCCTGCCCCGTGCGTTGATGGCGGACGTTGCCGATGCCACCCGTGCGCGCTTCGGGGTCGACCGTACCGGGCTGCTCTATGCGACGCTCAATGGATCGATGAAGCTGGCGTTGGGGCTGGCGGTGGGCCTAGCCTTCCTGTTGCTCGCCTGGCTCGGCTTCGATCCCGCCCATGCCGGTGACCCGCGTAACGCCCTGCCGCTGCGTAGCTTGATCGGCATCGTGCCAGCGCTCTTTTCGCTGGGCGTAGTCCTGTGCATGATGCGCTACCCTGAAACATCCCTGCGAGAGGCGAGCCGCCAGGCCGCGCTCGCCTGAAACTTCGAAAAGCTGAAAGAGATTGCCAATGAACCGTCGCGACCTGCTCAAATCCTCTGCTCTCCTGATGCTCGCAGCCGGTGTTCCTGCGGCTGCACGGCGGAAATCTGCTCCCCTGCTGGGGGAAGATGGTCCGGGCGTGCAGCTCTATATGTTTGAACCCGACCTGCACCGTGACCTTGACGGTACGCTCGCCGCGATCGCTGCGGCAGGTGTGCGATCGGTGGAGCTTGCCTCGCTGCACCGTAATACACCGACACAGTTCCGCGCTGCCCTGGACAGGGCAGGTTTGAAATGCCGCAGCGCCCATGTCGCTGCTTCATCGTCGGTGCCCGGCGCGAGCGGGCTAAACTTCGACAATATGGACAAGCTGGTCGAGGATCTGAACATATTGGGATCACGCAATGCCGTGCTGCCGTTGTTCCAGTTCCCCAAGGACCCGAAATGGGGTCCGCCGGTGTCCTTCATGTCGCTGATGAAGCCGGGCGGCCCGCCGGTGCCAGCCGAGCGCTATGAACGCATGGCCGACTTCCTCAATGAAAAGGGTTCCGTCCTCAAGAAGCATGGCATCGGCATCGGCTATCACAATCATAATGGCGAGTTGGCTCCGCTCGGGGAGAAGACCGGCCTTCAGATCCTGCTGGAAAAGACCGACCCGCGCATCGTCGATTTCGAAATGGATGCGGGCTGGCTGGCGGCGGGCGGGCAGGACCCGGTCGCCTGGCTCAAGCGCTATCGCGGGCGCTTTACCCAAATGCATGTGAAGGACATCGCGGCTGGGACCCAGGTCAATTATCATATGCAACAGAAGCCGACGGAGGTGGGATCGGGCACGATGGATTGGCCCGCCATCCTGAAGGCGGCGCAGACTGCGGGCGTGCGCAACTTCTTTGTCGAGCAGGAGCCCCCATTCTCCGGCGCGCGCATCGACTCGCTGAAGAAGAGCCTTGCCTACCTTCGCACGCTGGAGACTGCACGATGAACTGCCGCCTGATGACCCGCACGGCAATCTTCGCCTCACTGATCGCCGCAGCCGTGCCGGGACAGGCGCAGGATGATGCGGCGTCAGCCCTGCTGTTCGACGATGTGACTGACACGCAAGTGCCCGTTTCCAAATATCTCCACGCGCTGGACGTCGCGCTGGTGGATGTGGATGGTGACGGCGATCTGGACGCGGCGATCGCGGTCGAAATGGGTGCGAACCGGCTCTATATCAATGATGGGCAGGGCCACTTCACCTGGAAGCAGGGTGCGCTCGGCACCAAGGCGCATGATACGGAACATGTGCTGTCCGCCGACTTCAACCGTGATGGCTATCCCGACCTGATCTTCGTCGCGGAAGAGGACCATGCGCACCAGCTGTTTCTGGGCGGACCGGGGGGCGAATTCACCGATGCTTCGGATCGGCTGCCGAAAATGAGCGAGGGCAATGGTCTTGCGGTGGGCGACGTCAATGGTGACGGCCTGCCGGACATAGCGATCGGCAATTCGTCAGAGGAGCGCAAGGGCAAGCCGCGCGCGTCGGGGCAGAACTTCCTGTGGCTGAACGACCCCAACCAGCCCGGCACTTTCATTGACGCGACGGCGACGCACCTGCCCGCTTATGAAGACGATACGCAGGACATCGCGCTTGCGGACCTGGATGGCGACGGTGATCTGGACATGGTGGTCGCGAACGAAAGTCCGCCCAATCGCGTACTGATGAACGATGGCCAGGGACATTTCCGCGAGGCGGCCAAGGCGCTTCAGCTTCTCACCCCGCTGGAAACGCGCGAAGTGCATGTGTTCGACGCCAATGGCGACAAGCGTCTGGACATTCTGTTCCTGAACCTGACCAGCAACAACAAAAAGTGGGACAAGGATCCGCAGGCGCGGTTGCTGATCAACAAGGGGCGGGGCAAGTTCCGTGACGAAACCAAGACGCGCCTGCCTGCCAACCGCTTTTCCAGCTGGGGCGGGATGGTGATGGATTTCAATCATGACGGCCATCCCGACCTGATCGTTGGCGCGATCGACGTGCCGGGGTTCAAGCCGTTGCAGCTGCGCGCCTATGCCAATGACGGGAAGGGCCGCTTCACCGACGTGACGGCTTCGGTCATGCCTGCCGCGACCGTCGCGCGCAGTTGGAGCATGGCTAAAGGCGACGTCAACGGAGACGGCGTGGAGGACTTGTTCGTTGGCAGCTGGGGCACGCAGGCGCGCCTGCTGCTGGGCAAGCGCAAATAAGGGGTGGCCGATTTCCTGTTCCGCCAGGCGGAATTGCAGTTTCCGCGCAAGTTGTAAATTGCAGCTTTCATTGCCGATTTGTAAGTCCAATGCAGAACGGCGGCGAGGGAACAGGTTTTGGCGGACGACGGGGAGATGAAAGAGGCGCGGATCGCGCTGGCGCGGGAGATGTTCGACGTCGCGCTGTCCGCGGTATCTGCGGAGCGATGCTTGCCTTCGCATATGCCATCCCCGCCGAAAGGACGGCGGCTGGTGCTAGCAGTGGGCAAGGCGGGCGCGGCGATGGCAGACGTTGCGCTTCGCCACTCTCCACAGGGGACGCAAACGATCATCCTTACGCCCTACGGCCACGGCCTGCCGCCCGGAACCTTCCCCGCCGACGCCCTCGTGATCGAAGCCGGACACCCCTTGCCCGACGAGCACGGTCAGCGCGCGGCGCAGATGATCCAGGAAGCCGTTCGAGACCTTGGTGAAGAGGATCAATTGCTGGCGCTGATCTCTGGCGGTGGCTCTGCGTTGTTGGCATTGCCGGTCGATGGTGTATCGCTGGATGATAAGCGCCGCGTAACGCGCGAGCTGCTGTTTTGCGGCGCTACCATTTCGCAGATCAATTGCGTGCGCACGCACTTGTCGCAGGTCAAGGGCGGGCGTCTGGCCGCGCTGGCGCATCCTGCGGAGGTCGTTACATTGGCCTTTTCCGACGTGCCGGGCGACGATCCAGCCTTGATCGCTTCAGGTCCCACCGTTGCCGACCGGACGACACTGGCCGACGCGCGCCGCGTGATCGAACGCTATCGCATCACTGTGCCGGACAATGTGATGGCGGTGTTGAGCGACGACCGCCACGCCACGCCGCGTCCGGGGTCGCCCGAACTCGCGCGGACCGATACGCGGATCGTCGCGCGCAACCGCATGGCGCTGGAAGCCGCAGGGGAAGTCGCCAGGGCGGCGGGATACAAGCCCGTCTATTTGGGTGACGATCTGGAAGGGGACGCGACCGAACTCGGCATCGTCCACGCTGCGCTCGCCCTGCATCATCAGCGGAAGGGCGGACGATGGGCGCTGCTGTCTGGTGGCGAAACCACCGTGCTGGTCGGCAATCCGTCAGGTAGTGGCGGGCGCAACAGCGAATATATGCTGAGCCTCGCCATGTCGCTGGACGCCGCGCCGGGCATATCGGCGCTGGCGTGCGATACCGATGGCATCGATGGCGTGGGCGGCCATGCGGGGGCCATCGTCGATGAAAGCACTTTGGCGCGGGCTCGTGCCGCGGGCATGTCGGCCAGCGGGATGCTGCGCGAAAATAACAGCTTCGGATTCTTCAGTGCGTTGGAGGATCTGGTGTTTACCGGGCCGACGCGCACCAACGTCAATGATTTTCGCGCTATCCTGATCGACGGGTGAGCCCACATGCGGAACGTCAGTCGGCGGGCGCCCCATGAATTTTCCAGGCCGCGCCGATAGCGAAATGGCTGAGGATCAAGTCGTCCGCCGTCAGCGCGTCGCCCGCGCGGACAGCTTCATAGATGCGGCGGTGATGATCGACCAGATATTCCCGCGCCATTGGGCTGTCCGCAATGCGTTGGCGCCGTTCGACATGGGATCGTTCCAGCAGGTGCGTGATCGTGCCGTAGACGGTTGACAGCGCAGGTGAGTGCGCAGCCGCGACCAGCTGCGTATGGAAATTGAGGTCGGCATGACCACCTTTGGCGACATCGCCGATCGTCGCTTCTATATCCTCCAGCGCCTGTTCAAGATTTTGGCGATCTTCTTCCGTAGCGCGGGCGCAGGCCAGCCTTAGCGCCTGCCGCTCCAACGCGATCCGCACCTCGACAATATCGTCGATGATTGCCGGTTGCTGCGCCAGAGCGAGCGAGAAGAATTCGCCCAGCACCGATGCATCGGGAACGCGCACGGTGCTGGCGCGGCCGTGGCGTGTTTCCAGCACGCCGATCATCTCCATCGCCCGCACAGCTTCGCGCACGGCCGGGCGGCTTACCCCTAAGCTGAGCGCGAGTTCCCGCTCGCCCGGCAGGCGGTGACCGGTCTGGACGCCGCCATTCATCAGCAGATCGCGCAAATGGGCAAGCACCCGGCGATATCCGGAACTTTCTGGCTCTGAGGCTAGAGTGGCGCACTCTATGGTCATCGTGCGGCTTTATCGCCCGCAAGCGCTGCTGACCAGTGGTTAGTCTGGCTGTCCACATAGTGAAACGGCAACAGGCCCTGCTTGACTTATTACGGCCATCACGTTGCTTGCGCAGGGACAAGGAGACAGATCGATGAAGGCAAAATATCTCTCGTTATCCGTCATGCTCGCGGTGCTGCCCCTGTCTGCGCTTCCGGCGCAGACCTTTACGCGGGGCGATGCCGTTCCTGCCGCGATGCCGCTGGGGAATAAGCTGGGCAATCCAATCCAGGACATGCCCCCCGGACAGCGGCTGATTTCAGCCTTCGGGGAGCGGCCGGTCTTTTCACCCAAGGGCGACAAGCTGGCCTTCATCGGCAAATCCTACGGTGACGCTTTCGAATATGACATGACGACGGGGCGTACCCGCAACTTGACAGGCCATGCGCCGAGCGAAGGTTATTTGCGGGTGCATTATCTTGCTGATGGCAGCTACGCGCTGCTCGGTCCCCGTATATTGGGAAAGACAAGGGAAGAGACGCGCCACGGCCGCATCGAACTATTCTGGATGGACCCGCAGGCGATGCGCGCACCAGTGCCACTGGGCATCACGGTGTTCGAAGGGATAGCGCTCAGCCCACGCAGCAATATGATCGCCTGGAGCCAGGTAAAGCCTGCAGCAGGTGGCAAGCCAGCATCGACCACCATTTATACGGGGCGCGTTGCCGTTAACGGGCAATCTGCGAAGTTGGAAGATGTACGGGAAATCGTGACGACGACTGAATGCTTCGTCGAAGCGCAAGACTTCCTGCCGGGCGATAAGGGGCTGGTCATGCCCTGCTATGGTTTTGGCAAGGGGCCGACGGGCGTGGAGACAAAGGTGTTGTCCGTAGATTTCGCGACCAAAAAGATCACCGAATATCCGACGCTATCCACCCTTTATGGCGAAGTCGAAGGGATTTTCCCGGACGGAAAGCGGGCATTGGTGGAATGCGCACAGGACCGCGCCAAAGGCATGGATCTGTGTGTCCTTGATCTTGATCCAAAGAAGCCGCGCTACACGCGCATGACGAACATCGTGCAATATGGTGGCTGGAAATATGGCAATCCGGTCGTGCGGCCCGATGGCCGGATGATCGCTGCGCAAGTGGGATCGGCGGACGTGATCGATGCGGGCGTGGGGCAGGGCATCGTGCTGATGGACCTGGCGCCGGACTTTTGATCCTAGGATTGGGGAGGAACTGAGAGTTGCCTCCCCAACCCCGCAATCAAGCAAGCGTCAATTGCACCGCTTCGAACGTGTCGACTGGCGGCAGGTCGAACCATAGATGGTCGCCATCGCCATTCCGTCGCTTGCCCTTTACCGATTTGCCCGTCACCAGCATCTGCGCCGTGCTGCCCACTGATCCGCGCACGCCCAGCTTCAGGCCGTGGGCGATGATGGGATCGCCATAATGGGTGTTGCGTTGGCCCGAATAGTTGATGACGTGTACCAGCATCTTGCCCGTATGGGCCTGCTGCATCGCCATCATCTCCATCGGTCCCGGCCCTTCCAGCACCAATGGCGGTGGCGGTGCATAGCGGGCGATCAGGCTTTCAAACAGCACCCGATGTGCATCCAGCCCATCGCGATAATAAAGCCAGTCGGGCAGCCAGGGGATGTGCACATGGTGCCCCTTGCCATAGGCCATGACCAGCGCGCCAGAGTCGGCGCGCCCCGCTTCGCCCGGCCGGGCATAGGAAAATTCGGGCGGGCCAAAACGCTGGTCGGGCGCGAAAGGGATCAGGCTCGACGCGCCGCTGCGGGGGATGACTGGGAAGAAGTCCGCATCGATCGGCATGCGGCCGGGTCCCATGGGGATGGCGGCCTTGCTCATGTCGAGCGACCAGCCATGAGCATCGCGCGGCTGACCGAAGCTGGCCACCGGGCTGGACTTCATCGCCGAGCCGGAGCGCGGCTTTCCCCCTTGCCCCTGTGCGCCGGTATAGCCGGTCGCGATGAGCAGGCCGCCGGCCTCGACGAAGGCGTCGAGCGCATCGGCATCCTCATCGCTCAAGGTCATGATATGCGGCATGATGATGACGTCATAGGCTTTGTCGCGCGTCGCGTTGCGCACCTGCATTCGGTTAGTCATCCAGAAGGGGAGGCGGGCATCGACCAGCGCCTGATAGGCCCCGCGCTGCGCACCGATGCCATAGCGCGCCAGCCCGGCGCCGGGTGACTGGAAAATCGATCCCATATTGTAGATCGCGACGCGGGCAGCCGGGGTCAGCCCGGCATAATGCTGTTCATTGGCGGCGTGCCAGTGGAAAAGGCGCGAGACGGGAGGCAGAAACCGAGGATCGTCCTGATCGTTGAGCGTTCCCATCAGATAAAGGTCGAGCTTGGCGCCCGTGCCAAGCGCCTGCGCGAAACGCAGCATGTGGTTTTCGGTGCTTTCCGTCACCTGCCGCCAAGGATAGTCGATATGCGCAGTGGAGGTTGCGGAAAAGGCCTTGCCCGGCGCAAGCGCCATGAGCGCCCGTGTCTGTTCGCCCATGGCGTATGGCCATTCGGGCGCCTTGCGCGACACCCGGCGCTGCACCTCTCCGCGCGCAACGACGCCGCCGAAAAAATCCATCAAAGGCACATGGGGCCGTGCCACCTCGATGACTGCGCGTGCCTTTGCGGAAAGCTCTGTCATGACGCGTGTTTGAAACTGCTGATAAGCATCCCAATTGGGATCGGTGCCGTCTTCGGTTTTGGGTAGGTCCAGCTTGTACAGTTCCCGGAAGCGTCGCTTGCAATTGTCGCATACGCAAATGCCATGATCGACATCGGAATAGTCGGTGCGGACGAAGCCGGTCATGTTGAAGAACATACCATCCACATCATGGCGTTCGACCCCTTCCTTCAATATCTGAAGGCTGTAATCCTGCGCCCAACCGCCATTGGGGCAGGCCTGGTAGGTCCCGGCATATTCACGTGGACTGCCATCGCGGTTGCGCATGAACCATTCGGGATGTGCGTCATAGGCAGGCTTCATCGCCTTGGACAGGTCGAAGCGGCCGATATAGGCCAGCCCTTCGGCATGGGCGGCGGCGACCATCTCGCCTGCGAAATCGTTTTTCAGATAGGGGTTGCGATAGTGGAGCGGCAGCTCAGTGGGATAGAAGGCAACGATCCCGCCGATGTTCGACACGATCATGTTCGCACCGAAGGCGCGGGTTTGCCGGGCGATCTCTCGCGGATCTTCCAGGGCGTCGATTTCGCGCAGGTTGGTTTGGATTATGCGATATTCATGCTTCCACCATTCGCGCCGGTTAAAGCCGCCGATGTTGAGGGCGGACCAGGCCGGGCCGGGAATGGCGCTCATCATAGCTGCCGTGGGCAAGACGCGTACGAGGTCGCGGCGCGAGATCCCGCCGTTCGCTTTCAAGTCCATCCTCCTCATGCTCCTGAATTGACAGATTGGAATGTCAGTCTGCACCGGCGTGCCTGGATGGACAATGATGCCGCCGACGCCGTTCCGCGATATGGAACGGTACGCCGCCCGCCACAGTGTCTGTTCCGCATCGCGGAAAGGCGGGTATCTCTTGCCTGTCATCCTCCTTAGCGACGGTCGAACGGCTAACAGCGGGGCGAGTGGCGATACCACGGAAATTCCGCACGATTTGAAATAGACCGTGATAGGAGATGGGCAGGGATGGCGCCATGATCTGGGCACAAAATTACGACCCTTTCGGCAATGGTTTGCTGTCGGCTCTGGTCGCGGCCGTCCCCGTCGTCGTGCTGCTGGGGGCGATCGGCCTTTTTCATGTGCGGGCGCATATCGCCGCGCTGATGGGCCTGGGCGCGGGGTTGGCGGTCGCGGTGCTGGCATTCGGCATGCCTCCGGGCCTGGCGGTGCGCGCAGCCGGTTTCGGGGCGGCCTATGGGCTGCTGCCGATCGGCTGGATCGTGCTCAACATCATCTTTCTCTACCAGCTGACGGAAACGACCGGGCAGTTCCACATCCTGCGCGGCGCGATCACGTCGATCACCCCGGACAGCCGGTTGCAACTGCTGCTGATCGCCTTCTGCTTCGGTGCCTTCTTCGAAGGAGCTGCGGGGTTTGGGACGCCGGTCGCGGTCACGGGCGCGATGCTGATCGGGCTTGGTTTTACACGGCTACAGGCCTCGGGCCTGTCGCTGATCGCCAACACCGCGCCCGTCGCGTTCGGTGCGCTCGGTACGCCGCTCGTCACGCTGTCGGGAGTGACCGGACTGCCGCTGCTCGAACTTTCGGCGATGGTGGGGCGGCAGATGACGCCGTTCGCCATCATCGTGCCCTTTTGGCTGCTGGTCGCCTATTGCGGATGGCGGCGGACGATGGAGGTGCTGCCTGCGGTGCTGGTCGCTGGTGTCAGCTTTGCGCTGGTGCAGCTTCTCATCTCCAACCTTCATGGCCCTTGGCTGACCTCCATCGGCGCGGCTCTCGCGTCGATCACGGCGCTTATCGCTTTCCTGCGGATATGGCAGCCTGCGCGGATCATGCATGTCAACGAGGCGAAGCTCGCGCCGGGTGACGAGCGGGACATGGCCGCGACCGTTGATGCCGCCCATGCACAGCCGCTGCACGATCCCGCTGCCGTTCGGCGTGCCTGGATGCCGTGGATCATCCTGACGGCGTGTGTCTTCCTGTGGGGCCTTCCCTTCATGAAGCAGGGGCTGGACGCCATCTTCGCGCTGCGCCTGCCCTTTGCCGGTCTGGACGGGGTGATCCAGCGCCTGCCTCCTGTCGTCACCGCGCCGGAATTTGAAAAGGCGGTCTATAATCTCAACCTGTTGTCGGCGACCGGCACGGCGATATTGGTGGCCGCCCTTGCCTCCGCGCTGCTGTTGCGGGTCCCTCTGCGCACGGTCGGCCGCGTCTATCTGCGCACGTGGAAGCTGGTGCTGCCGTCGCTGCTCACCATCGCGGCGATGTTGGGGCTTGGCTATCTCACCCGTTATGGCGGCATAGACGCGACCATGGGCCTAGCCTTCGCGGCGACGGGCGTGCTCTATCCTTTCTTCGGTACCATGCTGGGGTGGCTCGGTGTCGCGGTCACCGGATCGGATACGGCCTCCAACGTGCTGTTCGGCGGATTGCAGAAGATCACGGCTGAACAGTTGAACCTGTCGCCCGTGCTGATGGCGAGTGCGAACAGCGCGGGCGGGGTCATGGGCAAGATGATCGATGCGCAGAGCATCGTCGTCGCCTCCACCGCGACGCAGTGGTTCGGTCAGGAAGGCCGCATATTGCGCCACGTCTTCGTTCACAGCCTGGTGCTGGGCTCGCTGATTGGGCTGTTCGTGATGCTGCAAGCCTATGTTTATCCCTTCACCCTTCTGGTTCCCTGAGGTGGCGCCTATTATGCAGACGGCCGCCGCCCGCGCTCTGCTGGAAAGCATCTATCTTGAGGCGCTGCAGTCGGTGCGCGGCGAGAGGCTGGTCGCATCGCTTGGCGTTCCAGAGGGTGACCATTGGTCCATATGCCACCAGGGCAAAACCATAGACTGGCCACTGGCTTCAGATGGTCGCATCGTCGTGATCGGCGCGGGAAAGGCCGTGGGGTCGCTCGCGAAGGGGCTGGAAACTCTGCTGGGTGACCGGATTTCGGATGGCTGCATCATCGTCAAGCACGGTCATGATGAGCCGCTCACGCGCATCCGGCAACTTCAGGCGGGGCATCCGATTCCTGACGCGCAGGGGATGGAAGCCACCGCCGAAATGCTGCGCACGGTCGAAGGGCTGACCGAGCATGACAGCGTGATCGTGCTGCTCACCGGCGGTGCTTCGGCATTGATGGTCGCGCCGGTTGATGGCGTGACGCTGAAGGAGAAGGCGGCGACAACGGAAATGCTGCTGCGATCCGGCGCATCGATCGAGGAGATCAATGCCGTGCGCAAGCGCCTGTCGCGGGTGAAGGGCGGCGGGCTTCTGGACCATATCGGCCCCGCATCGGTGCTGACCTTGCTGATATCCGACGTGCCGAGCGGCGACCTCTGCATGATCGGATCGGGGCCGACTCTTGCGGGCGGGGAAGGACAGGAGGACCCGGTCGCTATTCTCGCGCGATATGGGCTGCAAGATACTGTGCCCGCATCGATCCGGCGTGCGCTTGCCAAGGGCGTGCATCCCGTACCCCAAACGGTGGGACGGCGCGAGACATTGCTGCTGGCCGACAGCGCCACGCTGGTGGATGCTGTGCATCGCATTGCGGCGCGGGAGGGGGTGGCCGTGCGAGATATGGATACGGCGATGGCGGGCAACACTCATGACGCGGCGCTGGCGATGGCCGCTGCCCTGCGCGTAGTACCGTCGCAGGATCGCCCCATGCTGTTGGTGTCGGCTGGGGAAACCACACTTCAGGTGACGGGCGACGGGCTGGGCGGACGTAACCAGGAATTTGCCCTGGTCGCCGCCATGGCGCTGGCTGGGCAGGACAATGCCGTCCTGCTTGCCGCTGGCACCGATGGCACCGACGGGCCAACCGATGCGGCGGGGGCTTTTGCCGATGGCGCGCTTCACGAGCGTGCGCGGGCGGTGGGGATCGACCCGGCGGAGATGCTGGTGCGCAATGACAGCTACCGATTGTTGGACGCGACGGGTGACCTGTTCCGCACCGGACCCACGGGCACCAATGTCATGGACCTGGTGCTGGGCATAGCCTTCTAACCGGACGAGAATTGAAAAGAGGGGAAGAGGCATGGTCAAGCTGGCCGCCAATTTGTCGATGATGTTCCAGGACCTGCCCTTTCTCGACCGCTTCGACGCGGCGGCGGAAGCTGGCTTTTCCGGCGTCGAGTTCATGTTTCCCTATGATCATGGCACGGAAGAGGCGGCTGAACGGGCGCGGCGATGCGGGCTGGAGGTCGTGCTGTTCAACCTGCCCGCTGGCGATTGGGCCGGCGGAGAGCGGGGCATCGCTGCGCTGCCTGATCGCGTGGAGGAGTTTCGCGCGGGCGTCGCTAAAGGGCTGGACTATGCCAAAGCGCTGGGCTGCCCGCGCCTTCACCTGATGGCAGGGAAGGCACCCGCGAGCGCGGAGTGCCGGACTGCATTGGTGGACAATATCGCTTACACAGCCGATCTGGCGGCGGCCGATGGCATCGAGATATTGATCGAGCCGATCAACACGCGCGTCGATATCCCCGGCTATTTCTATGGCACGACCGACGCGGCGCTGTCAGTGATCGACGAGGCGGGTCGCGCAAATGTTCGCCTGCAGTATGACATTTATCATATGCAGATCATGGAAGGGGACCTTGCCCGCACGATTGAGCGGTTGCTGCCTCGCATTGGCCATATGCAGCTAGCCGACAATCCGGGCCGCGCCGAACCCGGCACGGGCGAGATCAATTATCCCTGGCTGCTGAGCCACATCGACGCGCTGGGCTATGGCGGGTGGATCGGATGCGAATACCGCCCTGCGGGTGACACGAAGGCGGGCCTTGGCTGGGCGCGCGATTATCTGAAATCCGGGAGAGCGTGACATGAAGATTGGTTTCATCGGCCTTGGCATCATGGGCCGTCCCATGGCCGGGCATCTACAGGCGGCGGGCCATGCGATCTACAGTTGCGCCAACCGCACGCCGATGCCGAATGAGTTGCGCGAAGGCGGTGCGGTCGCCTGCGCCACGCCTGCGGAGGTGGCGGCGACGGTGGAGTGCCTGATCCTGATGCTGCCCGACACGCCGGACGTCGAACGCGTGCTGTTCGGCGCGGACGGTGCGGCGCAGCGGTTGAAGCCCGGCACGATCGTCATCGACATGAGCTCCATCGACCCGATCGCGACGCGCGACTTTGCGGAGCGGATCGAGACGCTAGGCTGCGCCTATGTCGATGCGCCGGTTTCCGGCGGTGAGGTGGGGGCCAAAAACGCGGCGCTTACCATAATGTGCGGTGGCAAGGCGGATGTGTTCGAAAAGGTCCGGCCGCTATTGGAACTGATGGGCAAGAGTATCACATTGGTGGGCAACGTGGGCGCGGGACAGGTGACCAAGGTCGCCAACCAGATCGTCGTCGCGCTGAATATCGAAGCCGTTTCCGAAGCGCTAGTCTTCGCATCGAAGGCAGGCGCGGACCCGGCGCGGGTGCGCGAAGCGTTGATGGGCGGTTTTGCCGCGTCGCGCGTTCTGGAGGTGCATGGCCAGCGGATGATCGACCGAACCTTCGACCCCGGCTTTCGCATCCGGCTCCATCAGAAGGATTTGAATCTGGCGCTTTCTGGTGCGCGTTCACTGGGAGTTGCGCTGCCCGCAACGGCAAATGCGCAGCAACTTTTCAACAGTTGCGTAGCCCACGGCGATGCGGAAAAGGATCACAGCGCGATGGTGACGGCGCTCGAACGAGCTGCTAACCACATGGTGAGTGGTTACTCAATTAACGACGTTTCCGACGCCAACAGCTTTTCTGGAGGATGCTCATGACCAACAATCGTCTCAAAGACCGCCGTATCATCGTGTTCGGCAGCGCGACCGGCATCGGCGCTGCCACTGTGAAGCGCCTGGCCGAGGAGGGCGCGCGTGTCTGCGCCGCCGACATCAACATTGAGGGCGCGACGCAGGTGGCGCAGGAAGCGGGCGGCGAAACCTTTGCGGTCCATGTCGATATTTCCGACGAGGCATCGGTGCAGAAGGCGACAGAGGAGGCGGTGAACCGCTTTGGCGGCCTCGACGGGGCGCATATCAATGCAGCAGACCTGCGCGTTATCATGGAGGATAGCGACGCGCTGGCCATCGACCTTTCCACATTTGACCGCACGATCGCGGTGAACCTGCGCGGCCACCTGCTGTGCACCCGCGCGGTGGTGCCGCACCTCGTTAAGAGCGGTAAGGGCGCGATTGTCTACACCAGCTCCGGCTCGGCGCATGGTGGTGAACCGACGCGGCCCTGCTATGCCATGGCGAAGGCGGGCGTGAATGCGCTGGCGCGCCACGTCGGTGCGCGCTGGGGCAAGGAAGGCATCACCGCCAATGTGCTCGCGCCCGGTTTCACCGTGACCGGCGAGATGAAGGCGGCGATGGAAGCGAACGCCGAGGAAGCCACCAAGTGGGCCGACTATTTCATGTCACGCACCCCACACACCCGGCTGGGCCAATCCGAAGACCATGCCGGCGTCGTCGCGATGCTGTTGTCGGAGGATGGCCGTTGGATCAACGGTGCAATCTATGACGTCAATGGCGGATCGATGATGCGCGCTTGACGACACTGATTGTGGCGCTCGCTTCTGCACCGGCGGGCGCCGCAGCGCTTGTTCAAAAGAGCGCGATCACGCGCGCGGGCATGCCGGTGGCGTTTTCCAGCGGCGCGACGCCTGCGAACAGCAACCCGCCCGCAGCAGGTGCGCGGTCGAGATTGGCCAGCCCCTCCAACGCCCAGCGTCCGCTGCGCAGCCATGCCTGATGAACGGGGAAGGCGGGCATCGCCTCACCCGCATCGATCGACATGGTATCGACGCCGATGCCACGCACATCCCGCTTCATCAGAATGTCCATGACGGCAGCATCGAAGCCGGGGCTTTTGCGCCGTTCGGCGGGGGTGAGGCTTGCATAGCTTGAAAAGACTTTCAGCGGATCCCAGCCCGACAGCATGGCAATGCAGGAACCGGGCGGGATGCGGCCGTGGCGGCGTTCCCATGCGATGACATCCCGCGATTCCACCCGAGCGTCGCGATCAGTTTTGACCTTGTCCCTTATGTCGATCACGACGAGTGGAACGATCAACTGGCTGACGGGTATGTCGCCGACCGATGCTCCATCAGGCGCGAAATGGCGGGGGGCATCGAGATGCGTGCCGGTATGTTCGACGATCGAGACGCGGTTAAGCGCCATCCCTGCTTTCGTTCCCGATCCTTCCACCGCCTCCATGGTCAGGCGGCCGGGGGTGAAGGCGAAGGCCCGCGTCAGCTTGTGCGTGAGATCGAGGATGTGCAGTTTCCGCCCGTGCAGGGAAAGACTGGCCTGATCCGGCGTCACTGGAGCAGCATCAGCGTTTGAGGCTGTGCCGAGGGCAAGAGCCCCCAGCGCGCTCAGGGCTAGCATGTCGCGGCGGTCGATCATGGCGGCTTGCTCCTTTTCTTGGTCGAAAGCGACCTGAGTTACATGGGACCAGCGCAACTCCGTTCGGGCTGAGCTTGTCGAAGCCTCTTGTTCTTCAAAGAAGTAGAGCCCTTCGACAAGCTCAGGGTGAACGGGACTTCTTAGGCCAGGTCGATCGCGACGACTTCGTGGAAGTCTATGTACGGCACATCGACTTCCACCCAGCCGTTTGTCGTCCCGTGTGGCACAGCCATCCCTGCGGTCAGCAGCCGGGCCTGCGCAGCGCGTTTGCCTTGTGGCAGTTGCATGCGGACCCGGTAGGGACCGGTCCTGATCGCCTCGCGATAGCTGCCCCGCATTGTCATGGGGTTGTTGAGATTGACCAGATGCGCGGTTATCGATTTGTCCTGGCGCCAGCAGGCGATGTCCAGCAGGCCCGGCCCTTCAATCTGTAGCGGATGCGCTTCCTGATGAGTCCAATCGAGCATTGCGCGCAGCAACGTCAGATGATCGCCATGGCCAAGCTCTGCAAAGGTGCGGTCGATGTCCATGGGCAGATAGGCGATGCGGCCACGGCCGACTTGACGGCAGATCGCCATCGGCAGGTTGGTCTCCGTCTTGTCAGTAAAGACGCGTTCCATTGGCAGGTCGGGATAGCTCGGCACCAGCGTCAATGCGACTTCTCTCTGGTCGCGCGCGGTGACAGGCTGGCGGAAGAGCGGGCCGATGGTGCGGTTAATCTCGCGTAGCCTAGCTATGGCAGGGTGGACATGGCGCAAGGTGAGATAAGCGTTCTTGAGCGGTCCCTCAGCCTTTCCGGCGACGGAGCAGCCGAACAGGTCCGCGAGGCCGAAGTCCGCCCGCTGCCGTCCGTCCCCATCATAGAGTGAGGTCTGATAGGTGGCGATCACGTTGCCACCCCGCTTCACAAACGCGCGTATCTGATCGCATTGCGCGTCAGACAGCACCGCCGCATTGGCGAGAATGATGGTGCGGAAGCGCGACAGGCTAATTTCGTCCAGAAAATCCTCGTCGATGAGGTCGAAGGGCACGCGCGATTCAAGCGCAGCCTGGTAAAAACCGCGCGAATGACCCTCCATCTGCCCACGCTGATTCCAGCCGCCGAGATAGGCAGTTGTCCTGGGCGAATGGATGATCGCGACCCGCGCCAGATTGCCGCTGTTGCGCAAATAGGCTTCGTTGGCGTGGTGCCAGCTGTAGATTTGCCGGACCACCTCCATCCAGCGGCGGTCTAGCGGCTTGGCATTGAACTTAGTGATCCACGGCCGCGCGCCTTGGGCGATCGCGCCTGCTGCCCAGATGCGGATTTCGGCCGGGCTCTGTACCGAATCCTTCCAGCGATAGGTTTCTTCCACTCCCACGGAGATGATGTGGCCGACCGGCTTGTCCTTCATGAAGGCGCGCAGTTCGCGGGTGTAGCGGCCCGCACCCCAGACCTCGGGACCCGTGCCCCAGCTCGAATCGTCGGACGAGCGTGCTTGGCGATCGCAAAAGGAGAGCGGAAGACGCTTTGACAGAGCGGGGCCGTTCAGATCGACCAGTCCCCGGCGGTCACCGCCGGGGATGAAGAAGGTCTGGGGCCGGTGCTTGCGCGCGGCCGCGTTCCAAAGGTCCATGAGGGCGAAGAGCCGATCTTCAACCCAGGTGGCGTATCGCCGCCCTTCCGGTTTGGAAGGATCGGGATCGGCTGGAATTTCCTGCCCCGATGCGGCGCGGTAGAGCGTCCGGCAGCTTTGGCAATAACAGGTGCCGCTGCCGTTCCAGCGGTTGCCGAAAAAGCCATCCACCGGATAGCGCTGGGCGACTTCCTCGATCACCTTGGGCATCAGCTCGAAATTATAGGGGCCATAGGCGCAGGTCAGGGTCAGATCCGGGGCGCTGCCGTGCCGTTTGATCTGGCCGTCCGGGCCGGTCAACGCCCATTCGGGATGGGCAGCGGCGGCGGCCGCGTTCATTGCGTGCGGATCGATACGGGCGAGCACGCGCATGCCCAGCTTCTTGCACGCAGCGACCATGTCGCCGAACGGGTTCACGCCCTTGCCGATGCCCTGCGCCATGCCATGATAGGGAATGGCCGTTGGGTAGAAGGCGATGCCTCCCCCAGCGCTCAGGCAGACGCCATCGGCGTGAATCTGCTGGAAATATTCGATCCAGAAGGCCTGATCGTAACGGCCCGGATCATCTTCGGTAAAGGCAAGCTGGAACCAACGCATAGGTTCGCTCGCCCAGTCCGGCGCGCCGCTTTGTCCGATTTTGCGGGCAAAGGCGGGCTCAATACTGGACAGCAGCGCACCGGCCCCCAACGTCAATGCCGTGCGGCGATCGAGCGGCAAGATGTCGGGCATGATCCTCTCCTTTGCTTGGCCCAATCCTTAGCCCAAGGCCGTCGATCCACAATCGATCATCCCATGATGTGGGACGGCGATGCCGATCTGATGTTTCCCGGATGCGAATGATGGATAAGGGCCGATAGAAGCCCGACGCAAAGCATATCGACAAAGGCGAGCAAACAGGTCATACCAGTTTCTCTAAGGCTGGCGTTCGCGCGACGACAGCTCAGCAGGGCGAGGAACAGGTTGTGACCGATAGTCAGCAAGAGCCGGAGGACGGTCTGCTTGGGCGAGTCCAGTCGCTGGTGCGGGCATTCGGCATTCTCGATGAATTGGCCAAGAGCGACCATATGACGCTCAGCGAACTGTCCCGTGTCGTGGGATTGCCGCGATCTACTACCCATCGCCTGCTGACGACCATGGAAGCGTTGCGCTATGTCGCTTTCGACCGGCGGAAAAATGGCTGGTCGGTCGGTGTCCAGGCCTTCACCGTGGGTGCGGTTTTCGCTCAGACGCGGGACTTGGGCCAGTTGGGCCACACGATCATGCGGTCACTGATGTCAGAAGTGCAGCATTGCGTGAACATCGCCGTGCCCGAGGGGGCGGGTGTCTGTTATGTCGGGCAGGCCGCGACCAACGGTTTTCGCCAGACTGCGGCGCGGCCGGGTGCTGTGCTGCCGCTGCATAGCACGGCGTCGGGCAAGGTGCTGATGGCGCAATGGTCCCGGCCGGAGTTCGACCGCTATCTGGACAGCACGCCGCTCAAGGCCCGTACTGCGCGCAGCATCATCGACGGCGACCGGCTGCGTAGCGAATTGGCGCAGATCAGGGCGCGCGGATATGCACTGGACGACGAAGAGCATAGCGATGGCCTTCGCTGCGTCGCTGCTGTGGTCAAGGACCGCTACGGGCTGCCCAAGGGGTCACTGTCGATTTCGGACCGGTCTTCTCATCTGACCCGCGCCCGGCTGGACGAGTTGGGGCCTGCGCTGATCAGCGCTGCGCAGCGGATGAGCGTGGAAATCGCGACGCAGAGTTTCTGATCAGCCTGATCTGTCTAAAGCCAGCCTTACCAGACATTTCGGATCACTTCTGCCGCTTCGGTGAACAGTAACGCCGTGGCGCACGCCTGCGCGGCTGCATGATAACGGACGAAGAAACACCGGCGTAACAGCGCGGGCGGCAGGAGAGGGTGATGAAGGATATGAGATCCCATGTGCGCGACAGGCGGGTCGCGGCGGGATTGCTGGTAGTGAGCAGCATGATGGCGATTGGCGCGTCCGCGCAGCAGCAGCAGAGCTTTTCCTTCGCGCTGACCAACATCTATGTCGCGGCTTACGAAGATGAAAAGGCGTGTCGCGCGCTGTCGCTCAGTTCGTCCGACCTGTTTCTGAAAAGCCTGCCGCGCGCCGAGCGCGCGAAATATGAGGCGCCCGACAAGGTGCAAGAGTTGCACAAACTGATGGGCCAGCGGCTGGGCTTCAAAATGGTGCCTACCGGCAAGCCTTCCGGTTCCAATGGCAGCATGGCTCAACTGAGCGAAGCGGAACAGGAAGCCTTGCGCCAGAAATATCATATACCCAAGGGGAAGGGCACAGCTGCCTTCCTGGGCACCCGTTTCGCCTATGACAGCTGCACCAATCCGGAAGACTTCCCCTTCATGGAAAAGGGGAATGAGGATTATCGGGGGCCAATCGCCTACGGCATCGATCTGGACGGCCGCGCGAGCAAGGACGATTATGTCAGCCCTGATAAGAAGCCGGGCGTCGATAACCAGCTGATCCGGGCGGTGGGATGCACTTTTTCCACGCGCGATTTCGGCACGCCCAAGGTAGCGGACGAGGTGATCACATCGATGTCGTCGCCCACGCTGGTCGAGGTCAGCGGCGTCGATGATCTGGTCAACGACGATGATGTGACGGTGCGCCTTTATGCCAGCGCCAATCCTTTGGAATTGTCGGGTGCGGGGAAGCCGCTGGCATGGGCCAGTCTGGATGTTGATCCGAATCGCCGCTTCATGGCGCAGGCCAAAGGAAAAATCCGCAACGGCGAACTGCTAACTGAACCGTTCGACTTACGGTTGCGGTTGCGTGAGCAGATCATCGACAGCTATCGCGAGGTCCGGCAGGCGCGCATTCAGGCGAAGATCAAGCCGGGCGAAGCCATAGAGGGTGGCATTTACGGCTATCACACTTTGGCGAGCATCGAGGACAATTATCATCAATCGACCCAGGTGGGCGCCAATCTGACGCGCATGTCGTGCCCCGCGCTGATCAAGGCGGTGCGGCGCTATGCCGATGCCTTCCCTGACCCGAAAACGGGGCGCAACACGGCCATTTCATCGGCATTGCGGTTCAAGGGCGTGCCCGTCTTCCTGATCAAACCGCAGCAAGTGGCGCAAGGAGTGCAGCGGTGAGCGGGCCGGTGATCTCATCCCGCGTCCTTCGCGCGCTGTCCGCAGTCACGGCGCTCTGTTCCATCGGCGCAATTCTGATGGCCGCCAGCGCCGGACAGGCGGATGCGCCAGCCCGGCAGCAGGCGCAGCAACCTCAGGTGCCCAAGTTCCGGCGGCTGACCGAGGCACAATATCGCGCGACTATCGCCGATATATTCGGGCCTGACATCAAGGTGAGCGGTCGGTTCGAACCGGACATGCGGGTCGGCGGTTTGCTGGCGGCGGGCACCAGCGCGGTGTCGCTGACCCCCGCGGGGGCGGAGCAATATGAGCAGATCGCGCGCGGCATCGCCGAACAGGTAGTCGATGCGAAACATCGTGACCGGCTGGTCGGGTGCGCGCCGTCAGCATCCGATCCGCAAGGCGCGGCCTGCGCGGCGGATTTCTTCAAACGGGTGGGCCTCAGGATTTACCGTCGGCCGCTGACTGACGGGGAGGTGAAGCTCGCCGTCGCCCAGACGCTGGCGGCGTCAGCCACGCTCAAGGATTTCCACGGCGGGCTGGCGATCATGCTGACGGCGATGCTGTCGGACCTGCCCTTCCTGTTCCAGACCGACCAGGAGGTGGCCGACCCCAGTGCGCCGGGCGGGCAGACGATCGATGCCTGGTCGCGCGCCAGCAAGCTCAGCTACTTCCTGTGGAACAGCACGCCAGACGAACAGCTGCTGCAGGCGGCGGCCGACGGTAGCCTGATGACGAAGGCGGGGCTTATCCGACAGGTCGATCGGCTGATGGCCTCTCCCCGGTTTGAAACCGGCGTGCGGTCCTTCTTCGACGATTTCCTCCAGTTGGAAGGGATGATGTCGCTGTCCAAGGACGGGATCATCTACCCGGCCTTCCGTTCTTTCGCCGCGCCCGCCGCGCGGGAACAGACGCTGCGCACCATCACGACACTGCTGGTGGAGGAAAATAGCGATTATCGCGACCTGTTCACCACCCGCCGGGTGGCGATGAACCGGCAGTTGAGCCCGCTCTATCGCATACCCTATGGCCCGCGCGACTGGTCGATGATCACCTTGCCGGATCAGGATCCGCGCGTCGGGCTGCTGACGCAGATCAGCTTTCTGGCGCTCCATTCCCATGAGGGGCGGTCCTCGCCCACGTTGCGCGGCAAAGCGCTGCGCGAAGTGCTGATGTGCGAACATGTGCCGACCCCGCCCGCCAATGTGAACTTCACAATCGTTCAGGACACGAGCAATCCCGCCTTCCGCACTACGCGCGAGCGATTGAAGGCGCATCTCGACGATGAGGAATGCGCGAGCTGCCATAAGCTGACTGACCCGATGGGCCTGACGCTCGACAGTTTCGACGGCGCTGGACAGTTTCGGCCTACGGAAAATGGCGTGCCGATCGACACGACGGGCATGCTGGACAAGGTGACGTTCACCGACAGCGCGGGTCTGGGCAAGGCGTTGCATGACAATCCAAAGGTGACGCAGTGCGTGGCGCAATCGGCGTGGCGTTACGCGGCGGGGCGGTCGCTGCTTCCGTCCGAAGAGCCTTTGACGACGCGCCTGCATGACGATTTTGCCCAGGCTGGATTTCGCATCCGGCCACTGTTCCGGCGGATCGTCATCGATCCCCAATTCTTTGCCGTCCGGGCGCCAGTGGCATCCCGGATCGCGGGCAAGCCATCGTCAGGAAGGAAAGGTTGATGACGCAGTTCGACAGGCGCGGCTTTTTGCTGCGTGGGATGCTCAGCGGCGGCGCGGTGGCCGTGGGCCTGCCGTTCCTCGACTATTTCCTGGACAATAATGGCGCGGCGGTGGCCGCGACCTATGGAGGCGGCCGCTTACCGGTGCGCTTTGGCACATGGTTCTGGGGCTGTGGGATGATCCCCGATCGCTGGAACCCCAAGACGGCTGGCGCCAATTACGACCTGCCGCCTGAACTCGTGCCGATCAAGCCGGTGCAGGACAAAGTTTCCGTCCTTTCAGGCTTCGGTGTCACCTTGGGCGGCAAGAGCAATCAGCCGCATATCTCGGGCAATGTGGGCCTTCGAACGGGGACGCCCAGCGATACATGGCAGCAGCTCGTCGGCCCGACATTCGACGTCAGCATCGCCGACGCGATCGGCGCGGGTACGCTGTTCCGCAGCCTGGAACTGAGTGCCGATGGCAATGCGCGCACCAGCTTTTCCTATCGCAGCGGGACGGAAATGAACCCCAGCGTCGCATCGCCCATGGAACTGTACCGCCGCATCTTCGGCGCTGATTTCCGCGATCCCAACGCGGCGGAATTTACCCCCGACCCCAAGGTGATGGCGCGTCGCAGCGTGTTGTCCGCTGTGACCGACGAGCGCCGCAGGATGCTGGGCAAGCTGGGAGCGGAGGACAAGGCGCGGGTCGATAGCTATTTCACCTCCATCCGTGAAGTCGAGAACAAGCTGGCGCTGCAACTGGAAAAGCCGCCCCGGGCCGAGGCGTGCATCGTGCCAGCGCAGCCTGCCGACCTGCCCGCCAGCACGGACGTCACCGCCCGCCAGCAGTCGCACAAGCTGATGGCGGAACTGCTGGCGATGGCCGTCGCGTGCAACCAGACAAAGGTATTCAACATGGTCTTTTCCACCGCCACTGCCGACCTGCGGCAGGCTGGATCGCCCACCGCCTATCATCAGGCTACGCATGAGGAACAGGTGGACCGCACGAAGGGCTACCAGCCAACGGTCGATGCCTTTTCCACGCAGAGCATGCAGGGATGGGCCGACTTCGTAACGGCAATGTCGGCGGTGAAGGAAGGGGACGGCACCTTGCTCGACAATATGCTGGTCGTCGCTCATTCCGAGGTCAGCTACGCGAAGAACCACGATGTGAACGGCATTCCCGTGATGCTGGCTGGACGGGCAGGCGGGAAGGTCAAGAGCGGCATCCATATCGCGGGCCAGGGCGACCCGATTTCGCGCGTCGGCCTCACCATGCAGCAGTTGATGGGGGTTCCCGTCGATGCCTGGGGCACGGAAGCCATGCGAACGTCGCGCAGCTTGTCGGAGATCATGGCATGAAGCGCGCCGCGATGATTGCGCTCTCCGCGCTGTTGGCAACAGTGCCCGCTTACGCGCAGACGCAAGGTCAGCCTACGATGTCAGGGTTCAGTTTCCTGTCGCTGGAGGTGGCCGAAATGCCCCGCGCCCGATCCTTCTATGTCGATGCGCTCGGCATGAAGCCGGTCTTCACGATTAGCAAGCCGGGTGATCCTGCCGAAAAAATCGCATTCAATTTTTCCGGTGATCCCCGATCCAGCGAACCGCTGCTGATCCTCATTCATTATGAAAAGCCGAACGCCACCCAGAACCGTTCGACGGGGGCCAAGGTCGGCATTCGGGTCAGTGACAGTCGGGCCGCTGCGTTGCGCGTGCAGAAGGCGGGTTTTCCCATCGTCAGGATCGCTGCGGCCGACGAGAAGGGGCCGGTGATCAACAGCGTGGTGCGCGATGCCGATGGCGTAATCGTGGAACTGGTGCAACTGCGGGGTCAATAGGGCGTGTCTGAAGGCGTGGCGAGCTGTGGCGAGTTGTGTTCCGTCACGATCTTCTCTCGCCTATTGTCAGCATTGCATGAGACATTTATGGCCGATTCGAACGGTCAGGTGGCGGACTGTGCGCAGACAAGTTCGCCTGATTCTGCTTAAAATGCGGATTTTTTGATCGATCGCCGTCGGGGAATCGCGCCAAAGCTATTCCCTGCCGTCCGCCGCGCGTGTAATGGCGCGCTCGCAAGATCGCACGGAATGGAATGTGAATGGCTTACCCAAGCAAGCAAGGTTTATATGATCCCGGTAATGAGCATGACGCATGCGGCGTCGGCTTCATCGCCAACATCAAGGGATTAAAAACCCACGATATTGTTCTTCGTGGCTTGGACATTCTGCGCAATATCGACCACCGTGGCGCAGTCGGCGCGGACCCTTTGGTGGGTGACGGCGCGGGCATTCTAATTCAGATTCCTGATTCGCTGTATCGCGATTGGGCCACCGGCGCGGGCATCGATCTGCCGCAGCCCGGCGATTATGGTGTTGCCATGTGCTTCCTGCCGCGTGACGGGGATGCCGAAGCCGCCGCCGTGCAGCAGCTTGAGCGCTTTATCCTGAAGGAAGGCCAGGTCCTCCTGGGTTGGCGCGACGTGCCGGTGACCCTCGACGGGCTGGGCCAGACGGTGCTGGACGAGATGCCGACCATCCGTCAGTGCTTCGTGGGCCGAGGCGCCGGAACGAAGGATCAGGACGCGTTCGAGCGCAAGCTGCTCGCCATCCGCAAGCAAACGCAGAATCCGCTGAAGGAATTGTCGCAGAAGCAGGGGCTGGAGGCGCTGGCCGATTTCTACGTACCGTCCTTCTCCACCCGCACCGTCGTCTACAAGGGTCTGCTCCTCTGCGATCAGGTCGGCAGCTTCTATGACGATCTGCGCAATCCGTTGACCCAGTCGGCATTGGCGCTCGTCCACCAGCGCTTTTCGACCAACACCTTCCCCTCGTGGAAGCTCGCGCACCCCTATCGCTTCATCGCCCATAATGGCGAGATCAACACGGTTCGCGGCAATGTGAACTGGATGAACGCGCGCCGCCGCACGCTCGAATCCCCGCTGCTGGGCGCGGACCTCGACAAGATGTGGCCGCTGATTCCGCATGGTCAGTCGGACACGGCTTGCCTCGACAATGCGCTCGAACTGCTGGTCGCCGGTGGCTATCCGCTGGCGCAGGCGGTAATGATGCTGATCCCGGAAGCATGGGCGGGCAATCCGCTGATGGACCCGAAGCGTAAGGCCTTCTACGAATATTTCGCCGCGCTGATGGAGCCGTGGGACGGCCCCGCCGCCATCGCTTTCACCGACGGCCGCCAGATTGGCGCGACGCTGGACCGCAACGGCCTGCGTCCGGCGCGTTTCATCGTGACAGATGACGATCATATCGTGCTGGCATCGGAAAGCGGCGTCCTGCCCTTCAAGGAAGAAAATATCGTCCGCAAGTGGCGGCTTCAGCCGGGCAAGATGCTGCTCATCGACTTGGAGCAGGGCCGCATCATCGAGGACGAGGAGATCAAGGCCCAACTCGCGGATGAACATCCCTATGAGGAGTGGCTGAAGGAAACGCAGTACAAGCTGGAAGAGCTGCCCGCGACCCTTGGCGAGGACCTGCTGCCATCGCGCGGCAACGACGCGGCGGCGTTCCTCGATCGCCAGCAGGCTTTCGGCTACACACAGGAAGACGTGCTGAAGTTCCTGGAGCCGATGGCGCGCAATGCCGAAGACCCGATCGGGTCCATGGGCATCGACACGCCCATCGCCGTGCTCAGCCAAAAATCGCGGCTGCTCTACGACTATTTCAAGCAGAATTTCGCCCAGGTCACCAACCCGCCGATCGACCCGATCCGCGAGGAACTGGTGATGAGCCTGGTGTCGATGATCGGCCCGCGTCCGAACCTGCTTGGCCATCATGCTGGCACGCACAAGCGGCTGGAAACTCTTCAGCCGGTGCTGACCGACGAAGACCTTGCCAAGATTCGCGGCATCCATGATGCGCTGGACGGTGCGTTCCGCACGCAGACGATCGACATCAGCTGGCCGACGACGGAAGGAGCCGCCGGTCTGGAGCGCGCGCTCGATCGCATCTGTAACGAAGCGACTGAAGCGGTGCTCGCGGACCAGAACATCCTGATCCTGTCCGACCGCAACGTTTCAGCCGAGCGCATCGGCATCCCGGCCGCGTTGGCAACCGCAGCGGTCCACCATCACCTCATCCGCCAGGGCCTGCGCATGCAGACCGGCCTGGTTGTCGAAACCGGCGAAGCGCGCGAAGTGCATCATTTCTGCGTCCTTGCCGGTTTTGGCGCGGAGGCGGTTAACCCCTATCTCGCGTTCGAGACGCTTGAGCAGATCCGCGTGAAGCAGAACCTGCCGCTGTCCGCCTACGAAGTTCAGAAAAACTATATCAAGGCGGTCGGCAAGGGCATCCTGAAGGTCATGTCCAAGATGGGCATTTCGACCTATCAGAGCTATTGCGGCGCGCAGATTTTCGACGCGGTCGGCCTCAATTCCGCCTTCCTGGAGCGCTATTTCACCGGCACCGCGACCACCATTGAGGGCATCGGCCTTGCCGAGATCGCGGAGGAAACAGTCAATCGCCATCGTGAGGCGTTCGGCGACAATCCGATCTACCGCAACATGCTGGATGTCGGCGGCGCCTATGCCTATCGCGTCCGTGGCGAGGAACATGCCTGGACGCCGCAGAGCGTCGCGTCGCTCCAGCATGCGGTGCGTGGCAACAATCCGAAGGAATATGAAGCCTTCGCCGCGTCCATCAATCAACAGAATGAGCGGCTGCTGACCATTCGCGGCCTCATGAAGTTCAGGTTCGCGGATCAGGTTATTCCGCTTGAAGAGGTCGAACCGGCCAGTGCTATCGTGAAGCGTTTCGCGACTGGCGCGATGAGCTATGGCTCGATCAGCTGGGAAGCGCACACGACCCTTGCTGTCGCCATGAACCGCATCGGCGGCAAGTCGAACACCGGCGAAGGCGGGGAAGACCCCAAGCGGTTCATCCCGCTGCCCAATGGGGATTCCATGCGTTCCGCGATCAAGCAGGTGGCATCGGGCCGCTTCGGCGTGACGACCGAATATCTGGTCAATGCCGACGATGTGCAGATCAAGATGGCGCAGGGCGCAAAACCCGGCGAAGGTGGTCAGCTACCGGGTGACAAGGTCGACAAGACCATCGGCAAGACGCGTCACTCTACGCCGGGCGTGGGCCTTATCTCCCCGCCGCCGCACCATGACATCTATTCGATCGAGGATTTGGCGCAGCTGATCCACGACCTGAAGAACGTCAATCCGGGCGCCCGCATCTCCGTGAAGCTGGTGTCGGAAGTCGGCGTGGGCACGGTCGCGGCGGGCGTCAGCAAAGCTCGGGCAGACCATGTCACCATCTCGGGCTATGAAGGCGGCACAGGCGCGTCGCCGCTGACGTCGCTGACCCATGCGGGTAGCCCATGGGAAATTGGCCTCGCCGAAACCCAGCAGACGCTGCTGCTCAACGGCCTGCGCACCCGTATCGCCGTTCAGGTCGACGGCGGTCTTCGCACCGGTCGCGACGTGGCCATCGGCGCCTTGCTCGGCGCGGATGAGTTCGGCTTCGCCACCGCTCCGTTGATCGCGGCGGGCTGCATCATGATGCGCAAGTGCCACCTCAACACTTGCCCGGTCGGCGTCGCGACGCAGGACCCGGAACTGCGCAAGCGTTTCACTGGCCAGCCGGAACATGTGATCAACTATTTCTTCTTCGTGGCGGAAGAACTGCGCACGATCATGGCGCAGCTCGGCTTCCGCACGATCGAGGAGATGGTGGGCCGCGTCGATCGGCTCGACATGCGCGATGCCATTGATCACTGGAAGGCGAAGGGCGTGGACCTCAGCCGCTTACTCCATCAGGTCGCGCCCGAACAGAATCTGGTCCTGCGCAACACCGAAGGCCAGGATCATGGTCTGGACGCCGCGCTTGATCAGGAATTGATCAAGGCGTCGATGGACGCGCTGGAAAGGCGCGATCCGGTTCGCATCGAGCGGCCGATCCGCAACGTCAACCGCACCGTCGGCGCAATGCTGTCGGGTGAGGTCGCCCGTCGCTTTGGCCATGCCGGTCTGCCCGACAACAGCATCCTGGTGAAGCTGCAAGGCGTTGCGGGCCAGAGCTTCGGCGCGTTCCTGGCGCACGGCGTGACGCTAGACCTGACCGGCGATGCGAACGACTATGTAGGCAAGGGCTTGTCCGGCGGCCGCATCATCGTCCGTCCGCCGGAAGATACGAAGCGCGTTCCCGCCGACAATATCATCGTTGGCAACACCGTCCTCTATGGCGCGATCTCCGGCGAAGCCTTCTTCCGCGGCGTTGGTGGTGAACGTTTCGCTGTCCGCAACTCGGGCGCGATCGCCGTCGTCGAGGGCGTCGGCGATCATGGCTGCGAATATATGACCGGCGGCGTGGTCGTCGTGCTCGGGCAAACCGGCCGCAACTTCGCGGCGGGCATGTCTGGCGGCATCGCTTATGTCTACGATCCCGATGGCAGCTTCCGATCGAAGGTCAATCCCGCGATGGTCGATGTCGATCCGATCCCGGCAATGGCTTCGGACGACGATGGCCTTGGCCGTCCGCTGCAACGCGGCGTGGACGTGCATGATTGGGGTATGGGCGACATGCTTCGCCATGACGCCGACCGCCTGCGCATCCTGCTCGAACGGCATAAGCTGTACACGGGTTCGGAACGCGCCGAGGCGCTGCTGGCCGACTGGCAGGGCACGCTTGCGAACTTCGTCCGGGTCATGCCGAAGGATTATCGCAAGGCTCTGCAGAGCATGGAAGATGAACGCGTTGCCGTAGCCCCCGTGGCCGCCGAATAGGCTTCATGGGGCGAGGGCACTGCTCCCTCGCATGCGACAAGATTGAGAAGTTTGGAGAAAGAGTTTGGGCAAGCCCACCGGTTTCCTCGAGGTTGAGCGCAAAGATCGCAGCTACACCGCGCCCGAAGAGCGTCTGAAGCACTGGAACGAGTTCATCGTCCCGCTGTCGAAGGAAGAGATCCGCGACCAGGCCGCGCGCTGCATGGCCTGCGGCATTCCTTTCTGTCACAATGGCTGTCCGGTGAACAACATCATCCCGGACTGGAACCACCTCGTCTATGAGGATGACTGGAAGACGGCGCTGGAAACGCTGCACAGCACCAATAACTTCCCGGAATTCACCGGCCGCGTCTGTCCCGCGCCATGCGAGGCGAGTTGCACGCTGAACATCGTGGACTCGCCCGTCACCATCAAGTCGATCGAATGCGAAATCGTCGATCGCGGTTGGCGTGAAGGCTGGATCGAACCGCAGCTGCCAGCGCGCAAGACCGGCAAGCGTGTTGCCGTCGTCGGTTCCGGCCCCGCTGGCCTTGCCTGCGCGCAACAGCTTGCACGGGCTGGTCACACCGTGACCGTGTTCGAAAAGAATGACCGGGTCGGTGGATTGCTGCGTTACGGCATCCCCGACTTCAAGATGGAAAAGCACCTGATCAATCGCCGCGCCCAGCAGATGGAAGCGGAAGGTGTCGAATTCCGCACTTCAACGGAGATCGGCGTCGCCATCTCGATGGATGCGCTGCGTAGCAATTATGACGCCGTGGTTCTGTCCGGTGGCGCCGAACATCCGCGCACGCTGGATATTCCGGGCAGCGAGCTGGCTGGCGTTCGGCTGGCGATGGAATTCCTGACGCAGCAGAACAAGCGCAATGCGGGCGACGACGAACTGCGCGCCGCGCCGCGCGGCACCTTGTCCGCGCAGGGCAAGCATGTCGTCGTCATCGGCGGTGGTGACACGGGTTCGGACTGTGTTGGCACATCCAACCGGCAGGGCGCAGCATCGGTCACCCAATTGGAGATCATGCCAAAGCCACCCGAGAGGGAGGAAAAGTCGCTCAGCTGGCCCAATTGGCCGCTCAAGTTGCGCACGTCTTCCTCTCATCAGGAAGGGTGCGATCGCGACTGGGCGGTCACCACCCGGCGGGCGATCGGCAAGAACGGCCAGATCGAGGCGCTCGAATGCGTGCGCGTCGAATGGGTTGACGGCAAGATGCAGGAAATCGCGGGCAGCGAATTCCAACTGAAGGCCGACCTCGTCCTCTTGGCGATGGGCTTCGTTGGCCCTCGCAAGGCAGGCATGGTTGAACAATCCGGTGCCGACCTCGATGCGCGCGGCAATGTGAAGGCCAACATGATCGACTATGCCACCAGCCAGTCGTCGGTGTTCGCCTGTGGCGACATGCGCCGCGGCCAATCGCTGGTCGTCTGGGCCATTCGCGAGGGCCGACAGTGCGCTCGCGCAGTCGATCTGCACCTGATGGGTGTCAGCGACCTTCCTCGTTAAGCGCTGAAGGCAATTGCGACGGTGAAAGGCTCCGAAGGACGGGGCCAATCATCCGCATTACTCCGGCAAGGTCTCGACCCAATCGCCATACGTCGCTGCTAACTTGCTCTTGAGCGAGGGGGCAGCGGCGTTTGAATGGCGGCAGGGGCCGGGGCTTTGTGTTTAACCCCTGTGAGTTGGCGACGAACGGATAGCCGCCTCTATAATGAGGACCAGCGGCCTTCCGGAGTTCGCGTCGATGGTCTTCAGATGGTTCTACATCAGCGCCAGCAGGCTCGCCGAGGATGAGGCCGATGAGCTGGCCGCGGATATCGTCAGGGATTCCGTCCCGCGTAATCACCGCCTTCACGTGACGGGCGCGCTCCTGTTTACCGGCCGCAGTTTCGCGCAATATCTCGAAGGACCAGCAGACGCCGTGGACGTGTTGCAGCGTCTCATCCTCGATGACTTGAGGCATGAAAATATCCGCACCATCGCCGAAGGCGTCTATCCCCACCGACGGTTCGTCACCTGGTCGCTGGCCTATGTCGTACCTGCTCAAGCGAATTATCCCGAAGTTGAGCAGTTATTGAGGGAAGCTGCCGATGATCCTGTAAACTGCGCAGAAGCACTCGCTCGGTTCATGTCCGAAACGGCCATGATGGGCCGGGGATAATGTGCGGCGGATTTCTCATCGGCGCTGCGTCGATCAACGCCATTTCCTGCCACACGGCATGCTCAGGCCCCTCCCATGACAAAGTTGTAATCTGCCGACCATGCGTCGGTTAGGCCATGCCCGCTATCCCGTGCAGCGGCTCACATGGTGGCCACGTAAGTGAGAGGCGGCGCTCACCCCTGTTGCGTCGCCTCTCCAGTCGGATGGGCGAACGATGCACAGGCCAGTTTTCTACGATGCCACCGGCCGCAGGCGCCGCTTGACGCTGCCGACTTTATTCTGCCTGATAATGGTCATTCTCACCGCCGGAATGGCCTTTGCCTATACCATCATCAATGTGCCCATCCCGCCTGCCGTTCCTTTGCAGATGGAGCGCCGCCGTCCGGAAGGCATCGGTCAGCGCCTGAACCATTTCCAGGCTTCGGTTCGCCATCGCCTGTCAGAATGGCTGCCGCATCGCGGCCCGGGCGCCGATGGTAAGGCTGTCAGCGTCGCCTTCTATGTACCATGGGACGACGCAAGCCGGGCGTCTTTACGCCAGCATATCGGCCAGATCGACTGGGTGGCCCCGACCTTGCTGTCGGTTACCGGCCCGCGCCATGATCTGCGCGTCACGAATGATCCGGTTTTCACGTCGCTCATCCGTACCTCGGCTCATCGCCCGCGTGTCATGCCGGTCGTGCAGAATGCCGATGATGGCGATTGGGATGGTGCCGGGACGTCGGCGCTGCTGCACGACCGCGCGGCGCGGAAGGCGCTGCTCCTGCGCCTGGCTCAGTCGCTGAAAGCGCTCAAAGCATCAGGAGTCATATTCGATCTGGAAGCGCTGCCGCCTAGCGCGCACGCCGATTATCTGTCGTTCCTCAAGGAAGCAGAACAACTGCTGCACAGTCAAAATCAGCAAGTGATGCTGACCGTGCCCGTGGATGATGCGCGTTGGAACCTGCATGCCTATGCGCGTGTGGCCGACCGCCTTTTCCTGATGGACTATGACCAGCATTTCATCGGCGATCAACCGGGTCCGATCGCAGCGCAGCCCTGGTTCGTGGGCCGCTTGCGCGCTGCACTGCGTGCCGTCCCAGCATCCAAGGCGATCGTGGCGATCGGCAACTATGCCTATGACTGGAAACAAGGCGGAGGCCCGGCTTCGATCCTGTCGATCGAAGATGCATGGCTGACGGCGCATGACTCAGGCGCTCCGATCCGCTTTGACGCCAGAAGCGGCAACGCGACCTTCGACTATTCCGAGGATGGCGTTGTCCATCATGTCTGGATGCTGGACGCGGCTAGCGCCTGGAATCAGGTTCGCGCCGCCCGGATCACTGGCGCAGGCGGGATCGCGCTGTGGCGCCTGGGGTCGGAGGACCCCGGCTTCTGGTCCGCACTCGCCGGGACGAAGGGCAAGGTCGAAGGGCTTGGAAGGCTTACCAGCTTCAATTCCGTCGATGTCGAAGGCAATGGCGAAATCCTGCGGATCGACGATGTGCCCACCATCGGTCATCGAACGGTGCGCATGGGTTCAGGGCCGCTAAGCGGGCTGATCATCGACGAACATTATGCCAGTCTGCCCACCCCCTATGTCATCCGGCGGACGGGTTACCGCCCGCATATGGTGGCGTTGACCTTTGATGATGGGCCGGACGCGGTGTGGACGCCGCCGATCCTTGACATATTGAAGCGCGCGCACGTGCCCGCCACCTTCTTCGTCATCGGCGAAAATGCGATCATGCATCCTTCGCTGCTGCGCCAGATCATCGCGCAGGGCGGCGAAATCGGCAGCCACAGCTACACCCACCCCAATCTGGCCCAAGTCTCGCCACGCGGCGTCTCGCTGGAATTGAACAGCACGCAGCGGCTGGTGGAAGCCTATACCGGCCGGGCCATGCGCCTATTCCGTGCGCCTTATTTCGGGGACGCCGAACCCACCAGTGCGGACGAGATCGGTCCCGCGCTGGAGGCGCAGCGCGCCGGTTATCTGAATGTCGGCTTGCATGTCGATCCGGGCGATTGGACGCGGCCGGGCGTCGATGCAATCGTCGACCGCACGGTTCAGCAAGTTGAAGCCGGGGACGCTGACCGCTCAGCACAGGTTGTCCTGCTGCACGACAGCGGCGGGGACCGGGCGCAGACGGTCGCGGCGTTGCCCCGCATCATCAAGCGGCTGGAGGCGAAGGGCTATCGCTTCGTCACCATATCCACCCTCGCAGGGCTGACACCGGACAAGGTGATGCCACGGATCGGCGGCGCAGATTTGGTGGCGGTGCGGATCGACGTTGCGGTCTTCCTTGTGCTGGCCGCGATCGCGGCAACGCTTAAATGGCTGTTCTTCGCGGTCATCCTGTTCGGCATCGGCCGGGCGCTGATGCTGGCGGCGCTGGCGCTTGGCAGTCGTCTGCGTTCCAACCGGGTCGAACCACCAGCGATGCAGCCCAACACTTTTGTGTCGGTGATTATCCCTGCCTTCAATGAGGCCAAGGTGATCGAGGCGTCGGTGCGCCGCGTGCTCGCGAGCGAACAGGTGACGCTGGACGTTATTGTCGTGGACGATGGCTCCACCGACGGAACGAGCGCGATCGTCACACGCGCCTTCGCCGGGGACGATCGCGTCCGGCTGCTTACCCTCACCAATGGTGGCAAGGCTGCGGCACTCAACCGCGCGCTGGAGCTGGCGCGCGCGCCGATCATCGTCGCGCTTGATGCAGACACGCAGTTCGAACCCCTGACCATCGCCCGGCTCGCCCGTTGGTTCGCAGATGAGGATGTGGGCGCGGTGGCGGGCAATGCGATGGTCGGCAACCGCGTGAACCTCGTCACCCGCTGGCAGGCGGTGGAGTATGTGACCGCGCAAAATCTGGAGCGGCGGGCGCTGGCGCGGTTCGGCGCGATCACGGTCGTGCCGGGCGCGGTCGGGGCATGGCGGCGGGCGGCGCTGGACGAGGTGGGCGGTTATCCGCTCGACACGCTGGCGGAGGATCAGGACCTGACGATCGCGGTCCAGCGCGCGGGCTGGCTTGTCGCCTATGATACTGAAGCCGTCGCCTGGACCGAAGCGCCCGAAAGCTTCCGCGCGCTTGCCAAGCAGCGATTCCGCTGGGCCTATGGCACTTTGCAGTGCCTGTGGAAGCATCGCGGCATCTGGCGCGATGGCAAGCCAGCGGGTTTGAGCTTGGTCGGATTGCCGCAGGCCTGGCTGTTCCAGATCGGCTTTGCATTGGCGTCGCCGATCATCGACCTCGCCCTGATCGTCAGCAGCATCGATACGGCGGTGCGCATCCATCAGCATGGCTGGGCGCAGACGCAAACCGATGTGCTGCGCATGGGTCTCTATTGGCTCGCCTTCTGCGCCATCGACGTGCTGTGCGGCGCTGTCGCCTACAAGCTCGAACCGCGCGAGCGGCGCTACCCTGCCTTGCTGCTGGTGGCACAGCGCTTTGTCTATCGCCAGATCATGTACGGCGTCGTGATCCGTGCCACCGCGACCGCCATATTAGGGCCATGGGTCGGATGGGGTAAGTTGGAGCGGAGCGGCCGGGTGCAGGCATCGGGCGGCGCGGCGGAGGATATGGCGGCATGGAACAAGGCGGCGTGAAATCGCTGGCGCGCACATTGCTGCTGTTATGCGGCGTCATTGTCTTGTCCTTCTGGTATCTGGGATATGTGGGCGGGCATCTGTTCGACGTCATGCCTGCCAAGGCCGGGCAGCAGGCGGGTCGGCATGCGGTCGCGCTGTACCTGTCTGGTGACATGGGCTTCCATGCGGGACTTGGTCCGGCGATTGCCGATCGCCTGACGGATCATGGTATCCCCGTGGTCGCTGAGAACAGCCTGCACTTCTTCCGCGTCCGCCGTACGCCCGAGCAGACCGGCGCAATGATAGCCGACGGGTTGCGGCGCGCGATCGCGATCGATCCTCAGGCCCGGCTGCTGCTGCTAGGCCAATCCTTCGGGGCCGATGTCATCGCGCCATCCCTGCCCTATGTGCCGAACGAACTGCGCCGCCGGATCGCCTTTGTCGGCCTGATCGTCCCGGGTGGGACACGCGAGTGGCGCGCGTCGCCCTCGGAGATATTCTCGATCGGGGAGCCGGAAGAAGATGCCTCTCTCGCGGGCCGCAAATTGAGTTGGGTGCCGCTGCTTTGCATCCATGGCGCGGAGGAACGGTCGAGTCTTTGCCCTGCGCTCCGCCAGCGCAATGCGACGACCGTCCGCCTGCCCGGTGGACATGAGCTGCACCATGATGCGGACAGCGCGAGCGGGATATTGTTGCAGGCTATAGACCGGACGCTGGCCTCGCCCGTCCATCCGGCATAGCGCCATGATCGCGGCGCTCTCCTCTGCCAGACATCGGCGCGCCCTTTCCGTCGCGCTCCTCCTGCTGATGATGGGATTGGGGCTGGCGATGGTGTTCCACCTCCTGTCCGAGGTGCATGGCCATGACCTGCGCGGCGCGATCCGGGCCATCACGCCGGGCGCGCTCGCTGGCGCATTGGCGCTGACGATCCTCAGCTATCTTTCGCTGACGCTGTATGACCATATGGCGCTGCGCATCATCGGCAAGCGGATCGCCTGGCGCACGGCGGCGCTCGCATCCTTTTGCAGCTACACGCTCAGCCACAATCTGGGGCTGTCGCTGCTGACCGGCGGATCGGCGCGCATGCGCATCTATGGCGCGGCGGGATTGGGACCGGGCGATGTCGCCCGAGTGATTGCGTCGGCCAGCCTGTCCTTCTGGGGCGGCGTGATGACGATGGCGGCGCTGTTCTTGGCGGTCGATCCGATGCCGATCGCCATCAAGGCGTTTCCCATTAATGCCTCGGCTCTACAGCTACTGGGCTTTTGCATGCTGGTCGGAGTCGCGGTGGCATTGGCTGCGCTAAGGCGCACGCCGCATCCCGTCCGGCTATTCGGATGGACCCTAATGCTGCCATCGCGCGGACAGGCGGCGGCACAGATCGGCATTGCCTGTGTTGACCTCACGCTGTCGAGCGCGGCGCTGTTTGTGCTTCTCCCTCATATCGCCATCACGCTCTTCCCGGCCTTCTTCCTGGCCTATACGCTGGGCATCATCATCGCGTTGATCAGCCATGTGCCGGGCGGCGTCGGGCTGTTCGAGGCCGTGGTCCTCGCTACCGTGCCGCAGGTCGCGCGGCCTTCGCTGTTCGCAGCGCTGCTCGCCTATCGCCTGGTCTATTATCTGCTGCCCTTGGCGGCAGCGGCATTCCTTATAGTTTTGCATGAACGACACGCATGGCAAAGCCCGGTTCGGCGCGTGCTTAGTGGAGCGGAAAGTCTGGGTCGGGAGATTGCCCCTGCGGTTCTGGCGATGCTGGCGGCGGCCGGTGGCATCGTCCTGCTGGTGTCCGGATCGCTGCCCGCCATACCGGCCCGGTTCAGGGCCGTGAGCAGCATCCTTCCCATGCCCTTTGTCGAGGCGTCTCACCTGGCCGCCAGCATGATCGGGGCGATGTTGGTGCTGCTCGCATCGGGCCTCTACCGACGGCAGGATGGCGCGTTCTGGCTGACCCGGCTGCTGCTGCTGGCGGGCGCGGGCTTCTCTCTGATGAAGGGGCTGGATTATGAGGAAGCGGCCGTCCTGATCGTCATTACCGGCCTGCTGCAATGGAGCCGTCCCGCCTTTTACCGCAAGACCAGCCTGACCTCCGCCATGCTTGCGCCGGGCTGGATCATTGCGCTGGCGGTGGCGATCGGCATTTCGGTCTGGATCGGCTTCTTCGCCTTCAAGCATGTCGATTATCAGAATGACCTATGGTGGCAGTTCGGTCGGCACCATGACGCATCCCGCTTCCTGCGCGCAGCCCTTGCGACCGGCGTCCTGCTGATTTGGGCGGCCTTGTGGCAGTTGCTTCGTCCCGCATCGCCCTTCGCCGGGCCGATCATCTCGACCAGCCCCAGTTATGAAGCGCTGGCGTCCGCCCGGAAAACCGACGCGTTCCTGTCGCTGACCGGTGATAAGCTGTTCCTGACGTCCCCATCGGGCAGGGCATTCCTGATGTATCAGATTCAGGGTCATAGCTGGATTGTCATGAGCGACCCGGTCGGGGACCCGAGCGAATGGGGCAGCCTGCTTTGGGAACTGCGTGAGCGGGCGGACGCGGCGCAGGGGCGGCTTCTGCTTTATCAGCTAAGCCTTGATGGTCTGCCCCTTGCCATCGATCTTGGCCTGTCGCTCGTCAAATATGGGGAGGAGGCGCGCGTCGACCTGTCTCGCTTCACGATCGACGGACCCAAGGGCAAGCCATTCCGCCACGCGTTACGCCGAGCCGAAGGGGAAGGCGTGACCTTCGAGATCGTGCCCGCCGCTGACGTCGCCCTGCTGATCGATGAGTTGGAAGCGGTGTCGCGCCGCTGGCTCAAAGCCAAGGGGGGTGCCGAAAAAGCGTTCAGCGTCGGCCGGTTCGACCCGGCCTACTTGCAGCGTTTCGATTGTGCGGTCGTGCGACGGGAGGGCAGGATCATCGCCTTTGCGAACATATGGGCCACCGCCGATCATGGCGAACTGTCCGTGGACCTGATGCGGCATGATGCAGACATGCCCGCGGGCATGATGGACTTCCTCTTTTGCCGCCTCATGCTTTGGGGACAGGCGCAAGGCTACCGCTGGTTCACGCTGGGCATGGCCCCGCTGTCGGGACTGGAGGCGCGTCGGCTCTCGCCCATCTGGGTGAAGGCGGGAGCGCTGATTTTCAAGCATGGGGGCAGCCTCTACGGCTTCAAGGGCCTCCGCGCCTATAAGGCGAAGTTCACACCGTCCTGGGAGCCGCGCTTCATCGCCGGGCCGCAGGGGTTGTCGATGCTGCGGGCCATGCTGGACCTTCAGCGGCTTATCGAAGGCGGGCCAAGGAGCGCCGTCAGCCGGATGCGGAATGCTGGACGGAGGGCTTTGGATGTCCGATAGGGCGACCATGAGTTACAAAGTGCTGCTCGTCGAAGATGATGCCACGACGGCCGACTATATCGCAAAGGGCCTTGCCGAAGAGGGCTTCACTATCGACCGCGCCGAGGATGGGCGGGAGGGATTGTTCATGGCGACCGAGGCAAGCCATGATGCGATCATCCTCGACCGGATGCTGCCGGGCATGGATGGCATGGCCGTGCTCGCGGCGTTGCGAGCGGCGGGCATCGAGACGCCGGTCATGATCCTGTCTGCCCTCGCGACGGCTGACGAACGGGTCAAGGGATTGACCAGTGGATCGGACGATTATCTCGCCAAGCCGTTTGCCTTCGCCGAATTGCTGGCGCGGCTGCGGATCATGTTGCGGCGGGGGAAGGCAGGGCAGGCCGAAACCCGGCTGACATGCGGCGATCTGGAAGTGGACCTGCTTTCAAGGAAAGCCATGCGCGGGAGCCGGTCGGTCGACCTGCAACCGCGCGAGTTCCGCCTGCTCGAATATATGATGCGCCACAGGGGCGAGGTCGTGACGCGGACCATGTTGCTGGAGGGCGTGTGGGATTATCATTTCGATCCCGGCACCAATGTCATCGACGTCCATATCAGCCGTTTGCGGCGCAAGATCGATGAAGATGGCGAGCGGCCGTTGATCCACACGGTGCGTGGCGCGGGCTATCGCCTGAGCGAGAATGGCTGATGCACGTCATGCGCTGGCGCTATTCGGTCATCTGGCGCTTTGCTCTGCTGATCTTCCTGATGCAGATCGCCTGCGTGCTGGTGTCGCTTTGGGCGGTCCATCGCTTCACTAGCCAGTCAGTCAACCATGCCAGCCGCGAGATAGCGGTCGGCCTGCGCGACGACATATCGGCCACCTACGCCGCTGCCGGATTAGCCGCCGCCGGGGCGACGGTGCGCAGCCGCATCGCCGCAGATCCGGTCGGCGACTCCATCCTTCTGCTCATGGGACCCGACGGTCGCCGCATCGCCGGCAATCTCGATAAATGGCCCGATCATGTCGGCACGGCTGAATCCTGGCGTCTGGTGAATCTGCTGCACGCTCCCCGCCAGCATGGCGATCCGCAGGTCATGGGCATCGTCAGTACCCGCTTTCCCGATGGCACGCGCCTGCTGACCGGACATGTGGTGGAAAGCGACCTGCGCTTCGGCGGCTATCTGGAAGCCGCGCTGTTGAGCGCTGTCCTGATTGCGGTTCCCCTTGCGGCGGGAGCCGCCTGGCTTTCGGCCTCTATCATGCGAAGGCGCCTGCACGCCGTGGCCGATACGGCAAGCGCGGTGAAAACAGGCGACATGGAACGCCGCATCGCCCTGACCGGCAGCGGAGACATGTTCGATACGCTGGGCCAGGCGATCAACGCCATGTTGGACCGGATTACGGGGCTGGTCGATGAACTGCGTCTGGTGACTGACGGCCTTGCCCATGACCTGCGTTCGCCGCTCACCCGGTTGCGTGCCGTGCTGGACGGAGCGGTCAAGCAAAGTCATGATGAGGCCAGCGTCAGCGCACTTGAACGCGCGGTTGAGGAAAGCGACACGCTGCTGCGCATGCTGGACACCGCCCTGCTCATCAGCCGGGCCGAAGCCGGAATAGGTCGGGACAGCTTCATGCCGGTCGATATCGCTGCGCTGCTCCATGATTTTCAGGACATGTACGGCGCCTTGGCCGACGAACGGGATGTGACCATTTCCGTGGAGGCTGAAGCCGGCTTGTTTCTGTTTTCCAATCGAGAGATGCTGGGGCAGGCGCTTTCGAACCTGATCGATAATGCGCTGAAATATGGTGGTGATCGCATTGGCCTTTCAGCGCGCACTGAAGCCGGGTCGATACTGATTCAGGTGTCCGACAATGGTCCCGGCGTTCCAGAGGAGCATCGCGAGCGCGCCCTCAGCCGCTTCGCCCGGTTGGACCTGTCCCGGCACATCGCGGGCGCAGGCCTTGGCCTTTCGCTCGCCGCCGCTGTCGCGCGGCTCCACGGCGGCGCGCTCGTGCTGGGTGACGCGGCCCCTGGATTGCTTGTCACGCTGTCGTTCCCCTATTCGCCGAATGACGGTGAGGCTGCGCAATCGACGTCGGCGATTTAGAATTTCCCCCATCTTTGGGATTGCGGAAAGCGATAAGAGCGGGGCGGCATTCTGGTTCTGAATGGCTCCCGGAGGTGCTCCGCTTTTCCACGAAATCAGTCTATTGACGGCGCGCCATATCGCATTTAGCCCGCGCGGGGCTGGACAACTCACGGATGAACCGCGACGCGATCTGGACTTCGAAGGCCCAGCCGAATGTGGCGATCGGCCGCTGCAAAGGACTGGACTATGCTGCTGCCGGGCATCGCCGCGGGAATGTTGATGATGGGCGCACAGGCGGCAACGGTCGACGCGCCGCCGCCCGAGGCGTCGCCGACAGTGGACGTGGCAAGCGCTGCGGCCGCGTTGAACATATCCTTGGCTCCCAAATCGGAAAACGGCGCGGAGGAACAGCCCACCGACATCGTGGTGACCGGCGCAGATCGAGCCCCACCGGGCGACCCGCTTGAGCATCTCAATGCAAAAAGCTTTGAAGCGGTTCAGTCGGTTGACAAGGCCGTGGTCGAGCCAGTGGCGAAGGCCTATAATAAGGGACTGCCCAAGCCCGTTCGGAAGGGCTTCCGTAACTTCTTCGCCAATTTGCAGGAGCCGGTGGTGTTCGCCGCTTATATGCTCCAGCTGAAGCCCGGCAAGGCGGTGGAAACGGTGGGGCGCTTCACCATCAACACGACGCTTGGGGTCGCGGGCCTGTTCGACGTCGCCAAGCGCAAGCCCTTCTTCCTGCCCTATCGGCCCAACGGTCTCGCCAATGTGCTTGGCTATTATGGCGTAGGTCCGGGGCCATATATGTATCTGCCCATCGTCGGACCGACCACGCTACGCGATATCATCGGCGATACGGTCGACAAGATGGCGGTGCCCTTCCTGATCGGAAAGCCCTTTACAAAGCCTGCCTATGTCATTCCGGCGACGATCCTCAACCAGCTTGGCGAGCGCGCGGCCTTTGACGATACCGTCCAGAAAATCCGCAAGGAGGACGATCCCTATGCGGCGTATCGCGAGCTGTATCTGAAGCAGCGTAAGGCAGAGATCGAGGCGCTGCACGGTCGGGCGAGCGATGACGTGGTGCCGGTTTATGGGCGACAGATGGGAGAAGGTGGGGCGGCGTCGCAATAACAGGCGCTCTGCTGATCTTCGATGCCGCTCAACCTGGATCGTGTCACAAATTGAGCGGCGCCGGGGGCAGTGTGCGTGAAGAGACGCGCCGCGAATGTCGCGAGAATATAGAAGATACGGCGCAGCGCCTTCTGCGTTCAGAAGGCGCTGTTACGCCCGTGCAGATCAACTTCAATTCAACATAGTCATCGATGCCCCAGTGGGAGCCTTCGCGCCCAAGGCCTGATTCCTTGACGCCGCCGAAGGGCGCGACCTCCGTAGAGATCAGGCCGCTGTTAAGGCCGACCATTCCATATTCCAGCGCTTCCGAAACGCGGATGCTTCGATCCAGATCTCGCGTGTAGACGTAGCTGGCAAGGCCAGCCGGAGTGTCGTTGGCCATCGCGATCGCCTCCGCCTCGCTTTGGAACCGTACCAGACCGGCGACCGGGCCGAAAGTTTCCTCCTTGCAAAGCAGCGCGTCGGCGGAAACATTCGCCAATACCGTGGGAAGGAAGAAATTGCCTTCGCCCTCGATCGCGTGACCGCCAGTCAGAATATGCGCCCCACGCGTCACTGCGTCATCGACATGAGCGGAGGCCTTGGCCACTGCCCGCCCGTCAATCAGGGGGCCTTGGTCTGTGGGACCGCTCATGCCCGCGCCCACCACGAACTCGCTGACGCGTTCGGCCAAGCGCGTTGCAAAGGCTTCGAAAATGCCATCCTGGACCAGAAAGCGGTTTGCGCAGACGCAGGTTTGGCCGGTGTTGCGAAATTTCGACATCAGAGCGCCTTCAACCGCGCTTTCGACATCGGCGTCATCGAAGACGATGAAGGGTGCGTTGCCGCCTAGTTCCAGGGAAACACGCTTCACTGTCGACATGCAACGTGCCGCCAGCATTTTGCCCACGCCCGTCGAACCCGTAAACGTGAATTTTCGCACTCGCGGGTCCGTGGTCAGGATTTCCCCGATCGGTGCCGCATCGCCGGTCACGACGTTGAATATCCCGGCGGGCACCCCGGCCTCCTCCGCCAACACGGCGAGCGCCAGTGCCGAAAAGGGTGTGAGTTCAGAGGGTTTGAGCACCATCGAGCAACCGGCGGCCAAAGCGGGGCCTGCCTTGCGCGTGATCATGGCGAGGGGGAAGTTCCAGGGCGTGACGGCGGCGACGACGCCAACCGGCTCCTTACGTACGGCCAGACGGCGATCGGATGCGTGCGGCTGGATCAGTTCGCCATTGATCCGGCGTGCTTCCTCCGCGAACCATTCCAGAAAGGACGCTGCATAGGCGATCTCGCCTTTGGCCTCGGCAAAAGGCTTGCCCTGCTCCAGCGTCAAAATTGTGGCCAGATCGTCCTGGTGCGTGAGCATCAGTTCGCCCCAGCGCCGCAATATGGTGCCGCGCGCCTTTGCAGCCAGCTTGCGCCAATCGACTTGCGCCCGCCAGGCGGAAGCGACCGCCTGTTTTGTTTCGTCCGCGCCCAAATTGGGCACAGGCCCCAATTCAGAGCCGTCCGCGGGATTGGTGACGGCGATCTTCGCCGCTCCCTCGACCCACTGCCCGTCGATGAAAGCCGCTTCCTTGAGCAGGCCAGGCCGAGAGAGAGTGTGAGGGAAGGTCACGCCACCTCCCTCGCGGGAACTGTCAGCGCCTTCTTCAGAATATTCAGGCCTTGCTCCAATGTTTCGTCCTCAACAGTTAGCGGCACCAATATCCTTATAGCCTGACCGGACTGGCCGCAGCTTAGCAATATCAGCCCTTGTTCGAGCGCGCGAGAGCAGACGCGCTTTGCCTCAACGCCGTCGGGCTGGCCATGTTCACCGACGATGTCGAAGGCAATCATCGCCCCGGGGCCGCGCAGGCCGGTGATCTTCACCAGATTCTTGTTCTCAGCGAACTGCGTAATGCGTTCCCGAATTCTGTGGCCGATGACATTGGCACGGTCGAGGAGACGTTCATCCTCGATAACATCCAGCACGGCCAAGGCTGCAGCCAGCCCGACGGGAGAGCCGCCATAGGTGCCCCCCAGACCGCCCGGGCCGATGACGTCCATCACATCAGCGCGTCCTATGACCCCGGAAATCGGAAAGCCGCCGCCTAGCGATTTCGCCACGGTAAGGAGGTCGGGCTTGATCGGCATATGTTCGATGCCGAACATCTTGCCGGTTCGCCCGAAGCCGGTCTGAACCTCATCCGCGATCACCAATATGCCATGACGACGACGGATATCATCGAGCGCCTGGAAAAATTCGGGCGGCGGGCTGTGGAAACCACCTTCGCCCTGAACCGGCTCGATGATGAAAGCCGCGATACGTTCTGGTTCGATGTCGGCCGCAAACAGGAAATTGAGAGCCTTGAGCGTTTCCTCAACGCTGACCCCTGTGGTCGGGCTGGGATAGGGGAGATGGTAGATTTCCCCAGGAAAGGGTCCAAGGCCCTTCTTGTAGGGCGAAACCTTGCCGGTCATGGCAGACGTCAGCAGGGTCCGGCCATGGAAGCCGCCCGCAAAGGCGATGATGCCGGGGCGCCCGGTGGCTGCGCGTGCGATCTTGACTGCGTTTTCGGTCGCTTCCGCGCCGGTCGTGAAAAAGATGGTCTTGGCATCGCCATCGACGGGCGCCAAAGCGTTCAGCCGCTCAGCCAATTCGATATAAGGCGGATAGGCAACCACCTGAAATGCCGTGTGCGTGTATTTGTCGATCTGGTCGCGAACCGCCGCGATCACCTTGGGGTGACGATGGCCGACGTTGAGAACCGCGATCCCGCCCGCAAAATCGATATAGGCATTGCCTTCGACATCCCAGATGGTGGCGTTCTCGGCCCCGCTGGCGATAATATTGGTGGCGGTGGCGACGCCCTGCGGAATGGCTTCCTTGCGACGGGCGTTATATTCGGCGTTCCGCATCTGACGACCTTCATGATGGTTTCTGGAATCTGTCTTGATGCTGACACATTAGGGGATTCCGCCTTCCGGAAGCAGTTGCTTTCGGCGGCCGCTTTGGTAACCTGGGGTCACCATCTACTCCTATGGCTGAACGCGATGAATTCACCATTGCCTCCTTTCTCCGCTCTCAAAGCCTTTGAGGCAGTGGGCCGATTGGGCGGTATCCGGCGCGCAGCGAAGGCCCTTGGCGTGAGCCACGCCATAGTCAGCCGTCACGTAAGGGGGCTGGAAGAGCGCCTGGGCGTTACCTTGCTGGACCGGGACAGCGGGCAGCTCACAGCGGTCGGCGTTGATTATCATGGCCGTTTGGTGAAGGTTTTCAATGAATTGAGGGAAGCAACGGATGCCGTTCAGGGCAGGACCGATGGCAAGCTCGTAATATCCTGCGTCGGGGGGTTGGCATTGCATTGGTTGGCTACGCGGCTCGCAATGTCTTCGGGGCGAAACGGAATGCCGCCGGTCGATCTTCGATCCGAAGAAGGTCTCCTTGACCTTTCGAACAACGCCGTTGATGGCGATATTCGATATATTGGCGATAGCCAGACGCTGGACCGGAAGCGTGGGGTGAGAACGCTTGAACTGGCGAGGCCACATGTTTTTCCGTTGGCCTCGCCGATGTTCGTCTCTCGCTGGGGCGACAAGATCCGTTCGGCGGAAGACCTGGCTACATTGCCGCTGATCGAGGAACGCAGTGATGTGGAATGGCGCATGTGGATGAAGGCGCAATCTATCGATCTTCCGCCGAACACCCCGACCGGCAGATACGGTCATGCTCATCTGGCGCTGGCCGCCGCGCGCGCGGGGCAGGGGATCGCGCTTGGCAATCACTATCTCATTGCCGAAGATCTTGCGGCGGGTAGACTGGTGAAGGTGGTGCCTCGTGAAAAGGAATTCGCGCCTGTGACACTGGGAGCCTATGTTTTCAGGGGTCCCGCCAATCGGTGGTCGGACCCATCAATCGTCCGTTTCAGACGCTGGCTCGCGGCGCAATTCAGTGCGGACCCGGCATATTGAGCGCGTCTTCGACAGGCTGGCCGGGACGCATTTGCCTGAACATGTTTCGTTTTGAAGTCAGGGCAGGGGGAAATGTCTGAAATGTTGTCACTGGAATATCTGGCTTCCCCTGAGTGGAATGGCAAGATCGCCCAGCTTATCGCTTTGGAAGGTAAGGCGAGAGCAGAGGCGCTGTTTGACATGTTCTCGGCCGCGCTCCGATCAGATGAGATGATGTTGTTCCATTTTCGTGAAAATGTAGGGCCAGAGGTCGTGGAACATCGTACGCTGAAGTCAGTCAGGCAGCAGCAGATCAACGACTATAAAAACGGATTTTACCTTACCGATCCATTCTATCTCGCCATTGAGCGGTCCATCGAAAATCAGGCGATCAGTCTTAAGGACGTGGTGGATCAGGATGATTTTCAAACGAGCGATTTTTTCGTTCGGCACTATGTTGACACCGATCTTGTCGATGAGATGTGCTATTGCATGTCGGACGGGCACGGTGGGCACATATTGCTTTCTTTCGCCCGGTCCCGTGATGCGGGGCGTTATTCGGATGAGGAATTGGAACTGGCCAAGGCGATTGCTCCGATTGTCTTCGGTACGCTTTCTTCGAGCTGGCGACATTTTGCCGATCCGAAACTATTTGTTCCTCCTTCGCCCGAAGAAGTGAAGCTGCACGACGATCTGAAAAGAGCTCGCGATAATTTCGGCCGTTCCTTGTTGACCGATCGGGAGTTCGAAGTCGTTCAGATGATGCTTAGGGGATATCCGATAGATGTGATCGCCAAACGGCTGAAAATGGCCGAGGGCACGGCGAAGGTGCATCGGAGGAATATTTACGCCAAGCTGGATATCAGTTCGATGGCGGAGCTGTTTTCGCTGTTCATCGACGTGGTTGGGGAAGTGAATGTCGGCCTGGATGCTGATCCGTTGCTCCAATATGGGCAGGTGCCCCGCAGCAACTGACTTGCCCTGACTGCTCGTGCTCTATTTGTCTTTTGTTTCCCGCATTTTCCGAGCCAGAAGATGATGCCATCTGCTTCGAAAATGCCTCAGGGGGCCGATTCATTATGTCGCAACCATATGCGGATGGAAGCGAGTTGGACTGAGGCGAGGAAGTTGTCGTCGCGCTTGTCGTATCGGGTGGCACCGCGCGGAACTGCTTGAGTTTGCTGAAGAAGCGTTCGACGAGATTGCGGTATTGCCCGTCGGACGTTCTATCGCTGGTATGATCGCTTCGTCGAAGGCGGGCCGGAAGCGCTGGAAGATCGGCCATCGGCGTCAAGCCGGGTGTGGAACCGCATCGGCGACGATATCCAGCATCAGATCGTCGAGATGGCGCTGGATTACAGCGAGTTGTCACCACGCGAACTGGCGGTGCGCTTCACCGACGAAAAACGCTACTTCGTGTCGGAAGCCTTGGTTTACCGCCTTTTGAAGGCCCATGACCTGATCACCAGCCCGGCTTATGTCGCGATCAAGGCCGCTGATCAGTTCCATACCAAGACCACCTGGCCGAACGAGATGTGGCAAACCGACTTCACCTACTTCAAGATCATCGGGTGGGGCTGGATGTATCGGCGCTTGCAACACCGTAAGCTCGCCGCCTGACATCAAAACCCAGACGGATCGGCACTCCGCTAATTACGACGAGACGTGTGCCGAATGTTCTGACGACGGACAATGCCGATCAACTGGGCTGCGCGCGTGAACGACCCTGTGGACGCCACAGCCAGAAATTCGTCGAACCCGTCCCAGGACGACATAACTATCCCTCCCACGCAATAGTGTATTGAGGAAAAACCCTATTACCGCCTTATTGGCCTAGTGCTAAGAGGCGCAATGTCATTTCGGATCGAGGAAATTGAATGAAAACCCGCGCCGCCGTCGCTTTCGAAGCCAAAAAACCCCTCGAGATAGTGGAGCTGGACCTGGAAGGACCAAAGGCTGGCGAGGTCCTGGTGGAAATCATGGCGACGGGCATCTGCCATACGGATGCCTACACGCTCGATGGTTTCGACAGTGAGGGCATCTTCCCCTCGATCCTGGGTCATGAGGGCGCCGGGATAGTCCGAGAGGTCGGTTCAGGCGTGACCTCCGTCAAGCCCGGCGATCACGTCATTCCGCTTTACACGCCCGAATGCCGCCAGTGCAAAAGCTGTCTTTCGGGCAAGACCAACCTGTGCACCGCGATCCGCGCCACCCAGGGCAAGGGGCTCATGCCCGATGGCACTACCCGCTTTTCCTACAAGGGGCAGCCGATCTTTCATTATATGGGCTGCTCGACCTTCTCCAACTTTACCGTTCTGCCGGAAATCGCCGTGGCGAAGATCAGGGAGGACGCGCCGTTCCAGTCGAGCTGTTATATTGGCTGCGGCGTCACCACCGGGGTCGGCGCGGTCGTCAACACCGCCAAGGTGAAGGCGGGCGAGAATGTCGTCGTCTTCGGCCTTGGTGGCATCGGTCTCAACGTGATCCAGGGCGCCAAGATGGTGGGCGCGGGCAAGATCATCGGCATCGACATCAACGCCGACCGAGAGGAATGGGGCCGCAAGTTCGGCATGACTCATTTCATCAACAGCAAGGGACTGTCGCGCGACGAAACCGTGGCGAAGATCCTTGAGGTCACGGATGGCGGGGCCGACTATAGCTTCGACGCCACCGGCAACACCGAAGTCATGCGCACGGCGTTGGAATGCTGCCATCGCGGCTGGGGTGAAAGCATCATCATCGGCGTGGCGGAGGCGGGGAAGGAAATCAGCACCCGCCCGTTCCAGCTCGTCACCGGCCGGGTGTGGAAGGGTACGGCTTTCGGCGGCGCGAAAGGCCGGACCGATGTTCCCAAGATCGTCGACTGGTACATGAACGGGCATATTCAGATCGACCCGATGATCACGCATCTTCTGACGCTGGATGAAATCAACAAAGGCTTTGACCTCATGCACGCGGGCGAAAGCATCAGGTCGGTGGTCCTTTTCTGAAAACACAGCTTCAATGGGAGCGGAATATCCAGATGACAGTAATCTCCGACGATGGCGACGTCGCCCCCTTTCGCTATCCGGCGGGTACTGACCAATGAGCATAGAGCAGGTCAGCGCGAGCCGTTCGTTCGAAGGCGTGCAAGGCGTGTACAAGCACGCGTCGAGCGCGACCGGAACGGAGATGACCTTTTCGGTCTTCGTTCCACCACAGGCGGAAGGGCGGAAGCTCCCCATTGTCTGGTATCTGTCCGGGCTGACCTGCACCCACGCAAATGTGACGGAAAAGGGCGAGTTTCGCCGCGCATGCGCCGATCTTGGGCTGATCTTCATAGCGCCCGATACATCGCCGCGCGGCGATGATGTACCGGACGATCCGGCGGGCGCTTATGATTTCGGCCTTGGCGCGGGCTTCTACGTCGATGCGACCGAAGCGCCCTACAACCGCCATTATAAGATGTGGTCCTATCTTACAGACGAACTGCCACAAGTGATCGCGGACAATTTCCCCGCCGATATGACCCGGCAGTCGATCATGGGCCACTCCATGGGCGGTCATGGCGCCTTGACCATCGGACTGCGCCACCCGGATCGATATGCGGCAGTTTCTGCCTTCGCCCCCATCGTTGCCCCAAGTCAGGTTCCCTGGGGGCATAAGGCTTTGTCAGGATATCTCGGCAACGACCGCAACGCCTGGCGGAAGCATGATGCGGTAGCCTTGATCGAGGACGGCGCGAGGGTCAGCGCGCTGCTGGTAGACCAAGGCGGGGCAGACATGTTTCTGGATCAGGAACTGCGCCCCCATCTGCTGAAGGACGCCTGCGCCGCAGCGAATATCGATCTCACCCTCAACATGCGCGAGGGCTATGATCACAGCTATTATTTCATTTCCACCTTTATGGCGGATCATCTCCGCTGGCACGCGTCACGTTTGGCTATCCACAAATGAACAGCAGATGGTTCATCCGATATTCGATGTGGAATAAGCGCTCCGCTTCGACATAGTCCGGCTTGCCGCTGTAGCGATGAGCGTGATGGCACCGCCGACGCAAAAGCCCCTTCGTTCTGCATGGTCGATCATTACGGCGGTTTTGGTATCATCGGCCCGCCAGCCATGCGCGATATAAGTATTGTACCGTAGCGCGCCCCCGACGCGACCGTCCTACTTCAAGCATTCAAAGCCCCGCCTTGGCTTATTGACGTCAACACGCTGTCGAGAAGCGGGACGTAGATCAGACGAGGAATTGAGATGGACCATGCCCGTCACGATCATCACCCCTCCATGGTGGAGCAGGACGTGCCCGATCCCGTCTGCGGTATGCTGGTCGATCCGCATGGCACGGCGCATCGTGCCGAGCATGGCGGCAAGACTTTCTATTTTTGCAGCGGCAAGTGCCAGGCAAAGTTCGCGGCCGATCCCCTACGCTATATCGGCGGAACGCCGCCCATCCCGAACGCAAACCCCGAGGGCACGATCTGGACCTGCCCGATGCACCCGGAAGTGCGACAGGATCATCCCGGCGCCTGTCCGATCTGCGGCATGGCTCTCGAACCGGAAATGACGCGCGCGGAGAGCGGCCCTAGTCCGGAACTGGCTGACATGACACGTCGCTTCTGGATTGGCCTCATCCTCGCCTTTCCCGTGTTCGTGCTGGAAATGGGCGGGCATCTGTTTCCCGCTCTTCATCATTTCGTGCCCATGCCGGTTTCAACGGGGATCCAGCTAGTGCTGGCGACGCCCGCCGTGCTGTGGGCCGGATGGCCGTTTTTTGCGCGGGGCTGGGCCTCACTCAAGACCCGCAACCTGAACATGTTCACTCTGATTGCCATGGGCACGGGTGTCGCATGGGCTTACAGCATGGTCGCTGCACTGGCCCCCGAGTTGTTCCCCTCAGCCTTCCGCAACGCCGATGGCATGGTGGCTGTGTATTTCGAGGCTGCGGCGGTGATCACTGTCCTCGTCCTGCTTGGCCAGCTTCTCGAACTGCGCGCGCGCGAGCGAACGTCAGGTGCGATCAAGGCACTCCTCCGCCTTGCCCCCAAGACGGCCCGTCGTGTGCTCGCAAATGGCGAGGATGAGGAGGTCAGTCTCGATCTCGTCGGCGTTGGCGACCGATTTCGGGTACGCCCGGGCGAAAAGGTGCCCGTAGATGGGACTGTCGAGGACGGACGCTCATCACTCGACGAGTCCATGGTGACGGGAGAATCCATGCCGGTCACCAAGGCCAAGGGCGACAGCGTCATCGGCGGTACACTCAACCAGACCGGCGGGCTTGTCGTCGTGGCGACCAAGGTTGGCCGCGACACGATGCTGGCTCGCATCGTGCAGATGGTCGCCGAGGCGCAGCGATCGCGCGCGCCGATTCAGCGCATGGCCGATCAGGTTTCGGGCTGGTTCGTGCCGGTCGTCATCGCCGTCGCCGTCCTTGCGTTTGCCGGTTGGGGTATCTGGGGGCCGGAGCCGCGCTTCGCCTACGGTCTCGTCGCGGCTGTCGCGGTACTCATTATCGCCTGCCCCTGCGCGCTGGGTCTGGCAACCCCGATGTCGATCATGGTGGGCGTCGGCCGGGGCGCGGGCCTAGGCGTCCTCATCAAGAATGCCGAGGCGCTGGAGCATATGGAGAAGGTCGACACACTGGTCGTCGACAAGACCGGCACGCTTACGGAAGGGCGCCCCGCCGTGATCGCCATTGTGCCGACTACGGGCCAGATGGAGGCCGAGTTACTACGCTTGGCCGCCTCGGTCGAACGGGCTTCGGAGCATCCGCTTGCTCTTGCCATTGTCGAAGCCGCCCGGGGCCGCTCGATGGTCTTGCCCGAGGTTGGCGAGTTCGATTCTCCCACCGGACGCGGAGCGACCGGCATCGTCGAAGGGCGCAGGATCGTCCTTGGCAATGCGTCATTTCTTGATGATCAGGGCGTCGATACCAGTGCGCTCGCCGCTGCCGCTGACGATCTACGGCGGGACGGCGCAACCGCGATCTTCGTTGGTATCGACGGCGAAGCGGCAGGTATTATTGCCATCGCAGATCCCGTCAAGCAGACGACCCCGGAAGCGCTCGCCGCACTGCGCGAGGAGGGAATCCGCGTCGTGATGCTGACGGGCGACAACAAGACCACGGCGCAGGCGGTGGCGGCCCGTCTGGGCATCGAGGAGGTCGAGGCGGACGTGCTGCCCGATCAAAAGAGCGCGGTCATCGCCAAGCTCAAGAGTGAGGGCCGGGTGGTCGCCATGGCCGGGGATGGCGTGAACGACGCTCCAGCCCTTGCCGCCGCCGATGTCGGCATTGCCATGGGCTCTGGAACGGATGTCGCTATCGAGAGTGCAGGCGTGACCTTGCTCAAGGGCGATCTCAACGGCATCGTGCGTGCCCGGCTCCTTAGTCGGGCGACCATGTCGAACATTCGGCAAAACCTGGTCTTCGCCTTCATCTACAATGCTGCGGGCGTGCCGATCGCGGCGGGCCTGCTCTACCCGCTATTCGGCATCCTGCTTTCACCCATGATTGCAGCGGCGGCGATGGCGCTTTCATCCGTCAGCGTCGTCACCAATGCTCTGAGGCTGAACAGGCAAACTCTATGAACATGGACGGACGGTTTCCCAAATCCTCTGTCAGCATATTTCGGAAAGGAGCCTACGCGATCCCGGATCGTCCATTCTAATCAGAAAGAAGCGGATTGCCCAGATTGGGCGGGGTTTGGGCGCGCGCTCCGTGCCAACCTTGTGTCCCACGTTTCACGAAACTCGCTCACGGGGATGTCGGTCGAACCAGAAGTCGCGCGCCTGAAATAGTCAGCTATCCGTTCAGAGCGCGTAGTCGATCTGAGCCCAGAATTTCTTCGTGTCAGCGTCACCAGTGAAGCTGGCGATCCCCTTGCGATCATAATCGGCATATTTGACGAGCGCGTTCAGATGCTTGTTAATCTTCAGCGTGACCTGCGCATTATACTCGTCGCCATAATGGATCGACAGCCGGTCGCTGCTGAAATGATGATAGGTGAAGGACGCGACGAGCGGTCCCGCCTTGCCGATCTTGGGCACGGTATAGCCGACGCCGGCATAATAATCCTGAATGCCCGTCCCCGGCGTCGTCAGGAACTTGTCGGCCCAGCCGTTGAACTTGTGCAGCGTCGCGAAGGGCGTCTGGAAGGCGAAGCCGCCCGCAATCCCCGTCGCGCCCGCATCGGAGCCGAGCAGTTCATATCCGCCGGTCAGCTTGAACGCAGCGACATCCAGCCCAAGTTCCGCTGCGGCGTAGTCCGCCGAATAATCGACAGGATTGCCCCTATAGTCGCTTTGATGCGCATAGCTGGCGAGGTAGCTGAGCTTCACCTTCTTCGACAGCGGCATCGCGCCCGCGAACCGCGCACCATAGGTCTGGCTGCTGTTCCGGAGCAGCGCCGCCACAGCTTCATCCTCATCGACGAGATAGGCAAAGCCGGTCAGCGTGCCGTACTTGGTCTTGTACGAAACATTGGCGAAGATATCGTCGCCGTCGATTTGGGTCGGCCGGTTGGTCGCGCCGAACTTGCCGCCGTCGATACCCCAGATGGTCCGGGCCGAAATCGCGTAGGTCACGTCGACCTTCAGATTTTTGAAGCCCATATATTCGACGCGCACGGCATCGAACGTCTGTTCATTCTGGCGCCAGGCGACCGATCCGACGAAACGCTGATCGTCCAGATTGATCCGCTGACGCCCGACCGTCACCACTAGCGGCTTGGTGCGATACTGGAGCTGGAGGCGGTTCAGCTCGACATTTTCCGGGTCTGGCACCACCGGATAGAGCGTCTTGCCATTGACGCCGCTGTTATAATCCTCGTCGATCGCCAGCGTGCCTTCCCCCTCGGCCAGGAAGGCGAACGGCCCCTTGGAAATCTCGCCACCCGCGCGCAGACGCACAGTCACCGCATCGGCATCGCGGCTGCTGGTGAGCGGCGCAGGACCATCCTGGTCCACCGTCTCATACCGCAGACGCGCCTCGATGATCGGCTTGAACACAATGTCCTGCGCCAGCGCCGGTCCTGCGATGGCAGTCAAGGCCGTTGCCGACAACAGAAATGAAATTCTACCCATAAATCCCCCTTAAAATTGCTCCCGATGGCTTTTTTCGGCCTTTTCAGAGCATCCTCTCCAAGCTGGACTATTGTTGGTGAAATCTCAGGCGGCGAGCGTTGCTGGATTGCGGTAGCGCTCGTGCAGGAAGTGGATGACGGCCGATCGCGCCTCGGCATATTCGGGCGTATCGATGGCTTCGAGCCGGTTGCGCGGCCTGGCGAGCGCGATGGTGCGATCCTCACCGATGCGCGCCGCCGGGCCGTTGGTCATCATCACCACCCGGTCCGCCAACAGCACGGCTTCATCCACGTCATGGGTGATCATCAACACGGTGTTGTTGAGCCGCGCCTGCAAATCCATGACCACATCCTGCAACGCGGCTCGCGTCAGCGCGTCGAGCGCGCCGAACGGTTCGTCCATCAACAGCACGCGGGGGTTCATGGCGATAGCACGGGCAATGCCGACGCGCTGTTTCATGCCGCCCGAAAGCTCGCCCGGCCGCTTGGCGGGGGCATGCGCCATCTGGACCAGTTCCAGATTATGCATGACCCAATCCTTGCGTTCGGCCTTGCTCTTGCCCTGCGCCGTCTTGTCGACCGCCAGCCGCACATTTTCCTCGACCGTCAACCAGGGCAGCAGCGAATGGTCCTGAAAGACCACCGCCCGATCCGGTCCCGGCGCATCCACCACTTCCCCATCTAGGAAGATGGCGCCGCGCGTCGGCTTGACCAGGCCCGCCACGGCATTGAGCAGGGTCGACTTGCCGCAGCCCGAATGGCCGATCAGCGCGACAAACTGTCCCTTTTCAACTTCCAGATCGATTCCGTCGAGCGCGCAGAAGCGTCCCGCCTTGGTCGGAAATTCGACGGTGATGCCTTCTAGTGCGAGATAGCTGCGTTGTTTCATGAACGCCTCCCTTGTTCAGCCTGCGCGGCCGATGATGCGGCCCGCAAAGGCGACGATGCGGTCCAGCGCAAAGCCCACCAGCCCGATCCAGATCAGCGCCACGATGGTGTCGGTTAGCAGCGAACTGTTGTAACTGTCCCAGATGAAGAAGCCGACGCCGGTGCCGCCCTGCACCATTTCAGCCGCCACAATGGCGAGCCAGCTCATGCCGACGCCGATGCGCAGGCCGGTGAACATGTGCGGGACCGTGGCGGGCAACATGATGCAGGTGAAATATTCGATTGGATTGAGCGCCAGCACCTTTGCGACGTTGCGATAGGCCGCCGGAATGGTTTGTACGCCCGCGGCCGTATTCAGGATGACCGGCCAGATCGCGGTGATGAAGATCAGGAAGATCGCCGAGGGCTGCGCCTGCTGGAAAATGGCGAGGCTGATCGGCAGCCATGCCAGCGGCGGTACTGTCCGCAACACCTGAAACAGGGGATCGAGCGCCCGGAAGGCAAATATGCTCTGCCCAATCAAAATGCCCAGCGCCACGCCGACGATCGAGGCCAGGCTGTAACCGATCAGCACCCGGCTGAGGCTGGTCAGCACATGCCCGGCAATGCCGACATCGCCGCCGTCTTGAATGCTGAAATGGGTGAGGCCGATGTCCACGCCCTTGAAGGGGTGGACGATCACCTCATGACTTTCCTGCCAGACCTTGAGCGGGCTGGGGAAGGTCGTGTCGGGTGAACTGCACAGCAGCTGCCAGAAGGCGAGCAACCCGACCAGCATCACCAGCGTCGGCAGAACATTGGCGGCCACGGCCCGCCCCGCCTTGACCAGCGGATGGACCGGCGCCGCGACCGGTTCGAAACTGCGGCGGGCAATCGCTTCTTCGGGATAGGTCAGGATGACCCCCAATTCGGTGGCGGCTGGAGCGGCACCGGCGGCCGAAGCCGACGGTACGCTCTTGCCGTTGGATGATGGCGAAGCCATGGCTTTCTCCCTCAATCAGACGCGCTTGATCGCCAGGCTGGCCAGATAGGCCTTGGGATTGGCGGGATTGAATGTCTTGCCGTCGAAGAATTTTTCGACGCCGCGGCTGTCACTGGCCGGACCCTTGCCCCCCAGCATCGCGGCCGCCTTGCGCCAGATGTCGGATCGGTTGACCTTGGCGATCGTGCCCGTGGTGTCGAGCGTCATGGGCAGCTTGCCCCAGCGCTGCTCTTCGGTCAGGAACCACAGGTCATGGCTCTTGTAAGGGAAGCTGGCATAGCCGTTCCAGAACTTCATCTTGAACGGTGCATTCGGATATTTCCGCCCGTCGCCCATGGCGAAATTGCCCTGCAACCGGTCGGCAATGTCGGTGATCGGACATTTCAGATAATCGCGACCCGCGATAGCCCCGGCAAGTCGCGTGACATTGTTCGGATTGTCGGCCCAGCGCTGCGCCTCCAGCACTGCCGCCGTGATCGCGACGGCCGCGCGCGGATATTTGGCAACCCAGTCGGAACGCATCGCAAAGCTCTTTTCGGGGTGGTTCATCCACATCTGGCCGGTCGATACGGCGGTGTAGCCTAGTTGCTGCGCGACCAGCTGGTCGTTCCATGGCTCACCCACGCAGAAGGCGTCCATTGTGTCCGCCTTCATGTTCGCGACCATCTGCGCCGGCGGAATGGTGATCAGTTCCACATCCTTGTCGGGATCGATGCCGCCCGCCGCCAGCCAATAGCGTATCCACAGATCATGCGTGCCGCCGGGGAAAGTCATGGCCATCGTGATCTTCTTGCCCGCGCCCTTGCGCTGCGCGATCACGCCCTTCATCTTGGCGGCATTGATATCGGCCTTGGCACCCAGATATTCCTTGGACACCGAAATGCCCTGGCCGTTGACGTTGAGGCGAGCAAGAATGCTCATTGGCGTTGCCTTGCCGATCCGGCCCAGCGTCAAAAGATAGGGCATAGGGGTCAGGATATGCGCGCCATCAATGCCGCCAGCGGCGCTGCCCAACACCAGATTGTCCCGCGTCGCGCCCCAACTCGCCTGCTTCGCCACCTGCACGTCAGGCATGCCGTATTTGGCAAAGAAGCCCAGTTCCTTGGCGATGATCAGTGGCGCCGCATCCGTCAGCGCAATGAAGCCGAGCTTGGCCCCGGTGACTTCCGGCCCGGCTCCAGCAGCAAAGGCGCCGGACGGAAATGCCTGTTGCACTGCGGCAAACAGGGCCGCGGTTCCGGTCGTCTTGAGCAGCCCGCGCCTGCTGACGCCATTCGGATTGTCCACCTCTGCCATTCCCCAAATTCCTTCCCTGTTGCGCGCTCCGGCTGCACGAAAGGCGCAGCCCACCATCGCCGGAAATGCGTTCCGGCGTTTGAAGATGATGTTGAGAACCGCTTGGCAGCGTCGAGGCCGCCAGCGGAAAACCAATAAAAAAGCCGCCAGGATAGAGGTCGATCGACCTATCCGGGCGGCGTCATTGCCGTGCAGATCCATTCCAGGATCAAAGTTAAACCCTGCCGTCATCGGCTCGGTTGAACTTATGGATCGAAGCGCCCCTGCTTCGATCAAAAGCAAGCTGTCATCGATTCATGGGAGTCGCAAGCATTTTTTTTGCGCTGCACAAATTTAATTCGATCCTTGTCTTCCGCTTAGACGAGGAGGACATAGGCCGCCCCCAAGCCAGCGCATGTGAACAGGACCGGGATCATGCCGACCTCCAAGCGGAAGACGGCGATCGCTGCGCCCACCGCCAAGACAAGTGCAGGAAGGTTCAGCGACGCCAGAACGGGCATATCGAAACTGCTGCCCAGGAGATGGATGGGCCGTACTTCGCGGAAAAGGGTATGGATCGCAAACCACAGCGCCAGGTTCAGGATGACCCCGACCACGGCGGCAGTGATTGCGCCAAGAGACGCCGAAAGTGCCCGGTTCCCTCTCAGCCCTTCGACAAAGGGCGCACCCGCGAAAATCCAAAGGAAGCAAGGCACGAACGTAACCCAGGTGGTGAGGATTGCCCCCAGCGTTGCCGCCACGAGCGGGTTCAACCCGGTCGCTTCGCGAAATGCCGCGAGGAAGCCGACGAACTGCGTCACCATGATGAGCGGACCGGGCGTCGTTTCCGCCAGCCCCAGACCATCCAGCATCTCGCCGGGGCGCAACCAGCCGAAGGTGCCCACCGCCTCTTGCGCCACATAGGCCAACACCGCGTAGGCTCCGCCGAAGGTCACAACCGCCATCTGGCTGAAGAAGGCCGCGATTTTGGTGAAGACATCGTTGGGTCCCGCGAAAACGAACAGCAGGACCACGGGTGCAAGCCAGAGGAACAGCAAGGTTGTCGAAATCTTGAGCGACCAGGAAAGGTTGGGCCGGGCGTGATCCGGCAGGCCTTCGCCAAGTGCGGTGTCGCGATCATGGACAATGTTGCCGCCGCCCGATCCGTGGCTGCCGCCGCCCCTGAACGCGGGAAGACCCGCCCGGCCGCCGATATAGCCGCCAAGTGCGGCCGCCAATATGATGACGGGGAAGGGCGCGCCCAGGAAGAAGATCGCTGCGAAAGCTGCGACCGCCATGCCCCGCATCACGTTGTTCTTGAGCGCGCGGGAGCCGACGCGAACAACTGCCTGAACGACGACCGCCAAAACAGCGGCTTTGAGGCCGAAGAAAAGGCCTTCGATCAGAGGCGCATGACCGAGCAGCACATAGATGTAGCTCAGCGCCAGGATCGCCAGGAAGCCGGGGAGGACAAACAGGGCTCCTGCGACCAACCCGCCTTTGGTCCTGTGCAACAGCCAGCCAATATAGGCCGCGAGTTGCTGCGCCTCGGGGCCAGGCAGTAACATGCAATAGTTGAGCGCGTGCAGGAAGCGTTCTTCACCGATCCAGCGTTTCTCATCGACCAGGATGCGGTGCATGACTGCGATCTGACCTGCCGGTCCGCCGAAACTCAGCGCGGCGATCCGCGCCCAGACGCGCACGGCCTCACCAAAGGCGATTCCATGATCTCGGGGCGTAACAGCGACGCCTTCGTCAAGATCGGTGATGGTGGCGCTCATCGGTCGGACTTTCTTGTGCTGAAATAGGCGTGGAACTGGTTGAGCGCCTCGCTGGCGGTGGCGATGCGCTGGAGATCGTCGTCAGTCGATGCGCAAACGCCCGACAGCATGGCGCCGACGCCCACCGTTTCCGGCCGGGCGAACTTGCCGTCGCCAATGTCCAGTTCATGGATGATCTCACCGATCGCCACGAGCGCATGATCATTTATCAGGTCAGCGCGCATGAGCAGCGTCTCGAAGCTGCAACGGCCGCCTTCATGCGTGAATTCGGCATCGACCATGTCGAAGCGGAGTTCGCCCTCGACGGGATCATAATGGCGGCCGTCGACGAATTTGAACCGGGCGTTCGGGTCGATGAAGCGCCGGATCAACCAGGCGCAGGCGATGCGATCGACATGGATGCCGCTGCGCGTGATCCAGGTGCGGCCGATAAGGTCGATCGGCTGTGGCGCGTCCGCCGGTTCGGCTCGGCTCACATCGGGATGCTGATAACGTTGGCGGTCCAGCTCCGCCAGCGCCGCCTCGGCGTCCTGACGACCATGAGCGCCAAAGAAGTCCAATCGGCTGGCCTCTTCCATCCGCTTTTGCAGGCGCGCGATATCGGCGCCGCTGGGCGGCCCCGTGTCCAGCAAACGGCGCGCGGCCTGCGCGATCTCGTCATAGTCCGCATCTCGCGCGGTATCGAACAGCGTGCGGACGTCCAAGTCGGTCTGGCCAACCAACAGTCGGGCCTCGATGAGGGTGGCTTCGCCGCCATTTTCCGTGATCTCGGTCAGAAGCTCCCGGAACGCCGCCTCACCCTCGACCGAACGCGGAAGGACGTGGACGGCATTTTTGAGAGGAACGGCGCCAATCGCCTGCAATCGCCGCCAAATTTTCACCCGCAGATAGGGCGGCTTCGCGGGAAGCTGATGCAGAAGGGCGAGCCAAAGGCTGGTATCGGTCTGACTCATGATGTATATGTATCATAGAAAAGATTCATGAGTAATAGGAATATCAAGTTCAGATATCTTGTTTCAGCGATGGCCGCCCTCCTGCGTGATTGGGAGGATTTCAGGATTGTCGTGGATCAACTGCCGAAGCAACGCCTCCTTGAACCCGTCCGTTGATCCAGTTCGACGCTCCAGTTTTTGGGTCTTTCATCCGCCCCTATCAGGAATGGCGCGCCGAGCGCTTGACGGGCGGGCAGGGGGCTCATCTGGGTCGCAGGCTGAAGGCAGCGTCCCTCCGCGGCGAGGCGAGGCGCAATAAGGCCTGTGGGGATTTAAGATTCCCATTTTGGCGAAGATGTGATTCACGCTTTGGATGGATCGCTTCGTATTGACCGACGCCCAATGGGCGAAGATGGAACCGCATTGTCTGGGTAAGCCGACTGACCGAGGGCGGAGCGGGAGAAACAACCGGCTATTTATGGAGGCCGTGCTGTGGATTGTCCGGACAGGCAGTCCATGGCGCGACCTTCCTGCGGTGTTCGGTAACTGGAGCACGGTGTTCCGACGATTCCGCGACTGGCGCAAAGCCGATGTTTTCAAACCCACGTCGAAGCAAGCCCATCCCGCTCGGTAGCGAGATGTACAAGTGGCGGCATTTGATCGAAAACTTCTTCTGCAAACTCAAAGAGTTCAAGCGCATCGCCATGCGCGCCTGCAAAACAGATCAAAGCTTCGAGGCCATGATCTGCCTCCCCGCCGCCGTCATCAACTCGCGATGAATCCCCACAGGCCTTAGGTTGCAGACCCACAATCGCCATAGTCCGGTGTAGATGTAGCTAAGCGAAACTCTTGTATTTGCTGCCACGCTAATAGTGCAAGCTCCGGAAATGCTTCGGCCCGCTCCGCTGCTTGCACGGATGACGCCGTGCCGCGGATGACGCGGCCTTTGATGCCGTGAAAGATGGCCGCCAACCGAAAGAAATTGAACGCAATATAGAAATGGTAATTGGGAATAGAGGCTCTGCCTGTCCGCTTACAATAAGCTGCGACATATTCGTCCTCAGTTGGAATATTGAATGCGGCAAGGTCGACGCCGCCCAACCCCGCCACAATGTGGGGCGGCATACGATACATCATCGCGTTATAGTCGAAGTCCGCGAGCGGATTACCGAGCGTCGACAGTTCCCAGTCGAGAACGGCCACAACCCGCGGTTCCGTTGGGTGGAAGATCATATTGTCAACGCGGAAGTCGCCATGCACGATCGAGGACTCGTCGTCGGGCGGAATATTAGCGGGCAGCCATTCGATCAGTCGATCCATGTTCGGATCGCGTCCGGCCTCGACATCTCCAAGGTACTGCCGTGACCAGCGGTCGATCTGGCGTGCGAAGTAATTGCCAGGCCGGCCATATTCACCCAGCCCTACGGCGTGGTAATCAACTCCGTGAAGCTGGGCCATGGCAGCGTTCATCGCATCGAAATAGGCCGGGCGGTCGGCAACATTGACCTCTGGCAGCGTAGCATCCCAGAAGATGCGCCCTTCGACCAATTCCATGACATAGAACCATCGGCCGATCACGCTATCGTCAGTGCACAGCCCATAGACATGCGCCACCGGGAAGCCGGCTTTTTCAAGGCCGGTCAATACCTGCGCCTCGCGTTCGATCGCGTGCGCCCCGGCCAGTAACTGCCCCATAGGCTTACAGCGCAGAGCATAAGCCCGGCCAGGCGTCGTAAGCCGGTAAGTCGGGTTGGATTGCCCACCCTTGAACTGGTCAACACTCAACGGACCGGTGAAACCCGCGACATTCGACTTCATCCAGCGGGCCATCGCCTGCTCATCGAAGCCCTGACCCGCGCGTACCGGGGTCGTGCCCACATTGGACTGCGTATCGGTGCTCATTCGATATTCGCAATCGCGAAGGTGCGCTTGATTTTTTTGGCCAGCGACCATTTATGAACTTCTGTCGGACCGTCATAAATGCGAAAAGCCCGGATTTCGCGAAAGACCTGCTCGACGACCGTATCGCGCGACACCCCCGTGCCGCCCAATATCTGTACGCAACGGTCAGCCACGCGGTAGAGCGCCTCCGACACCGCAACCTTTGTCATAGAGCTTTCAGTCACAGCTTTGCCTCCACGGTCGAGTGCATCGGCGCACCAGTCGATGATCAATTCACTCTGTTTGAGGTCGATCAAATTTTCCGCCAGCATAAAGCCGGCGCCTTCGTGATCGATCAGCAACTGGCCGAAGGCCTTGCGTTTGAGCGCATAGGCTGTCGCAATTTCGTTGGCACGCATAGCGCTCCCCAACCAGCGCATACAATGTGTCAGCCGGGCCGGGCTGAGGCGTATCTGTGCGTAGGCGAACCCTTCGTGCGGCGCACCGAGGATGGCGCTCGTCGGCAGGCGTAAATCGTTGATCGTGACGACCGCGTGGCCGCCCGGCATCGAACTGTCGATCGTCTCGATCAGCCGATCGAACTTGATCGCCGGATGCGGAAGATCGACCAGAAACATGGTCGCGGTATCCTTGCCGTCGCGCACCGTCTTTGCCATCAGGATCGCGAAGGCCGCGCCTTCGAAGCCCGTCGCGAACGCCTTGCGCCCGTTCACGATCCAGTTGTCGCCGTCCTGCCGCGCCATCGTCATCATCATCGAGGGATCGGACCCGGCGCCGCCCTCTTCCGCTGGTTCCGTCATCAGGAAGCAGGAGCGGCCGTGCCCCGCGATCAGCGGATCAAGGAAACGCGCTTTCTGCTCTGCCGTTGCGACGTGGCCCAGAAGGTAGATATTGCCCTCATCCGGCGCAGATGTGTTCAAAGCGACGGGGCCGAGCGGTGACAGGCCCGAAGCGCGCAGGATCAGTGCGGTCCCGCGGTGGGTGAAGTGAGAGCCATCTGGCCGAACATGCGGTGTCAGCAGTCCCGAAGCGATGGCCTTGGCCCGCATCTCCTGGACCAACGCATCGGATGGCCCATGACCTCCCTGGTGATAATCCGCCTCAAAAGGGATGACGACATTCCTGACGAAAGCTTCCACCTTGCCAGCGATGATTTGCGCTTCGCCGAGATCATTTTCCATCAACATGTGTTCCTGCACATGGCTGGACGGAAGGACTGCCTATTGCCCTGTTGGACCTCACAGCGCCTCGATCCCAACTCTCAGTGCATTGAGGAAAGCGATGACGGGGCCTCCGTCGATCGCGCGGTGGTCGAAGGTCAGTGAAAAACAGACCATCGGCTTAACCGCCACTATCCATTCACCGTCTACCATCGCTGCGCGAGGCGAGTGAACGATACCGCCCACGCCCAGCAGCGCAACTTGCGGAACATTCAGCAAGGCTTCGGCGCGCATGACAGGCCCGACAGAGCCGGGATTGGAGATCGTAAACGTTCCACCTTCCAGATCTGCCTGCCTGACCGACCCGGCCCGGACGCTCTCCGCCAATGCGGCGATTGCCTGAGTGAGTGCCATCGGGTCTTGCTGTTCCGCGTTACGGATCACCGGCACTATCAGGCCGTCTTCCGCATCGACCGCGATCCCCAGATTGACCGTTGGCCAAAGCGACAGTCCCTGCTCGCCCCAAGTCGCATTTAACTTTGGATGTTCGAGGATGGTTGTCGCAGTGACATGGGCGATATAGCCCAGAATGGAAGGCGTGGGTTGCCCCGCCTCTTTCAAGGCGGCGCGCCTCGCGAACAGCGCCGAAAGATCGATCTGCATATCCGCCGTCAACGAAGGCACCGCTGCCGCTTTCGTCAGCGTTTGGGCAATGGCCTTGCGCCGCATCGAGTGTGGGGCGAGCGTCGACCGATCGCCGCCGCCAGCGGCAAGAACATCGTCCTGCGTGATTTTGCCGCCGGGTCCGGTTCCGGTCACCGCCGACAGGTCAACGCCATGATCCTTTGCAAGTTTGCGAACCAGCGGGCTTATCCGTCCTGCAATGTCTTTCATGTCAGTCGGGTCAGCCGTTGCGGTCGAGGGTGCAACGGCCTGTTCCGCAACTGTTGCCGGGACAGCCTCATCAATTGCCGCCAGCGCCTCCGCGATCGCGGTCGGTGACGTGCCGGGCGGAACCCAGAGGCCAACCTTGTCGCCAATCTTCATCTCGTCGTCTGCCCGACCGATCTGTCGGGCGAGTATCCCGGCCTCGACCGCTTCGACTTCCGTTGCGGTCTTGTCCGTCTCCACCTCGTAGAGGATATCGCCTTCTTTGAAACTGTCGCCTTCCGAAATTCGCCATTCAAGGATCTTGGCATTCTCTACCGAGCCCATTTGCGGAATGTTGAGGGTGTGTAGAATGGACATTGGCATTTCCTCAAAGGCTCATCAGGTCGCGTGCCATCTGTGCGATGGCATCGATGGACGGGATCGAAAGGGCTTCCAGATCACTGTGCTGGGGCAACGGAAAATCCTTCGCGCCAAGGCGCAGGATTGGTGCTTCCAGATCGAAAAATGCGGTTTCCTGTATCTGCGCCGCAATTTCCGCGCCGGGTCCAGCGGTCTTGGCCGCTTCATGGACGACCATTGCACGATGCGTCTTGCGCACCGATCCGAGCACGCAGTCCCAGTCCAGTGGCACAAGGCTGCGAAGATCGATCACCTCGACATCGATGCCGTCGGCAGCGAGCTGGTCGGCTGCGGCAAGTGAGCGAGATACCATCGACCCATAGGTTATCAGCGTCATGCTGTTGCCTGGGCGGCGGATCGCGGCCTTGCCGATCGGAACGATGAATTCAGGGTCGAGCGGGACAGATCCCTTGCTCCACCCCAGACTCTGGACACTGTGAAACAATACGGGGTTGGGTTCGCGCAGCGCCGCTTTCATAAGCCCCTTTGCGTCTTCGGGCGTCGAGGGAACGACCACCTTCAATCCCGGAAAATGCATCCCCAAGACTTCAGTGCAGCTTGAGTGTTCCGGTCCAGCGCCGCCCATCGCTCCGATCGGGAAAATGATGACGGCAGTCATCGGCACATTCAGGCCGTGCATATAGCGCCATTTAGCGAGCTTATGATAAATTTCATCGCCAGCGATCAGGGCGAAATCGCCAAAGCCCATATTGATGACGGGCTTCATCCCCGCAATCGCCGCCCCGGTGGCGAGGCCCGCCTCAAACGCTTCGGAAATATTGCTATCCACAACGCGGTCGACGCCGAACTCGTCGATCAGCCCCTTTTCCGTGCCGAACCATCCGCCCGTGGCGACACCTTGCCCCAGCACGAATATGCTGTCGTCGGCGCGCATTTCCTCAACCAGGGCAAGGCCCATCGCCGCATTATAGCCCATCGTTTCAGTCGACATAATAAAGATCCCGTTCGATAACCGACATGTCGGGGTCGGGTGCGGCCTTTGCCTCCCGATAGGCCGCATCCACGATGCTTTCCGCCTCCTCGATCAGTCGCGCAGCGGCATTTCCCGAAAGCCGCGCAGCCAGAACATCCAGCGGATCGCGATAATCGTCGAATTCGCTGTCGCTGCGATAATTTTGGGGATCGCCCGCATAATGCCCGCGACGGCGCGTGACCTTGGCTTCGATCAGCGTCGGACCGTCCCCCCGGCGCGCGCGATCGACCGCTTCACGGGTTGCTGCATAGACTGCGATGGCATCCTGGCCATCGACGATGACACCCGGAATATGATAGCCCGCCGCGTAGTCAGCGATGTCCGTCGTCGGGTTGACCGATCCCAGACGCGTACCAACCAACAGGCCATTATTCTCGCAGAAATAGATCAGCGGCAATTTCCATGCCGCAGCGTGGACCATGGTTTCGTGAAACGTGCCCCTTGCGGACGTGCCGTCGCCGAAATTTGCCAGCGAGACCCGCCCGTCCTTTCGGATCTTGGACGCAAGCGCTGACCCGCCAGCCAAAGGATAGACGCTGCCCAGTGTCGCGCCTTCGCCCATTATGCCGATCGAATAGTCGGCCCAATGAGGAACACCGCCACCTTTGCCGCGTGTCGCGCCCGACATCTTGCCGAGCAGGTCGCCAAGGATGGGGCCGGGCGCCATCCCCTTGCCAATCGCCCAAGCAGCGCCGCGTCCCTGATACCAAAGATAATCCGATGTCGCGAGAGCGGCGGACGCGCCGATGGGCGCAGCCTCCTGTCCTTCGCCCGGATGCCACCAGCCGGAGAATTTATGATCGCGCGTGTGGCGCAGCATTAACCGTTCGATCGCGCGCGATACCGCCATGCGCGAGAACATCGTCTCGACGAGTTCTGAATTTGGCTCCGACATTGGCCCTCTTCCCATTTGATTGTTTGCGGCAAGACGCGCGTGCATTATCCCGCCGTCTGCGCCCCATCGACGGGCATGGCGATACCGCTGACGCTCCGCGCGTCGTCCGATCCCAGAAAGGCGATGGCAGCGGCGACTTCTTCGGCGTCGATCATGTCGCCCATCTTCGATGCATTGCGCATCAACAGGCTGACATCGACATCGTCTGGCCAGACGAGTTCCCCGGTCATTGCCGTTTTCACGCCGGTCGGACAGACGGCATTGACGCGAACGCCAGTGCTTGCGAATTCGACCGCCAACGACTTGGTGATGCCGATCACGCCATGCTTGGTGGCGCAGTACGCGGTTGTATAGGCGATGCCGACAAGGCCCGCTGCCGAACTGATGTTGACGATGTTGCCCTTCGTCGCGATCAGGTGCGGCATCGCCGCCTGGCAGAGGTAAAATATGCTGCTCAGATTGACGCGTACCATCCGCTCCCAGCGGCCGTCGTCGAAACGGGCGAGCGGCGCCCAGTCCATGATGCCCGCGATGTTGCACAGCATGTCAATGCGGCCCGCCGCCTTTGCCGCCTCAGCGATGAAGGCGCGGCAGGAATCGGGATCGCCGGCATCGAACCCGATCACCACTGGCGTGGTCAGGGTATCGAGCGTGTCAGCCACGGCCTTTGCGCCCGCTTCGTTAAGATCACCAAGCACAAGTATCGCGCCTTCTGATGCCATCCGCCGGGCGGTGGCACGGCCGATGCCCGATGCGGCACCGGTTACGATGACGACCTTGTCTTTATATCGCATGAGATCCGCTCCTGTTCAGTTCGCTCGCGTGGGCGTTATCGCGCGCAGATCGCGTCCATGATCGGTCAGCGTGCCGATGAGATCATTGCCCATATGGCGTTCGATGAAGCGCCATTTGCCATCGACCTTTGCCACGGTGTCGCGGTAATCTCCGCCGATGACGGGCTGGAGCGGCAGCGTGTCGGTTTGCTGGAAGACCATCACATAGGATGAAACGACGGCTGTGCCCTCGTCCTTCGGCCGAATGATGACATTGCTTATGAAATGGCGCGTCCGTGGCGTTCCGTCCGAATAGGTGATGACCCAGTCGCGGAACGAGGCTGCCATCGCGGCAGGATCGCGGTCGGCCATCAGCATCCCCGCGCTGTAAACGACAGCATGTTCAAAAAGGCGACCGACCGCGTCGAAATCGCCCCCGTCGAGCAGCATGGGGTAGGTGAAAATGAGATTCTGTATCTCGAAATAGTCCTCGCCGGTCATTTTAATTCCTTTTGCGGTCTTTTGCCGCGCCATCGAGATTACTGGTGGCTCTGGCGATCATCCACCTTCATTTGGGGTAAGTCGCCCAAACTGGTGGACTGCGCGCGCGATTACGCCAGTTCGAAATCCTCCATCCGTGGCGCGGCCATCGATTGGGCGAAATGGTCGTAACTCCATGGCCATGTCTGGGGCACGCCCTGCGCGTCTAGATACCAGCTCGTGCATCCAGAGCCGAATATGGTCTGCTTCGCGGCCGCGATACGGCGCTCCTCATAATCAGCCATGGCCTGGGGCGTTGCGGCGATTGCGGAACAGCGACCGTCGCGCAAAAGATCGAGGAGTTGGTCGATATAGTCCCATTGCCGCTCAGCGATGTCGATCAGCGAGAAATTGCCTACTGGTGCGGTGGGGCCGTTGAGCAGGAACAGGTTGGGGAAATCGGGCACGGTGATTGCGTAATACGCGGTCGGTCGCAGCGCCCAGGCATCATCGAGGTCACTACCGCCTCGTCCGATTACCTTAATGGGGCGCACGAAACGGTCGGTCTTGAAGCCCGTTGCCAATACCAACACGTCCAGTTCGTGCAGCGTGCCATCTTTCATGCGGACACCTGTGGCCTCGACCTGTTCGATTGCTCCCGTCTCAACGATCACACCGGGACGTTGCACCGCCTCATAATAGTCGGGCGAATAAATCAGCCGCTTGCAGGCCGCGCGATAATCGGGCCGGAGTTTTTCGCGCAGTGCCGGGTCCTGAATATTGTCCTCCAGATTACGCAGGACGATGCCTTCTATTTCCGCCATTTCGGGCGAATCCACCTCAATGATCGCCTTGTTAAACCGCCGGATGCCGGCCCAATATTCCTCGCCGAAGCGGATCGCGTCGATCTTGGACACATCCGAACGAAAGGCGTGGCGATCGGTTTCCGAATAGATGAAGTTCTGGACCGGCATGATCCATTGTGGCGACCGCTGGAAATGGACAAGCGTGCTGGCGCGGGTCGACAGGGCCGAGACGATCTGGACGCCGGTCGAACCATTGCCAATCACGCCGATGCGTCGGCCGTCGAGCGCTACGCTATCGTCCCAGCGTGCGCTGTGAAAGCTATCGCCCCCGAAGTCCTCCAGGCCGGGAATGGCCGGGATATTGGGGTGATGCAACACGCCGGTCGCGGCGATGATGACATCGACGATGTCTTTGCGGCCATCGGACGTCTCGATATGCCAACGGCCATCAACGTAGCGGCAGTCCATCACTTCCGAATTGAAGCGGATGCGGTCACGGAGCCGATAATCATCCGCGACCCGTTCGAAATAATGCTGAATCTCCGGACCGGGGGAGAAAAACTGCGTCCATTCCGGGTTGGGCGCGAAACTATAGGTATAGGCATGGGCGGGAACGTCGCAGGTCAGGCCCGGATAACGGTTTTCCCGCCATGTGCCGCCGACGGTGTCGCCTTTTTCGTAGATGGTGAAATCTGCATCACCCTTCTGGTCTAGCCGAATCCCGGCGAGCAGTCCGGCCATACCCGCGCCAATTATCGCAAACCGTAAACTGCGGTGGCCGGTTTCCATTTCCTGTTTAGCCATGAGTCGGTGCGCTTTCGATGTTGTCTTGGTGATTTTGTGGCATGCGTTCAGGCGACCCATTCGGGCGGACTGTTCAACTCGGACAGCCGTCTTTCCTTGAGCGCACTAAGGTATAGCGCGATCGCATCGCCGGTATTTTCGATGAGATCGATATGGTCCGTCGCAATGGCTTCATCGAAATGGTCGCGCACCTCCTCGATGGTCAGGTCGCCACCGGCATAACCTTTTGAAAAGCCGGTCACGATTTTGGCGAAACGGCCAGAGGATGCAGCGATCGACTGGCCGGTGCATGTTGCATCGCGATGGACCAGCCAGGCGACCACTGACGCCACGCGTTCGGGTGTGGCGGCCTTTTCCATCCAGTCGCGAATGTCGCTGTCGGGAAGATGCATGGCGACCAGCCGGGTAAAGGCGGCTGGCGAGATCGCATTGCACGTAATCCCGTGCGGCGCGCCCTCCATGGCCAACGCCCGCACGAACCCCATCATCGCCATCTTTGCCACCGGGTAGCCGATTCCGGCGCCTCCACCCATCCCGAACATCGAATCCGACAATGTGCAGACGATGCGCCCGTACTGTTGACGCAGCATCGCTGGCCATGCGGCGTGTACGAGATGGAAGGGGGCATAGGCATGGATCTGCATCTGATGGTCGAACTGCGCCAACTCCATCTCAGCGAAGGATTGTGTCACGTCCGGCGCAATGCTGCCGGCGTTGTTGATGACGATATCGACCCGGCCCCAACGATCGAGTGCAAGCGCGACAAGGCGTTGCGCGGTCGAGGGGTCCGTCACGTCGCCAGCATCGGCGATCGCCTCACCGCCCAGCGCCATGATGTCGCCGACCACGGCCTCGGCCAGATCCGACGATTTTCCACCACCTGTAGTCGATCCGCCCAGATCGTTGACGATGACCTTTGCGCCACGCGCAGCCAGTATCCGGGCATAGCTTCTGCCCAAACCCCGCCCCGCACCGGTGACGATGGCGACCTGGCCGTCATAGCGTAGCTGTTCCAAACATCTTCTCCTTAGCCGGATGTCGTGCGGCGCATCCGATCTCCATTGGCTGATCCAAAAGACGGCGTCGCTCCACCCCCAAATTGACTAGACCGTGATTTACAGCGCCTCCTCTGTTTGGATGAGGCACCGGCTTTTCCAACGGAGCATGTTGCCGGAACAGAACTGGCGATACGACCAGCATAGGATGAGGATCGGGCGGTTTCATGATGTTCAAAAACAGGTCCGCGTTGATCACGGGCGGCGGTTCGGGAATCGGTGCCGCCGCAGCAATGCGCCTTGCCGAGGAAGGTTGCCGCGTTGCGATCGTTGATATCCGGGCAGGCGAAGGGCAGCGCATTGTTGATTTGATCACGAAGCGCGGCGGCCATGCTATCGCCATCGCGGGCGATGTGTCCTGCGAAGCCGATACTGTCCGCTTTTTCGACGAAGCCGAAACGGCGCTCGATGGGCTGGACATAGCTTTTCTCAACGCTGGGGCGTTGCAGGACTATGGTCCCTTCGACACGATCACGGTCGACCAGTTCGACCGGATGATTGCAATCAATCTGCGCGGGCCTTTCCTGGGTCTGCGACAGGCGCAGCGGCGACTGCGCCCCGGTGGCGCGGCGGTTGTAACGGCCTCTGCAGCCGCGTTGCTCGGCTTTTCCGATGCCGTGGGGTATACTGCCGCCAAGCATGGCGTCGTTGGCCTAGTCCGCGCCGCAGCACGCGAATTTGCCGCGCGCGGCCTGCGGGTCAATGCGATTTGTCCCGGCCCGGTGCAGACGCCAATGGTAGGCGCACCTCCGCAGGATGAGCTTCTGCCGCCCGAAAATATCACACCGCCGACCTACCGTGGTGAACTGACGCCGCAGATGGTGGCGGAAGTCGCGCTGTTCCTGATGGGACCGGCATCGGCGGCAATCAACGGGCAGGCGCAGCTTGTCGACGCAGCGCTGCTGTCCGCCTTTCCGACCGCCCCAGACGCCAACTGAACAAAGGACCGACCATGCTCGACACCGCCTTCGATCACAAAACCGGCTTTGATCCGGCCAATGTCGTGAGTTCCGACAAGGTCACGATCGAGGCGCCTGCCGGAATAGTGTGGGAGATTCTGGTCGATCTGGACCGTTATGGGGAATGGAACCCCTTTTGCGTGAAGGCGGCATCCACGCTCGAAATCGGCGCGCCGGTCCATATGAGCCTTGTCAACTATCCCAATCCCGGCGCGCTGCTGGTGAATTGCGAATATGTCTGCGCGTTTGAGCCAGAGCGGCGACTGGCGTGGGAGGCGCCCTGGCACGAGGCATGGCCCTATGCCGCACGCCGCGACCAGATGATCGAGCCCGTTGAGGGAGGAAATTGCCGTTATTGGTCGACCGACGCGTTTCTGGGTGAAAACGGCGTTCATGTGATGCGCTTTTGCGGTCCGTGGGTGAAACGGGCCTTCGACGATACCGCCCGTGCGCTCAAGGCCCGTGCTGAGGCTTTCCATGCCGAGCGGCGAGCTGGCTCACAATGACCGCGAGCACGGGTCAGACGATGCAACCGCAGCGATTTGATAGTGAAGCAGCCTTCTTGCCGACAGGGGACAGGCCATCCCGCTTTCTGGGGTGGCGCATGGTGTGGATCGCCGCGTTGACGCAGAATGTTGCGGTCGGGTTAACCTTCGGGTCTTTCGGTACGCTCGTCCTTGCCATCGAGCAGCGTTTTGCGACGACGCGAACGCTTTCAACGCTGGCCATTTCGCTGACTATTCTGGTTCTATCGCTCGGTGCGCCGATGATCGGCATGCTCCTTGTGCGTATGTCGATCCGCCGCATGATGACGATCGGCGCATTGCTTGCCGCTAGCGGCTATGTGCTGCTGCCCTTCTCTACGGGCATCGGCATGTTCCTTGGGTTATTCGCTCTGCTCGTGTCGCCCGGCGTCTTGTTGCTGGGCGTGATGCCGTCCAACATCCTGGTAAGCAACTGGTTCATTCGTGGACAGGGCCGTGCACTGGGCTTCGTCACCATGCCGGTGTTCGTGATGATCGTGCCGATGATCAGTTCGTGGGCACTCCAGCGGTTTGGGCTTGATGCCGTACTCATCGGGCTTGGCCTTGCCCATCTGATCGTCCTGCCGTTCATGTCACTGGTGATTGATCGGCCCGAACAGGTTGGCCAGGTTCCGCTCGGTAATGACGAAGCCAACAGCCCGATCGAAGTGCCGTCACTGCTATCCGCGCGGGATATGCTGTCCCGACCGGCGACCTGGTTCGTGACCGCCGCCATCGGCATCGCCGTGGGGGGTGGCATCCTGAAAGCCGCTCATCTGGTGCCACTCGTCATGGCACAGGGTTGGCCGCTGGGCGAAGCATCCTTCCTGCTCGCCATTTCCGGCGGTACAGGCATATTGGGCGCGATTGCGTTCGGTTGGCTTGCCGACAGGTTCGGGCCGGGGCACGCTCTGGCGCTCAACTGCCTTGTCCAGGGCATGGTCTGGTTCATCTTCCTCCAGCCGGTCGGCTATTCGCTGCTGGTGCTGGATGCGATTATAGTGGGTGCGTGCGGTGGCGGGATTGCGGCAGCGCAGGGCGTGCTGCTGACCCGGCTCTTCGGCATCCGTAATTTTGCCCGCGCAATGGGCCTTGTGACACTGTTCACCGTCCCGTTCACCTTCGGTATTTCACCGCTGGCGAGCGCGCTGTTCGACGCCACCGGCAGTTACTGGACGCCGATCATGCTGCAAATCGCCGGCTTCGGCCTGGCCGCCTGTATTTTCCTGTTGGTCGAGCGTCGCGCGCGCCGCGCGGCTGACTGACATTGTTTCAAGACATCTGGAGATGAACATGATTCTTAAGGACAAGGTGGTGATCGTTTCGGGCATTGGTCCGGGGCTGGGACAGGAACTATCCTCTCTGGTGGCGGCCGAAGGCGGCCATGTCGTGATGGCCGCGCGCACTTCTGCAAAGCTGGACGCAGCCGAAGCGCTGATCCGAGAAGCGGGGCATGATGTCGAGGTACTTAAAGTTCCAACCGACATTTCCCGGCGCGAGGATGTCGCACGGCTGGTCGCCGCTACCAAAGAGCGTTTCGGACGTATCGATGGCCTGATCAACAGCGCCTATATTCCCGGCGCCTTCACCGATGTCGTGGATGCTGATTTCGACGAGTGGCGGCGCACCTTCGACGTCAACCTGTTCGGAACACTGGACCTTTGCCAGTCAGTCATACGGGAGATGCGCGAGACAGGGGGCGGATCGATAGTCAATGTAAACACACAGGTGACGCGCAAGCCGTGGGTGCAGCAGGCCGCCTATGCCACGTCCAAAGCCGCAATGGCGATGGCGACGATGCAGATGGCGACCGAAGTCGGGCAGTGGAACATCCGGGTCAATTCGACCTTCATGGGGTGGATGTGGGGTCATTCGGTCGAGCAGGCGTTCGACCATATGGCGAAGGAAAGCGGCCAGTCGGTGGCGGAACTGAAGGCAGCACAGGAAGCGAACATCGCGCTGCGCCGAATGCCGACCGATCGCGAGTGCGCACGGCCGATCATCATGCTGCTGTCGGATTATTGTTCGGTAGTCACAGGCGCGAGCCTCGACATCAATGGTGGCGAGTTCATGCCAGGGTGAGGAACAGGACCGTTATGCATTCATCTGCCGAACCACGCGTGATGCGCGCCGCCGATTTCGTGGAGCCGGGCACGGTCGATGCACGGCGCGATGCATCGATCCCTGCGCCTGCCGCTGGCGAGGTCATAGTAGCGGTCGCGGCCTGCGGAATCTGCGGGTCCGACCTGCACATGTTCCGTAACGGCGCCTATCGCGATCAACTCGTCCGTTCGACGCCGGAAGGATATCATGTCCCCGGCCATGAGTTTGCGGGCACCATCGCCGCCCTGGGCGAAGGTGTGACGGGCTGGTCAATCGGCGACCGGGTCGTCGGCGTTACCGGCATGGGCGGCGGCATGGCCGACTTTGTCGCGGTGCCGGTCAATCCATACCAGCTTGTGCGCGTGCCGGACGCGGTTGGCTTCATCGAAGCGGCAACCACGGAACCAATGGCAGATGCGCTCCAGATGGTGCGCAAGGCGGCAATTCGAAGCCGAGAGAATGTCGTCATATTCGGCGTTGGCATCATCGGGCTGGGCGTCATCCAAGCGATTCGCGCCAGGGGCATAGAGACCGGCTCATTGATCGCGGTGGATGTGCATGCTGCGCGGCTTGAAGCGGCGGTGGCAGTCGGCGCGACCGCAGCGATCAACGCGCGCGATGGCGATGTGTTCGATCAGATTGCCGCTCTCACTGGTATTGAGGAGGGCTATAACGGCATCTCGGCCCGGATCGGCGTGGTGTTCGATTGCGCCGGATACATCAAGCATATGCCCGGCCCGCCGCCCCTGGAAACGGCGCTGAGGTTGATCGCACTGGATGGCGGGCGGATCGTATGTTTCGGCGGCTATGAGGATCGCATGACGATCGACTTCGGTCCGGTGATCCAGAAGCAGCCGACGATCATGGGATCGAACGGGTATGCGCCGGAAGAACTGGTCGAGGCGCTGGCGATGATGGCCGAGGGACGAGTCGATCGGGGGGGGCTGGTCTCCCATCAATTCCCGATCGACCAGGCGGCAGCGGCATTTGCCGCGCAATGCGCGCCGGAAGCCCTGAAAGTGATGCTGACGATGGAGAAGTCATGAGCGCGATGAACGGATTTGATGAAGAAGTCGATATCCTGATCGTGGGATCAGGGGCCGGTGCGCTGACGGCTGCGATCGTGGCTGCGGATAACCATGCGACGGTGGCGGTCGTTGAAAAAAGCGACCAGTTCGGTGGTACGTCCGCCACTTCGGGCGGCGTGATCTGGATCCCTGCGAGCCACCTGGCCAAAGCCGCCGGCGCGGACGATAGCCCCGAAGAAGCCGCGCGCTACATCACCGCGCTTGCCGGTGATGACGTCGACGCGGATCAGATCACGGCCTTTGTCGACAATGCCCCGGCGATGCTGGCCTACCTCGAACGCGAGACGCAGGTGCGCTACGCTTCGATCCCCTACACCGATTATCACGCCGAGCTTCCAGGTGGCAAAATGGGGTGGCGCAGCCATGATCCACAACCGATCGATGGCCGTGCGCTGGGCGATGATCTTGATCGCTTGCGGCCGACGCATCCCGCTGGGCTGTTGTTTGGCCGGATAAGCTGGACCGCCGCCGAGGCCGCGCCGCTCATCACGCGGATGCCCGGTTGGCAAAAGATGCTGACGAAGGCCTTGTGGCGCCATTATACCGATTTCGGCCAGCGCCTGCGATCGAAGCGCAGCCGTTTTCTGACCTCTGGCAACGCGCTGCTCGCCCGGCTGAAATTGTCGCTCGACACGCGCAAGGTGGATATTCGCTATCGCCATGCACTCCTGTCCCTGATCCAGCGCGATGGCCGCGTCGAGGGCGCGGTGGTGCAAACGGACGCGGGCGAGCGGCGTATCCGCGCGCGCAAGGGCGTGATCCTGGCCGCCGGTGGGTTCGAACGCGATGCACAAATGCGGGCACGCTATCTCACCGGCTCGCCCAACCCCGACTGGTCGGGCAGCCAGAGCGGTAATACCGGCGACGCGATCCGCGCGGCGGAGGCCGTTGGCGCGGTCACAACACGGATGGATTCGGCGTGGTGGGCGCCCACGATCAAGGTTCCGGGCGAAGATCGCGCCCGGCCGCTCTTCTTCGAACGCTCCCTGCCTGGATCAATGATCGTCGACAGTTCCGGCAAGCGGTTCCTCAACGAAGCCGCCTCCTATCACAAGGCTGGCGAAGCGATGCGCGCTGCAGGCGGGGGGCAGGCCTGGATCCTGCTCGATGCGCGGTTCCGCTGGCGCTATCCGATGGGGCCGTTGATGCCGATGATACCGGACTGGATGCATTCATCCGCTGTCCGCGCACTCATGCGCAAGGCGGACACTATCGCGGAACTGGCAAGGAAGATCGGTGTCGACCCGACCGTGCTGGAAACGACCGTCATCCGCTACAACGAAAATGCGCGGGTTGGGCAGGACCCTGATTTTGGTCGCGGTCAGCAGCCCTATGACCGCTATTATGGCGATCAGAAGGTGAAGCCCAATCCCAATCTCCTGCCGCTCGAAAAAGCGCCTTTCTACGCGCTGCCAATCAATGCGGGCGATATCGGCACCAGCGGCGGCCTTGCCACCGATGCCAGCGCGCGCGTGCTTGATGCAGCGGGCCAGCCCGTTGCGGGACTCTATGCGGTCGGTAACAGCGCTGCTTCGGTGATGGGCCGATCCTATCCCGGTGCGGGATCGACGATCGGCCCGGCGATGACCTTCGCCTACATCGCCGCCCGCGATGCAACGGGCGCAAATTGAGAAGCGCTATTCGATGACGGCCGGATGGAAGGGACGTGGCTCGCCAAGCATCGCTGCGAAGGAGGCGGGTTCGCGGCCATCGATATCGGTAAGGCCATAACGCATGGCGAGATCCGCAGTGTAAAAGGCCTTGCCCGATAGCGCCATCCGGTCCCGATCACGCGCAACCGCATCGATCACCAGCCCTTGCAATTGGGGCGTTTCGGCGGCGTCATACATCTGGCCATAGACTTCGGGCCGCTCTTTTCGCCCCAGTTCCAGCCGTTCGGTCCGCATCGGTCCCGGCCAGATCGACAATGTGGCGACGCCGAACGGGCGGAAGTCGTGCGCCATGTCGAACATCATCTTGTCGAGGCCCGCCTTTTGCGCGCCATAGCCCGGACCATGCATGTAGCAATGCGCGCCCGGCGACGAGACCGCGACGACCAACCCGGCCTGCGCCTTTAGCAGCAACGGAGCGGCCGCGCGTGTCGCGATATAGGCGGAACGCAGTCCGACATCTAGAATATCGGCCAGATCGCTGGACTTCTCCCAGAAAGGTCCCGGCTTTACCAGATCGTCGGAAAGCGCGGTGGCGCTGTGGACGAGAATGTCGATATGGCCCGCCTCATCCGCGACGCGCGAAAAAAAGGCTTCCACCGCCGCATCATCACGATGATCGAGTGCGACCGCGACACCCTGTCCGCCCGCTTCATCTACGGCGCGCGCGGTGGCGCCGATCGTGCCGGGGAGCGGCAGCCCCTCGTCGCTCAGCGAACGACCGGTAACATAGACCTTAGCGCCCGTGCCCCCCAGTGCGATGGCGATCCCTTTGCCCGCGCCTCGGCTCGCGCCTGTGACGACCACGATTTTATTACTGGTCATTGTCTCTCTCCTATCTCGCTCGTCATTATCCTGCGCCGCGTCTCGCTCCTCCCCCCAAATCAAGTAATCGCGACTTTCGAAAATCGGTTAGCGCCAGGCAAAAGGAGAGGATCGATGACCAGTACCGCCAATCGTGATTTGTTCGTTCGGATGCTGACGGCGCTTGGTATCAAGGATTTCGATACGTTCGAATCCTGCCTTGCCGACGACATACAGCTCGAATGGCCCTTTCCCGTTATGGCGGGCTTTCCGCTCGAACACCGTGGTGCGCGCTGGTTTCGCGATGCGTTGGAAGCGAGCTGGCGCGATTTTGATCCTTACGCCTATCGCATTGAGGTCATCCACGATCTGGCCGCCAAGGATCGGCTGATTGCCGAATATAGCTCGCACAGCCGCTATATTCTGACGGGCGAACCCTATTCCAACCGATATGTCAGCATTCTTGATTTCGCCGAAGGCCGGATCACGCGCTGGCGCGAATATGTGAACCCTCAGGTCGTGTCGAAGGTGCTCGGAGAGAATGCCGGGTGGAGCGAAACGGGCGGCGCACGCACGGCCTAGTCTATTTCGAGGTATCGGCGGCCGGATCGAAGGTCACAAATAGCGGTCAAAAGTCGGATTGGAGAGCGAAGATGGCACAAACCGCAGACTATGGGTTGGGCGAATATACATTCCCCCGCGGCTGGTTCATGGTTGCCGAAGGGAGCGAAGTCTCGGCAACCCCAAGCACGATCCACTATTTCGGCCGGGACTTCGTCCTGTATCGCGGCGAAAGTGGGACGGCGCGCATGGTCGACGCCTATTGTCCTCATCTTGGCGCGCACCTGGCCAAGAACACGACCTCCTACATCGTGCGCGATGGACAGCAGGTGGAGGGCGAATCGATCCGCTGCCCTTATCATGGATGGCGTTTCGGCCCGGATGGTGCGTGCGACGACATCCCCTATTCAAAGTTCGTCCCCAAAGCTGCCTGCCTGCCGACCCACCGGATCATCGAGCGCGCGGGCATCATCTGGTACTGGCACGACCCAGAAGGCCAGGAGCCGGATATCGAATTGCCCCCCTTTGCGGAATGGGACGATCCAAGCTGGGTGCGCTGGCAGGTCGATCATCTGGGCATCATCCCCTGCCATCCGCAGGAGATACTCGACAATATGGCGGACGCCGCGCACATGGTTCCGGTCCACGGATCGACCGACTGCGCCTATTTCGAAAACGCCTTTAATGGGCCGATCCTTCACCAGACGTTCGGCGCGGGCCACCGTACGCTGGTCAGCAGCGATGCAGTGCTGGAAACCGACACATGGTATACCGGGCCTGCAATCCTTCAGGCGCGACTGACCGGGGCGTACCCCTCGCTGATGCTGATCTGCCATACGCCAGTTGAGGATGGCGTGGTAATGGTTTGGCATGCACTGATGTCGAAGGCTGCCAACACGCCGCCAACGCAGGACGACATCGCGATCGCATATGGTTATGCCGAGGCGGGACGGCTGGCGCTCGCGCAGGATTTTGAAATCTGGGCCAACAAGCGTCCCTGTTTCAACCCGCTCCAAATTCCGGCGGACGGGCCGTTTGGTAAAGTGCGCATCTGGTATCGACAATTTTACAACCCGCGCGCCCGCGCCAGTGAATTTCAGGATCGGGTGGACGGCAAGATCACGACATATGACACGCGCGGCAGCAGCGTGGCCGCCTGAAAAAATATCGAGAGGATGACGATGGGCAAGGTACAATTTCCCGCAGGAGCAGCTTTGGTGTTCGGCGGCAGCGGCGGGATCGGTCGCAGTGTGGCGCAATGTTTCGCAGAAGCCGGAACGGACGTGGCGATCGGCTATCATTCGAAGGCAGATGCCGCCGCAACGCTGGCCAGCGCAATTGAGAGCGAGGGGCAGAAGGCATCAACGCATCGTGCCGATGTGCGCGATCGTGAACAGGTCGAGGCGGCATTCGCAGCGGCGGTCGCAGCGCACGGACGCATCCACACGGTAGTCTGGGGCGCCGGGCCACTGGTCGATCAGGTCATGCTGGGCGATACCACCCACGAACAATGGCGTCGCGCGATCGACATAGAGGTCCATGGCTTCTTCAATGCCGTGCAGGCTGCCTTGCCGCATTTTCGAGAACAGGGCGGCGGATCGTTCGTCACGCTGGGATCGGCGGGGCAGATGCGCTGGCCGGAGAAAGACGGTTTGTCTGTCGCGCCCAAGGCGAGCAATGAATCGCTCGTCCGCGGCATTGCGCGGGAAGAGGGACGGCACGGCATCCGTGCGAACAGCGTGCTCGTCGGCGTGATTGAGGCCGGTATGTTCCTGGAACTGACGAAACAGGGCGTGTTCGGTCCCGAATGGGTGGCGGAAGTGCAAAAGGGTCTTGCCCTCAAGCGCTGGGGCCAGCCGGAAGAGATCGGTGAGGCGGCGGTGTTCCTTGCATCCAACCGCGCCGCCTATGTTACCGGGCAGCAGATCAACGTATCGGGTGGCTACGGCATCTAGGCATGGCATCCTATCCCCAACAAGAGGTCGAGGCCGCCATCACCCGCCTGCGCGACGCCTTTGTCGAAGCGGAGGCGCGTAACGACTGGTCATGGATCGCCGACGAACTCTACCATGAGGATTGCGTCTATATCTGTCCCTATGGTGGCGCGATGCCCGTTCGTGCGGACGGGCGGGAGGCGATAAGACGGACCCATTATGGCCGCGACATGGATGTCGGTTCAGGGTGGGAGGGCTGGACCTTCCCCATATTGGACTGGGCGATCGCGGATGATCGGATCATCAGTCACTGGGTCAATCGCGGCCCCGGCCGACGAGCGGACGGAGGGTTTTACGAGACCCATGGCGTATCGCTGATCACCTATGGGGGCGGCGGTAAATTTTCATCGCAATATGATCTGTTCGACATCGCCCACCAGATGCGCCTGTGCGATGAGCTGGAGGATGCGGGTCTGCTCAGCCCCACGCTTAAGGCGGAATGGGTCGATCCGATGAAGGACAGGCTCATAACCATGCTGGAACGGCGCTGATCCCCTGCAAATTGATGATGCGCGCCTGATGCGTAACCACCAATCAGGATGTTTAGCACCTGCCATCCGAGCAGGGTGAAGGAGGATCGCCACATGGCCTATAGCCATCTGCTCGCACCGGGACGTATCGGCGCGATGGACTTGCGCAATCGGATATTCATGACGCCGATGGGGTCCAACCTTGCGGACGAGGACGGGATCACCGGCGAACGGCTGCGCGCTTATTATGAGGAACGCGCAAAGGGCGGCGCGGCGCTGATCATGATGGGATCGGTATCGATCGGCTATCCCGAAGGCTCCGGCAACTGGCGCAACGAGGCGATTTCGCACGAGCGCCACCTGCCGGGCGTGCGGGCGCTGGCCGACGCGGTCCACGCTCATGGCGCGAAACTCGCGATGCAGCTTCAGCACGCTGGTCTGGTCGCGATGAATGACATGCTGGCTGGACGGCCGATCTGGACGCCTTCGATCCCGGCGGTCGGCAAGAGCGATGGCGACATGATGGAGGGCTTCCTGGAGGATGAACTGGCCATCTTTACCGCGCCATTTGCTGCCATGGGTGCGCCCAACTACCGCGTCATGACCGTGCAGGATATCGAGCAACTGGTCCAGATGTTCGCCAGCGCCGCGCAACGCGCCCAGCGCGCAGGCGTCGATGCGGTCGAACTGCATGCCGGTCACGGTTACCTGATCTCATCTTTCCTCAATCCATTGATCAACCAGCGCGACGACGATTATGGCGGCTCGATCGAGAACCGCTCGCGTTTGCTGTGCGATATCATTCGCGGCGTGCGCGCTGCCGTCGGCCCCGACATGCCGATATGGCCGCGCCTGGACAGCCAGCATTTCCTGATCGACGGCGGCATCACAGTGGAGGACGCGGCCGCCACCGCCCGGCTGGCGCAGGAGGCAGGAGCAGACGCCATCCACATATCGGCCGATGGCCATCCGGGTCGGGGCCTTACCTATTCGACCGGACATGCAACCGACACGCGCAACGGGTTTGTCGAGGCGGCAGCGCGGATCAAGGCACATGTGACTATACCGATCATCTGTCCCGGCCGGATCGAGCCGGAAGATGCCGACCGCTTCATCGCTGATGGCAAGCTGGATTTCGTGACGATGGGCCGCAAGCTGTTGGCCGATCCTCATTTGCCGGCCAAGCTGGCCGCGGGGAAGGCCGATCAGATTCGCCCCTGCGTCTACTGCTACACCTGCATCAGCCAGATATTTTTCAGCCGTCCGGTGAAATGCGCGGTCAATCCCGAAACAGGCTTTGAGCGTGAGCGCGCGCTGGTTCCTACCGCCGCCGCTCGCCATATTGTCGTGATCGGCGGTGGTCCCGCCGGGATGGAGGCGGCGCGTCGGCTGGCAAAGCGGGGCCATCGGGTCACGCTGCTGGAGGCAACAGACTCTTTAGGCGGGACCGCCCGCTTCGCATCGATCGCCTATGCCCCGAACCAGGGCATTGTCGATTGGCTGAAACGGGAAGTGAAAGGCGAGCCGAATATCACCGTGCAACTGAGCACGAAGGCGACGCCCGAACTGCTCACTACCCTGGCCCCCGACGAAGTCGTCGTCGCCACCGGCGCGCGACGTGCGCTGCCCCCCATTCCCGGCGCGGATCGCAACAACGTGTTCAGCGGCGACGAAATGCGCAGCCTGATGCTGGGACAGGATCTGGGCAAGCTGGCGCGCAAGGTCGACGCCAAGACGCGGCTGATGATGCGTGCAGGTCGTGTCACCGGCCTGACGGGACGGCCCGGTTTCATCCGCGCTGCCAGCACCTATTTCATGCCCTTTGGCGAACGCGTGGTGATTATCGGCGGCGAACTGGTTGGGCTGGAACTGGCCGAATTCCTTGCCAAGCGCGGTCGAAAGGTCGTCGTGATCGACGAAGCGGCCAAGATGGGTGCGGGTCTTCAGGTCGTGCGCCGCTGGCGGGTGCTTGATGAACTTCATCATCTGGGCGTCACCCTCCTGCCGAACGCCGGGGACATTGCGATTGGCGATAAGAAAGTCAGCTACCGCAACAGCTTCGGACAAGTGAGAACGATGGCTGCCGACCAGGTGATCGTCGCCAAGGGCGCGCAAGGCGACCCTCGTTTGGCCGACCAACTGAAAGCGGCCGGATTCAGTGTGCGCAGCATCGGCGACGCCAATGGTGTAGGCTATATCGAAGGTGCGATGCAGGATGCGGCCGACGCCGTGATTGATATTTGAAGAAAGGAATGGCGATGTTCGACTTTACCGGACGGCACGTGCTCGTCACCGGCGGGACCAGCGGGATCGGCGCGGGCATCGCTGCTGCCTTCATCGCTGCGGGCGCACATGTTATCGTCACGGGTACACGGCCGACAGAAGCGGATTATGAAGACATTCCGCCGGGTGCCACCTATTGCCCCCTTCGTCTTGGCGACCGGCTTAGCATCGACGCCTTGATAGCGGGTTTGGGGGCGTTGGACATCCTCATTAACAATGCGGGCGGTACGTCCGTCCCGGAGGATTTCGACGCAGCCATCGACGCCAATCTGAAAGGCGTCCATGCGTTGACGATCGCCTGCCTGCCGCTGCTGGTGCAAAGTCGGCACGACGGCGGCGGCGCGGTCGTGACGATCGCCTCGATGATGGCGATCTTTGGCAACTCCATGTTCCCCGGATATAGCGCGGCCAAGGCTGGCCTTCTGCTACTGACCAAATCGCTGGCGCAAGGGTGGGGGGCAAAGGGCGTGCGGATCAACGCCGTGGCGCCCGGTCCGGTTCGCACGCCGATGACGGAGCGCTACGCCGACGATCCTGTCTATGGTCCTGGCACGGCGCAGCGGATGGCGCTTGGCCGCTGGGGAACACCAGACGACATAGCAGGGCCGACCCTGTTCCTCGCCAGTGCGGCTGCGCGGTTTGTGACGGGGGAATGTCTGGTGGCGAGCGGCGGGTATATGATCGCTGAGGCATGATGCTTGCCAAAGACATGGTGACGATTGGCAAGCCTCGCGCAACCGACTACGCTCTCCATCAGACGCATCCGGTAAAGGAGCGCGAAGGAGATAATAGGATGGTCGCACACGCGAATGAGGTCGCCTGCTTTTCGCGTATGATCCTGGCACTCAATGCTTCGCTGGTCAGCGAAGATCCATGGCGAGACTTTCTGCTGCTGCTTCGCGATCATGTGAACGCAAAATGGGCAACGCTGATCCTCACGCCGCCCAATATGGATGGTTTGGGCACAATGATAACGCCCACCGCGCCACCGCCTGCGATTCAGGAATATCTTGACCGCTTTATGCAGATCGACCCCTTTGTCGGCCTGCCCGAAGGCAAGGTCGTGGCGTTGTATGAATATGTGGCCGAGGCGAAACTCAAAAATTCAGCCTATTATAAAGGGTGGCTGGAAGGCATCGACGGTTCGCACGTTCTTGGCGTGGATCTGCGCATAAGCAATGGCCTGGAAGCCCGACTTCGGCTGACGAGGGCGCCTCATGGCGCGCCTTTCGATACTGAAGAGCGCGGCCGTATAGAAGAAATCGTGCCCCATCTGCGGCAGGCGGTCGAACTCTATCGCCGACTGGAGGTGTCCCGTTCGGAGCAGGCAGTGATGACCGGCGCCATCGAACAGTTCGCTGTCGGCACCGTGATGCTCGATCATAATCTGAATGTTCTCAAGATGAACGAACTTGCCGCATCCATCCTGGCCGATGGGGATGGGATAAGCATCGTGGGGCAGCGTCTGGCGATCGCCAATTCCAGCCGTGACCGCGAATTTCGCCAGCAACTCAAGGATGCGGTGAACGTCGCGCCAGGATCATCTCCTTCAGTATTCCTGGTCGAACGTCCATCGGGCCACCGGGACATCGGAATCGTCATTCGGTCAATCACTATTCCTAATTTCATGCATGGCGGCACAACGCCGGCCATCGCGCTTTTCCTGGGCGATCCGGAACGTCAGTGCGTCGTGACCAGCGATGCCCTGAGGGAATTGTTCGCCTTTACCCCGACAGAGGCGTCGATCGCGGCTTCGCTTGCAAACGGCGTGTCGGTGATCGAGACCGCGCATCGGCTGGGCATTGCCGAAAACACCGTGCGCGCGCATCTCCGCTCTATCTTTGCCAAGACGGGCGCGACCCGCCAATCACAGCTTGTGCATCTCATCCACACCAGTCTGCCCGAACTCGCCGTCGTTCGCCGCTAAATTATCCAACCTAATTGATTTGAAGGTATTGCAACGCGCTTAGCAGGGCGATGCTCAACCCCACAGGATCCGCGCCAAAGCGGACAGAACCGAGGGGATATCGAAGATGGCTTACGGAAAATATCATTATCTTGCTGGTTCGGCATTGATGCTTGCTCTGGCAGCGTCGCAGGCAAATGCGCAGGATTCTTCGCCAGCAGCACCCGCCCAAGCGACGCAGGGCGTGGGTCTTCAGGACATCGTGGTTACTGCGCGGAAGCGTTCTGAAAACCTGCAAAATGTCCCAACAGCCGTAACAGCTCTCGGTGCGCTTCAAATTGCGGATTATCAGATCAAGAGCTTCCAGGACGTCGGCAAGACCGCGCCAAACGTCAATATCCAGAAGCAGGCAGGCTCACCCAGCGCGCCGCAGTTCAATATTCGCGGCGTTTCGTCCGGTTCTATCAACTTCCAGGTCGATTCCGGCGTCGCGCTCTATGTAGATGGCGTTTATCTTGGCCGACCCGGCAACTCCGCCTTCGATCTGGCCGATCTTGAACATCTCGAAGTCCTGCGCGGTCCACAGGGCACACTCTTTGGCCGCAACTCTACCGGCGGCGCAATCGCATTTGTGACGGCCAGCCCGACCGGTAAATTCGGTGTCGAGGCCGAAGGAACGCTAGGAAACTACCATCGCCATCGCGGGCGGATAACGGTCAACACGCCTGAATGGGCTGGTCTTTCGGCGCGGTTCACATATGTCCATGACGAAAATGACGGTTATGTAAAGAATTCCGCCCCGCAGCGTACATTCCTTTATCCGGAACCGTTCGGGCCGTCGACCAGTGCGAAGAGCTTTGGCGCGAACAACACCGAGTCGTTTTTCGCAGCAATCCGCTATGCCGGGATCGATGGCCTGACGCTCGATTATCGCTTCAACTATACCGACATGGTAACCACGCTCGACGCCATGCAATTGCTGCACAGCGGCGCCGCATTTAGCGGCATCACCAACTTCCCGAACCAGCCTGCACTTGGCGGCACGATGGTGGAGAGCTTGACGCGGCTCGACCGCATTCCGATCGATGGCCTTTCTCCAGCTACCCAAAAAACCTGGGGCCACAGCCTTACGGCTGTTTATGAGCTTAGCGATTCCTTGAGCGTCAAATATATTGGCGGACTGCGCGGGTTTACGCTGAACTCATCGTCTGATCTCGACGGAAATTCGCTGGTGGACCCTTATGGCGGGACGGGTGGGTATTTTCAGGCGCTTGCAGCCGAGCGCTATGCAAAGCAGCGGCAGTCGTCCCACGAACTGCAACTCCTCGGCCACACCGGCAGTTTGGATTTTGTTGGTGGCCTGTTCTATTATCGCGAAAAGGCCTACCTCAACAGCCCGACCATTTTCGGACAGATCAGCCAACCAGGCGTCCCGATCCCTATCAATAATCCCGGCAGCTATCTTGCGGGTGGCGACCTGCTTAAGGTGCTCAACAAATCTTACGCGGCTTATGCACATGCCAATCTCAAGTTGACCGATGCGCTCGAACTGGGCGGCGGCATCCGCTATTCTAAAGATGATCGCACGGAGAATGATCTGATTGATGCGGATCGGACCCCCACGGTTCAGCGCGGCAGCTTCAACGCCAAGCAGGATCGCGTCGATTATGACGCATCATTGAAATATCAGTTTGCCCAGAGCAGCAACGTCTATGCGAAATTTGCCACCGGTTTCGTTTCGGGGGGTATCTTCCATGGCGCGGAATTCCAGCCGGAAACAATTAAGTCCTACGAAGCGGGCGTGAAGTCTGAATTTCTTGATCGGCGCGTCCGACTTAACGTCGCTTTATTCCAGGCGGATCGAAAAGGCCTCCAGGTGACGGGCTTTGATCCCAATCAGGGTGGCAACATCCTGCTGAATGCCGGTAGCGAAAGAGCGCGGGGCTACGAAATTGAAGCCACGATCCTGCCGGTCGACGGCCTTACTTTGACCGGCACCTATGGCTTTACGGACGTCAATGCAAAGCCACAGACGGCTAATCCGGCAGCTACCCCGGTGCGTACATATCAACCCCGGCGCACCGGCTATGTCGCTGCGCAATATGATTTCCCCGAATTCCCAGGTGGCACCAAGATGAGCTTCCGCATTGATGGCCAGTATAAGGGCGATCATTTCCGGTTGCAGTGCCCGGTCGGCGCCACGCAATCGGCGACGGACGGTTGTATCGGTGCTGGTGATCCCGTGCTCGACGACCAGTTGGTGATAAGGGCAACTTGGGAAATAGGCGCACGGTTCACCTTTGCCGAAATCCCGGTAGGCAACGCTAAGGGCAAGATTTCCCTCTGGGGCAAAAATCTCAACAATTCGGATAAGCCAGAGTTTCTGTTTCCGATCTTCGATACGTGGGTACTCGGCACCTTCCAGGCTCCGCGCACATACGGGATCGACGTCGGTATCGCGTTCTGAACTTCAAGTGTGTGTGTGTCGGCTGCTTCGTTATTGTCGACACACACACGCCATGTCTTATTGCGACGGACGGGTATATCGCCTTCCTCGTCAGAAAATGGCTATCCCTTCCGGCGGTTTCGATTTGAAGTGCGACACCCGGGGTGATGCATAGCATTTCATCCGGGCTTGAGGAGGGCGATCTGTTCTCCCACGACCTTGTGCGGGGTGCGATAGCCCAGGCACTGGAGGGCTGTGCTGTTGAGGCGATCAGCGACGGCTTGTGGATTTCCTTGTCCGACAGCAGCGCAATGTGTTGGAGGGCAGGAAGCGCCGTATCCGTCCATTGCAATTTTCCACGCCACCTTTCTGCCAAGGCGTGGACGGCAGGCAGAAATAGCTGGTGATGCCGAGCCTGTTTCGCAGTGTCGCAAAAGCGGCAAATTCCGTGCCCCGATCGAAGGTGATGCTGCGCCGGAGGGCAGGGGGGATGCCCCGCAAACCCCGATCGATGCCGGCCATGACCCCAGCGGAATGCCGGCTCGGATTATGCGCGAGGAAAGTGAAGCGGCTGCGGCGTTCGACCAGCGAGGTGAGATTGGCTTTGCCATACTCTCTCCTAAAAAATCAGAAGATGGCCTTCCCAATGTCCGAATCTGCTGCGATCCGCAATTTCCGGCGGTCGTGCGCCGATCGTGTTGACCACAGTAATATGGAGACCGCGTGGCTTACGAGCGTAGCGTAGCGTTGTCGGCGCGAACGGCGGGCAACCGCCAGGTGGCACACCGCGTCCCGGTTCTGATGACGCCCGCAAGTAACCCGCAATCTGTCTGCGATAAATCGTCGATGAATGGCGCCGCAGCGCGTCCACAACCTGCCGCACAGACCGTCGACCAATCGATAAATGTCCCGCCGCTCGTCCAAACTCAGATGCTGATAGCCGTTCACTGCGTGCCGTCCTGGAAAGGGGATCAAATCCCTATAAATCCTAGGATTTCGCACTTCGAATTAGAATCCACTGCTTACACGAAATGTTCGGACCGGTTAGAAAAGACACTATCTGTCCCGGATAGAAATGACACC
>CAMPIM010000002.1 GCA_946886365.1 uncultured Novosphingobium sp.
ACCCTTGCGGCGCGGGGGCTTGCATGGCGTTCGCCGTGTTGCGGATTACCCCCCTCCCCCAAACCGGGGATCGGGCTGGGGAGAGGGGAATGAGGAAACGGCGTCCTAACAGTCCCCTCTCCCGCCTTCGCTAAGCTCGGCACCCTCTCCCCTGAAGGGGAGAGGGAATGGTTCGAACCCTTAACAAGCTTCGCGTCACTCCGGATAACCGATCTCCATCACCTCATATTCCTTTTCCCCGGCGGGCAGCACGACGCGGCGTAGATCACCCACCGCGGCATTGCGCAGGGCGCGCGCGATGGGGGAGCTCCAGCCAATCCGACCCGCGCTGGCGTCGGTTTCGTCATTGCCGACGATGGTGACGGTGCGGCGATTGTCGTCTTCGTCGGCGATCGTCACGGTCGCGCCGAAGAAGACGCGGGTCTTGTCGGGTTGCTGACGAGGATCGACGACTTTCGCATCCTTCATCTTTTTTGACAGGCGGCGCAGTTGGCCGTCGATCTCACGCATGCGCTTGCGGCCGTATAGATAGTCGCCATTCTCACTGCGGTCGCCATTGCCCGCTGCCCAGCTGACGATCTCCACGATGCGGGGCCGCTCGACGCCAAGCAACTGATCATATTCGGCGCGTAGCTTCGCAAAGCCTTCGGGGCTGATGTAATTGGGGTGAGGGGTCATGACCGGACTTTCCTATCCCTTCGAATGCAGCTTGTCGAAGTCCTCATCTCAACGAAGAGAAGTGGGGGGCCTCGACAGGCTCAGCCCGAATGGAGAATAAGGGCGGTCAGCCCGGGGTTTGCTTGCCCAGATATTTGGAGAGGGGGGTGTTCGAACCCCGGAAGCGGGCGCGTTCGGGATTCATCGCTTCATAGACGACCGCATTTTCGAGCACGCGCTGCACATAATTGCGCGTTTCGAAAAGCGGGATCTGCTCGATCCAGCGCAACATGTCGGCGCCCGGCAGGCGCGGGTCGCCATTGGCCGAAATCCAGCGGTTCACATTGCCGGGACCGGCATTATAGGCCGCGACGGCCAGCGGATAGCTGCCGCCATAATAGTTGAGCATGCGCTGGAAATAGGATGATCCGAGCATGATGTTGTAACTCGGGTCGTTGAGCGAGCCGGGATCATAGCCGAGGCCGAGCTTGCTCGCCTGTTCCCGCGCGGTGCCGGGCATAAGTTGCATCAGGCCGCGCGCGCCAGCGTGGCTGACGATCTGCCGGTCGAACTGGCTTTCCTGCCGGGCGATTGCATGCACCATCGTCCAGTTGGATTGCGCGGTCGGCGGCACGGGCACGCGGGGGAAGGCGCTTTCGCCATAGCCGGTGAGGCCGCTCGACACGGCGCGGCGGCCGACCATCACACCCATGTCGGGCCTGCCGATGCTCTTGGCGAGTTCGGCGGCGAGATAATGATCGCTGTCGCTATCGGCATTATTGGCGATGGCGCGGGCGAATTTGCTCTGATCTTCCCAATAGCCCATCTGCCCCAGCGCCTTCACCGCGCGGACGACCGAGCGACTGGCAAAGGCGGTGCGATCGGCGGCGGAAATCTCCACGGCGCGTTCCACAAGGGCAGGCGCGGGCACCGGCTTTCCGACGCGTTCCAGGGCAAGTTGGCCGTAGAATTGATCCGGGAACACCGAAGCCTGGGCGAAATAGCTGGTCGCGGTGGCCGTATCACCGGCTGCCAGCGCTGCGCGGCCTGCCCAATAATAGCCCTTTGACTGGGTCTGGGGGGATTTGGCAGCCGTTGCGTAGCGGCGGAACATCGCCGCCGCGTCCGCTGGTCGGTTTAGATTGTAGAAGGCGGTCGTTCCCGCCAGCCAGGCGAGACTGGTATAGTCATCGCGCTCGCCGATCGGGCGGCTGGAAACGTCGGTGCCGGGCGCATAGGCGTCGTCGAGCTTGCTGGCGATGCCATAGGCGAAGCTCCACTGGCTGTCGTTGGCGGCGGCGCGCGCCTGGCCGAGCAATGTTTCATACCATTTTTCCGCGTTGCCCGGGCGGAAGGTCAGCTGGGGACGGTTGGCGAGATATTGCCGCGCGGCGATCCAGTTGCCCGTGTTCAACAGCCAGGTCGCCTTGTCCGCAACGAAGCCAGCGTCGGATATGCCGACCGGCTCCGCGACTTGCATCCGGGCGGCGGCGTCCGGCGCCTTCTGGCGGAAGGCGATACGCGCTTCGTAGACCGGCCGTCGCGTGGGCGTCACATAAGCGAGCATCCGTTGCGCCCCGGCGATGTCACCGCCCCACAGTAGCACGTCGGCGCGCTGATCATGGTCCGCACTCGTCCAGCTGCTGCCGAAGAGCGATAGCAGCCGAGCCTCGTCATCCGGCGAAAGCGTGCCGCCGACCCAGGCGCTGCGTGCGGCGATGCGGGCTTCGGGCATGCGGCCCATCTGCATAAGCGCCAGCGCATTGCGCGCATGGCCGGTGGCGGTGCGCGCGGGGAAGCGGGCGAAGAAGGCCGTAACCTGACGCGGATCATAGCTGTTGGGATTGATGCCGGTTTCCGCCAGCCGCCGCATCCGGTCCTCCCCCGGCCAACCGGGATTGGCGAGGATGAAACTGGCATAGGAGGAGAAGCCCAGGCCATCGCTCTGCTGCAACGCGCGCCACTGGCTGATCGTCGCGGAGATGGACGGATCGGACGCGACGCCGATTCGGCTGCTCACCTGATTCCAGGGCGATGGCTGAGGCGATGACTGAGTCGTGGCGGGCAGTTGCTGGACCACCGCGCCAGCCGGATAGGGCGTCGCAACGGGGGCTTCGGTCTGGGCGCTGGCGCCAGCGGTAAAAAGAAGAAGAGCGATCAAGGGCATGCGGACCATTGCTGTTTCGGGGCGGCGAGCTGACAGCCTACTGGACATCATCGCAATTCCATCCTTATCAGGCCCTGAACGACGCGCTATAGCGCGCCGAGGCCTACACTCGACAGTGTGCCCCGGAATGCCGGTGAATTGAAGGAGTTTGTTGATGTTTTCCGGGTCGATTCCGGCACTGGTCACCCCTTTCCGCGACGGAGCCGTGGATGAGGCGGCATTTCGCGCGCTGGTGGATTGGCAGATCGAGGAGGGAAGCAGTGCCTTGGTGCCCTGCGGCACCACCGGCGAAAGCGCGACCATGACGGTCGAGGAGCATAATCGCGTCGTCGCGATCTGTGTCGATCAGGCCGCGGGCCGGGTGCCGGTGATCGCGGGCTGCGGGTCCAACGACACGCGAATCGCTCTGGAGCATATGTTCGCGGCGCAGGCGTCTGGCGCGGACGCGGCGCTGGTGGTCGCGCCTTATTATAACAAGCCGAACCAGGAAGGCGTCTATCAGCATTTCGCCTATCTGGCCGAGCGCTGTCAGCTGCCGATCGTCCTTTACAATGTGCCGAGCCGCACGATCACCGACATTGGCGTGCCAGTGATCCACCGCCTGACGGAAGAATATCAGACGATCGTGGGCATAAAGGACGCCACCGGGAATCTGGGGCGGGTCACCGCGCAGCGGCTCGCCTGCCGGGATGATTTCTGCCAGCTGTCCGGCAATGACGAAACCGCGCTGGGATTTAACGCCATGGGGGGCAAGGGCTGCATCTCCGTCACGGCCAATGTTGCTCCGCGTCTCTGCGCGGAGTTCCAGGCGGCTTGTGCGTCGGGTGATTGGGCTGGCGCACTGGCGCTACAGGACCGGCTCTACCCGCTGCACGACGCATTGTTCAGCGATTCTTCACCCGGGCCGGTTAAATATGCGCTCAGCCGTGTGCGGTCTGACATGCCCGGTGAGTTGCGCCTGCCGATCACCTGGCCTTCGGAATCGAGCCGCGCCGCTGTCGATCGGGCTTTGGAAATTGCGGGTCTCGTCTAAATGGGCTGCGGCCTTATATGGTGAAGTGAGTTAGTTAAGAGTCCCATGGCCCGCCCCCGTCCCGAATTGTTCGACAAGAAGAAGATCGTCGCCGAGAACCGGCGCGCGCGCTTTGAATATTTCCTTGAGGATGTGTTCGAAGCGGGCATCGCGCTGCAAGGCACGGAGGTGAAATCACTCCGTTTCGGCGAGGGCAACATCGCCGAGAGCTATGCCGAGGTGAAGGGCGATCAGGTGTGGCTGGTCAACAGCAACATCCCCGAATTCAGCCACGGTAATCGCTATAATCATGAGCCCAAGCGGCCCCGCAAGCTGCTGCTGCACGAGCGGGAGATCGCGCGCATGCATGGTGCGGTCGAGCGCAAGGGCATGACGCTCGTCCCCTTGAGCGTCTATTTCAACAGCCGTGGCAAGGCGAAGGTCGAGCTGGCGCTGGCCAAGGGCAAGAAGACGCACGACAAGCGTGAAACGATCAAGGAACGCGACTGGAAACGTGATCAGCAGCGCATCATGAAGGACCATCGCTGATGGGTCCCAAGGCGAGCATGGGCCGCCTTGCCCGCTGGTGGCATGCCAACGCGCCGACCCGTGAATCGCTGGAGGACAACCGCTTCATCGCCCCTGTGGCGCATCGCGTGTTGGAGCCGTCGTTGTGGCGCTTTACCCGCCGTTCCGTGCCGCGCGGCGTGGCATTGGGATTGCTGGTCGGGATATTCCTGCTGATCCCTGGCGTGCAGATTGCCGGGGCGGCGCTGCTGGCGTTGCCTTTCCGGGCCAATATTCCGCTGGCGGCGGCGATGACGTTTCTTTCCAATCCCGCGACGACACCGCTGTTCCTTATGGCGTCGGTATATATCGGCAACTGGTTCCTGGGCCGCAGCGCGGACGCTTCCGGTTTCATGGCGCTGGTCGATAAGCATGCGTCCATCCGCGAATGGTGCGGCTGGCTCTTTTCCGAAGCGGCACCCGCCATGCTGTTGGGGTTGGCGCTGATTTCGATCGCGTTTGCGGTGGTCGGATATTTCCTTGCCGACTGGATCTGGCGCCATCGGATGGGCCGGAAATGGCATGCGCGTAAATTGAGGATTGGCAAGCCACCCGAAAGCAGCGCATTGGAAGAAGTCGCCCGCGTTTGACGCAGGGCGAATAGTCCAGGCGTTTTCAGGGGGAAGGCCGGCCGATGGCCTCGCGCGTCAAAAGGGATGAGGAAGCGTGGACGGGCGAGCGCCCTTCCCGGCTGTCCCTGCCGCTGCTGATATTGGCGGCGCTGCTTTCGGCGGTTCTCGTCATTTATGCGACCGGCAACCCGGCTATGGCCACAGGGTTCGGCGCGATGATTCTTGCCATCGCTGCGCTGCTCAGCTGGTATCGGCGCATTTTTCCGGAAGAGGCGGCAGACGGCGAGGCGGTGCCGGATTGGACGGTAGCGCGCGCCGCCGCGGATGCGTCCAACATGGCCATCGCGGTGACCGACCGGGCAGGGCGGCTTGTTTGCGCCAGTGACCTGTTCGGCGAATGGTTTCCCGGATTTCCGACGCCCCCCAATCTCACCGCTGAGCCTGGCCTGACGGAAAGCCTGAGCGCTGCCGCCCGCGCGGCCTGGCGCGATGGAGAGGCGCGGGTCGAAGGTGTGGCGCAGGGCGCTCTCCGGCTGGATGTCGATCTGTGCCGCACGGGCCGGTCGGAAGATTATCTGCTGTGGCGCTTTACCCCGGTTCGCCAGCCCAACGCGCTCGACGATGTGCACCGCCTGCTGACCGGGGACGCGGGGCGGCAGATGGGTGAGGCCGGGATCATGGCAGTCATGATCGGGGGTGAAGGGCGCATCCGCGCGGCGAACGGGGCTTTCCTGCTGCGTGCCGCTGGTAGGATCGACGCCAATATTACCGGCCGTGACTTTGCCGCCCATATGCGCGTCGATGACAAGGGGCGGCTATTTCTGGCGCGTGAGGAGTCGGGCGGGCTGCCGCTGCGGTTGCTGCAGGTGCCTTTGCGCCGGGCGGCTCAGCCTGCTGGTAGTCAAGTGGGCCAAGACGGTCCGATGCTGCTGCTGCTGATCGATGAGCCAGCGGGCAGCGCGGGCGGTACATCGGCGCTTTCCTATATCGAAACGCTGCTGTCCCTGCTGCCCTTCGGCCTCGCCATGGCGGATCGCGATGGTCGGGTGCTGTTCCTCAACAATGCCTTTTCCCGCGCGGCGGGGCTCAAGCGCAGCGAACGACCGAGCTATCCCGGCGATCTGGTCGTGCGAGAGGATCAGGCAGCGGTTGCCGACGCCGTGCGCCGCTTTGCCGTTGGCCCGCAAATGTCAGGCGATATCGCCATCAGGCTGCGCAACGAACCGGAGGAGCCGACGGCGCTGAGCCTGGCGGGCGTCCGGGGCCTTGGCGAGGCGGCGGTGCTGCTCAGCCTCAAGGATAATAGTGAGGAAAGCAAGCTCAAGCGGCAGGTCGCGCAGGCGACCAAGATGCAGGCGATCGGCCAGTTGGCTGGTGGCGTCGCGCATGACTTCAACAATATCCTGACCGCGATCATCGGCCATTGCGACCTGATGCTGATGCGCCATACGCCGGGCGACAGCGATTATGACGATATTCAGCAGATCAAGTCGAACAGCAACCGAGCGGCCGGGCTGACGCGCCAGCTGCTCGCTTTTTCGCGGCAGCAGACACTGCGTCCGCAGGTGCTGCAACTGCCCGACATCGTTGCCGACGTCTCCAACCTCTTGAAGCGCCTGCTGGGCGAGAGCGTGAAGCTGGAGGTGAGCCACGGCCGCAACCTGGGCGCGGTGCGTGCTGATCCGGGCCAACTGGAGCAGGTGATCGTGAACCTGGCGGTCAATGCGCGCGATGCGATGCCGGAGGGCGGCATCCTCAATATCCAGACCTATGCGGTTCCGGCCGGCAAGGTGCGCGAGATGCGGCAGGAGATATTGCCTGCCGCCGATTATACCGCGCTGCGGGTGTCGGACATGGGGCTTGGCATCCCGCCCGACATTCTTTCCAAGATATTCGAGCCCTTCTTCACTACCAAGGAATTAGGCAAGGGCACGGGGCTCGGCCTCTCGACCGTCTATGGCATCGTCAAGCAGTCGGGCGGCTATATCTTCGCAGAGTCTGAAATTGGCCGGGGAGCGAGCTTCGTTATATATCTGCCCGTCTATCAGGGCGCGGACATGGAGCAGGCGGTTCCCGCCAAGCTGCCGATCAAACGCAGCGAGACATGGGGCACGGGCACGGTATTGGTGGTCGAGGACGAGGATATGGTCCGCGCCGTCGCCGAACGCGCCCTTTCGCGTCAGGGCTACAAGGTGCTGACCGCCAATGATGGCGAGCAGGGGCTGGAGGTGCTGGCGAGCGGTGAGAAGATCGACCTGCTGATTTCCGACGTGGTCATGCCCAATATGGATGGCCCGTCCATGGTCGCGCGGGCACGGGATACGCATCCCGACCTTCCCGTGCTGTTCATGTCGGGCTATGCCGAGGAGCAGCTGCGCAAGTCGATCGACCTTGCAAATGTCGCCTTCCTGCCAAAACCCTTTTCCGTCAGTCAGTTGGCGGAGGCCGCGCGGGACGCGCTGGCCATGGGCGCAGTGGCGGAATGAACTTCTTGAACGATCAGGCGTTTATGCTGGTCCGCGCGCCGATGATAAGATAGCGAGCGTAACGAAATAGGGGATCGCACATGTCGGACGGCAAGACCATCCTGGTGGTCGAGGATGAAGCGATGATCGGCATGATGCTGGAAGATTATCTCGAAACATTGGGATATCGCCTATATGCCATTGCCGTGTCGGTGGATGAGGCGTGTGAGCATGCGCGTCAGGGCGGCTTCGACGCCGCATTGGTGGACTGCAATCTGCAGGGTGAGAAAAGCTGGCCGGTCGCGGACCTGCTGGCGCAAAGCGGCATCCCCTTTATTTTCGCGACAGGCGGCATGGCTGATGACGTGCCGTCAGGGCATTCGGATCGGCCCACTTTGGCAAAACCTTATACGATTGGCGCCGTTGAGCGGGCGCTGACGAAGGTTCTTTCCGCTTAAATAGGAAATTTCCGTTCCCCTCTTGTTCTTTGAGAACAAAGCGGATACATGGTGGCCAAGGCGCCACTTAATCGGCGCTTCCGCTTGACAGGGGATAGGCCGATGACAGCAATGCTCTCACTCATCGATTCCAAGAAGACAGGGACAATGGACAGACAGAAAGCATTGGAAGCGGCCCTTTCCCAGATTGACCGCGCCTTCGGTAAAGGTTCGGCCATGAAGCTGGGCAGCCGCGAGAAGATCGAGATCGAAGCGATTTCGACGGGATCGCTGGGGCTCGACATCGCGCTTGGCATTGGCGGCCTGCCGCGTGGCCGCATCATCGAAATCTATGGCCCTGAAAGCTCCGGCAAGACCACGCTGGCGCTGCATGCTATTGCAGAGGCGCAGAAGACCGGCGGCGTTGCGGCTTTCGTCGACGCCGAGCATGCACTTGACCCCGCTTATGCCAAGAAGCTAGGCGTCGATATTGACGAGCTGATCGTGTCCCAGCCCGATACCGGTGAACAGGCTCTGGAAATCGTCGATACGCTGGTGCGGTCGAACGCCATCGACGTGCTGGTGATCGACTCCGTCGCGGCGCTGGTGCCCCGTGCGGAAATCGAAGGTGAGATGGGCGATAGCCATGTCGGCCTGCAGGCGCGCCTGATGAGCCAGGCGCTGCGCAAGCTTACCGGCTCGATCTCGCGTTCTAAGTGTCTGGTGATCTTCATCAACCAGGTGCGCATGAAGATTGGCGTCATGTACGGCAATCCGGAAACGACGACGGGCGGCAACGCGCTCAAATTCTATGCGTCGGTTCGCCTCGATATCCGCCGCACCGGCCAGATCAAGGATCGCGACGATATCGTCGGCAACGCGACCCGCGTGAAGGTGGTGAAGAACAAGGTCGCCCCGCCGTTCAAGCAGGTGGAATTCGACATCATGTACGGCGAGGGGATTTCGAAGATTGGCGAGATACTCGACCTTGGCGTCAAGGCGGGCGTGGTCGAAAAATCGGGCGCCTGGTTCTCCTACGATTCCGTCCGCATCGGCCAGGGGCGTGAAAATGCCAAGACCTTCCTCAAGGAAAATCCCGAAATGGCGGAGCGCCTGGAAAAGGTGATCCGGGGCAAGACCGAAGAGGTTGCCGAAGGGATGATGACCGGACCCGAAGCGGAGGATGATGGCGAATAAGCACGGTTAACGCCTGCGGCCGGATCAGCCGCAGGATAGCCGCGCGGCTCTGCCCGCCTTTCGTTTCACGCACTGAAAAGGCCCGCCCGCGCATTTTCGCGGGGCGGGCCTTTTACCGTTATAGAAGGGCGAGGCTTGCTCAACAGGGCCAGATGAACATTGATCAGCGGCTGGGGCTTACCATTCCTGCCGGTTTGAGGTCGGAGGGCGAATTTTTGGTGTGGCTCCGCTGGCGCCTTTTGCTCTGCTCGACGGCGAGTTTTTTCTTGAGCCGTACGCCGTGAAGACCCCAGTCTCCGAAATGTACGGCAGCCAGGAAGATGAGGAGGCCGTTCATGAACAAGGCGATGGTGAGGGGCAGCGCGAGAAAGACGTCGAGTATTTGTTCGGTCGGCGTTTCCACAGGCCCCACCCGGTCGATCCCGAACAGGGCGAGGCCGTCTTCAAGGGAATGACCATCCCATTCTCGCCGGAAAAGCCATTCGCCTACTTCTATCGCCAGAATGGTCGGGGCGATGAGCATGGCGGCGAGGCCGATTATGACCATCGCTTCGCTCAGGAGCTGTACGCCAAGAGAGGGAAGGCGGCGCTTGGTTACAGGATCATGTACTTGCCTTTCGGGCGCCGGAGATTGCGATAGCCCGACCGGCCTCACGGTGGATGACGAAGGCGGGTCCGAAAAGCCGTATCGATCCAGCTTGGCCAGCATCCGGGGGTTCAACTGAGACTTGCAGCTATCCTCGATGAATTTTTGCTGCTCGATCGTCAGTTCCTGACGGAAGCTGTCGGATTGTCCCTTTCTCATCCGCAGAGCATCTGAATCCGATCGGTCATATTCATGGCCGGGAATGCCCTGGGCGAGTTCCAATGCCTTGAGTTTTTCGAAGGATGAGTTTTCCACCGCATATCCAAGAGCACGGCTATTGACCGGCTCATCCAGAAAACTGAGCATCTTTTCGACTTCTGCCTCCGTTTGAAGCAGTAGATCCTCATAATATATGATGTGATGGTCATGCCGTTCGAGGCCATTGGCCCAGCTGTTCATATATTTGATATAATGTGGCAGGCCTCTATTCTCATCCATGAGAAAATCATCAACGCTGCCTTGAAACGACATCTTGTGCCGAGTCACATGGTGATAGTCGGAAATGAGTACGGCCCGCGGATCCCGGATCAGGAATATGATGGGAAGGCGGCCGGGCAGGGTTGGTTTGAAGCGCAGATGAGTGGAAGGGATCAGGGGGAAAGAGGCCTCCTCCGACCTGCGGACAAAGGCCGGTATGCCGCGCACCGGATCCAAGTCGAAATTGGGAGCAAAGGTGAACATGCTCTGGGTCGTAATGGGCGGATATGCACGCGACGCGAGGAAATATTGCGCCAGGATAAACCTGAGCCAGGTCCTGCCCGACTTCGGATAGGAGGCAAGGAGCGCAGTCGCAGCGCTGGAAACAAGACGCAGGCTGCGAGCCGAAGCGATACGGCGCGCCAGAATGAAGGGCGCATGAGCCAGCGAAGCGATGTGGGGCGTGTCCATCAACACAGATTAGCTTGGCAGAAAGCCGGGTGTGAAACTTTTCCGGATGATGGCCAATGTGTGTAAGAAGCTGAAACCATCCTCCCTTTTTTCTAATGGCAGCCAAGTTGATTGACAGGGGGTGCGCTATCGCCGAAAAGAACATATAGAGAACATTCTATGGTGGATTCGGTGAACAGGCTTGCAGCCCTCAGGCGGCACATTGCATCACTGGAAGGGATTCCGGCCGTCAAAGCAGATGCGCGTATCACGACGGGACATGCGGCTTTTGATCAGGCATTGCAGGGTGGCCTTGCCAAGGGTCGGGTGCATGAATTGTTCGGAAATGCTGAAGATGAAGGCGCCACTGCCGGTCTTTCCCTGATCCTTGCCCATCTTGCGGCGCGTGAGGCTCCTCTGTTCTGGTTGCGCCTTCCAAATGGAACGGCGGGACAACCTTATGGCCCGGGGCTCTCCGCGCTTGGGATAGATCCAGCCCATTTGCTGATCGGAGTCATGAAGGATGAGGCGCTGCTGCTGCGCGCGGCGGTCGATGCGTTGCGCTGCCCGGCTCTGGGCGCGCTGGTCATCGAACTGCGCGGGCGCGCGCCGCTGCTGGACCTGACCGCAAGCCGCCGCCTGGCGCTGGCGGCGGAGACGTCGGGGGTTACCGCCTTCGTGCTGCGGATCGGCGGCGATCCGGTGCCGAGCGCGGCGGAGACACGGTGGCGGGTGGAGGCTGCGCCATCCGTGCCGTTGCCGGGCAATGCGCCGGGCATGAGCGCCTTTTCGCTTAGCCTGCTGCGCCGCCGTTCCGGCCCGGATGGCATTACGTGGCGGATGGTGTGGAATGCCGAGCGGGGAGATTTTGGAGAAGAGTGCGATGAACGCCATGAGCATGGATGGGCCAGCGGAGGACGCGCTGACGAGGCGGCGCTACCTGGCGCTGTGGTTCCCCTTCCTGCCGGTCGACCGGCTGCGCATCGCGCGGCCTGATCTGTGGCAAGCGCAGGTCGGCGCCGGGCCGGTCGCCATCGTCGAGTCCGTACGCGGGGCGATGCGCCTTGTCACGCCGGATACCGACGCGCTGGCGCTGGGCCTGAGCGCAGGCATGACTCTGGCCGATGCGCGGGCGCAAGAGCCTGACCTTGTCAGCTTCGAAGCCGATCCTCATGCCGATCAGGATTGGCTGGAGCGGCTGTGCGATGGATGCGCGCGTTATACGCCGATCGCTGCGATCGATCCGCCGCATGGGCTGATGCTGGACATCACCGGCTGCGCGCATCTGTGGGGCGGGGAGGAAGCGTTGGCGCTTGAGGCAGCGGACCGTTTCGAACGGCATGGCATGGAAGTGCGCTACGCCATTGCGGGAACGCCGGAAGGAGCACATGCGCTGTGCCGTTTTTCCGCAGGCCCTGCGCCGGACGAAGAGGCCGCCCTGCGCCGCCTGCCGATCGAGGCGCTGGGGCTGGAGCAGGACAGCGGCGTTGCGCTGCGCCGTGCGGGCCTGCGTACCATCGGCGATCTGGCGGCGCGCCCTGCCGCGACACTCGCCGCGCGTTTTGGTGAGGAAGCGGTGGACGCGCTGCACCGCTTGCTGGGGCTGGACCAGCGCCCGCTCGCGCCGCGCCGCCCCCGCACAGCGGTTCGTATCGAGCGCCGCTTCGCCGAACCGATGGGCAGCACCGCCTACGCGCTCAAGGTGCTGGAGGACATGGCCGCCGAAGCAGGCGAGCGGCTGGGCGAGCGTGGGCAGGGAGGACGCCGGTTCGAAGCGATGTTCTTTCGCAGCGACGGTCTTGCCTTCCCATTGCGCATGGAAACCAGCCTGCCGGTCCGCGATGCGCCCGCGATCATGCGGCTGGTACAGGAGCGGATCGACAGCCTGGCCGATCCGCTTGATCCCGGCTTCGGCTTCGACATGCTGCGCCTTAGCGTGCCGCAGACCGAGCCGATGGCCGCGACCCAACTGGCGTTGGAAGGGGGAGAGGCGAAGCGCGAGGAAGCGGTGGCTGCGCTGGTCGATCGGCTGTCCGTCCGGGCTGGCCGCAACCGCATCCAGCGGTTGGAACCGCGCGACAGCCATATTCCCGAACAGGCGCAGCTTGCGCTGCCTGCGATCGAAAGCCGCACGCCGTCCAGCTGGCCACGTCAGGGAGAACCCGGCGACCCGCCGATGCGCCCCATTCACCTGTTCGACCCGCCCCAACCGATCGAGGTGGTGGCGCAGGTGCCCGACGGCCCTCCGCATCATTTCCGCTGGCGGCGGACAGCCCATGAAGTGACCCGCTATGAAGGGCCGGAACGGATCGCGCCCGAATGGTGGAAGGCGAAGGACGGCGCACTGGTGGGCGAAGGTGCGGGCATGACGCGCGACTATTACCGGATCGAGGATGCGCGCGGCCGCCGCTACTGGATCTTCCGCCATGGCCTTTACGGCACGGAGGCGCGGCACCCCGGCTGGTACATCCACGGCCTGTTCGCATGAAACGCGGCAAGGGGCCTGATCCGTCCAAGCCCAAGTCGATGGATCGGCGGGAATTGGATGCGGTGGAAGCGGTGCGGGAAAGCGCGCGGATAAAGGAAGCACGACCTCCTCCGCCGCGCAGGGCTGGGTCCGCTTTTGCAGAGTTGGTGGCCGCCACCAACTTTTCCTTCCTGCGAGGCGCATCCCATGCCTCGGACATGGTGGGGCAGGCGATCGACCTCGGCCTAAAAGGACTGGGAATCGCCGACCGCAACACGGTCGCGGGCGTGGTGCGGGCATGGTCTGCGCTCAAGCGCGCCCCCGAAAAGGCGCGGACCCGCTTGCTGGAAGCAAAGAAGGAGGCTGGGCAGCCGCTGGAACTGACTGAGGAAGAGGAGCAATCGTGCCAAACCGACCTCAAACTTGTTGTCGGCGCACGACTGGTCTTTTCCGATGGCACTCCGGACATCGTCGCATATCCCTCGACCCGGCGTGGCTGGGGGGAACTGACCAAGCTGCTGACGGTGGGTAATTTGCGATCGATGAAGGGCAACTGCATCCTCACCTATGAGGATCTGACCGCCTATCTCGATGATCTGCTGCTGATCGTCCTGCCGTCCTCCACCGCCACAAAGCAGGCCGCCCATCGAAAGCCGGTGGAGTATGAGTATGACGACAGGCCCTCCAAGGAGGCGATCCGGCAAGGGCATTTGAGCCTGGTGCCGCCGCCGCGTCCTGCCGATCTTAAATCCTATCTTCGGCGGCTGGCCCGATTGGCGCCAGGCCGGATCTGGCTGGGTGCGGCGCTATGCCGGGATGGCCGGGACGCGCGCCGGATCGCGGGCTTCAAGTGGCTTAGCGCCCGCACCGGCGTGCCGCTGATCGCGACCATGGACGTGCTGTATGCCAAGCCTGACGAGCGGCCCTTGCAGGATGTGCTAAGCTGCATTCGCGAAGGCGTGACGATCGACAAGGCTGGACGCTTGCTGGAGGCCAATGCCGAACGGCACATTCATGCACCCGATGAGATGGCGCGGTTGTTTCGCGACTGCCCTGAAGCTCTGGCCGAAAGCATGCGCTTGCTTGGCAAAGTGCGTTTCAGGCTGGATCAGCTATCCTATGAATACCCCCATGAGCCTGTGCCCGAAGGTTGGACGGCGCAGCAATGGCTGGAGGAACTGACCGTATCGGCCGCCCATGCGCGCTATGGCCCGCATATTCCGGCCAAGGTGCGCAAGTTGCTGGATGACGAGTTCGAGCTTATTCGCGAGCGCAATTATGCTTATTATTTCTTGACGGTTTACGACATCGTCGCCTTTGCCAGAATGAAGGGCATATTATGCCAAGGGCGTGGATCGGCAGCCAATTCCATGGTCTGTTTTTTGCTGGGAGTCACTTCGGTCGATCCGGAACGGCATGAACTGCTCTTTTCCCGCTTCGTGTCGGAAGAGCGGGACGAGCCACCGGATATCGACGTCGATTTCGAGCATGAGCGGCGCGAAGAGGTGATGCAATATATCTACGATCGCTATGGCCGCCATCGTGCCGGGATCGCCGCGACCGTTATCCATTACCGATCACGCAGCGCTGTAAGGGAGGCGGCCAAGGTATTGGGGCTTAGCGAAGATGTGGTGGCGCGCCTGTCGAGTACGGTATGGGGCAGCTATTCGGGCGATTTTCCTGAAGCGCGGATAACCGAGGCGGGCTTTGACCTTCACAATCCGCAGATCGTGCGGTTGCGGGCAGTGGTGGATCAATTGCTTGACGCACCTTTCCCCCGGCATCTGTCGCAGCATGTCGGCGGTTTCGTGCTGACCCAGAACCGGCTCGATGAAACCGTGCCGCTTCATCATGCGGCGATGGCGGATCGCAGTTTCATCGAATGGGACAAGGATGACATTGATGCGCTGGGATTGATGAAGGTCGACATTCTGGCGCTGGGCATGTTGAGTTGCATCCGCAAGGCTTATGATCTGATGAGGCTCCATAGGCTGGGCGATCATGATCTGAATATTGACCTTAAATCAGATGACCGGGCCGTTTATGACATGCTGGAAAAGGGCGACAGCATCGGCGTGTTCCAAGTGGAAAGCCGGGCGCAGATCAACATGCTGCCGCGTTTGCGCCCCCGATCCATTTATGACCTGACGGTGCAAGTGGCAATCGTGCGGCCTGGGCCGATCGAAGGCGACATGGTGCATCCCTATCTGCGGCGGAGATGTGGGGAAGAGGCGGTGGAATTTCCCGCGCCCGATCCTGCATATGGGTCCTACGACGAACTTAAGTTGCTGCTAGGCAAAACCTACGGCGTCCCCCTGTTCCAGGAACAGGCGATGAAGCTCGCCATCGTTGCCGCCGAGTTCACCCCTTCGGAAGCCAATCAGTTGCGGCGGTCGATGGCGACTTTCCGGCAAGTGGGGGGCATGGACAAGTTCAAGGAGAAGATGATCGGCGGCATGGTGCGGCGGGGTTATGAACGCGATTTCGCCGAGCGTTGCTATAGCCAGATCGAGGGGTTCGGCAGCTATGGCTTTCCTGAAAGCCATGCGCTGTCCTTTGCGCGGCTGGTCTATGTGTCGGCGTGGATCAAATGCCATCAGCCTGCCGTGTTTGCCTGCGCGCTGCTCAATTCCCAGCCGATGGGTTTCTATGCCCCGGCGCAGCTTGTCCGCGATGCGCGGGAGCATGGCGTGGCCGTGCATGATGTGGATGTGAACATGAGCGGGTGGGACAATGCGCTCGAACCGCTGCTGCGGTCGCGGACCGCGCGGCGCGGTGAAGGAGCGGGGCGGGCGTTGGCGTTGCGGCTGGGATTTCGCCAGATCGATGGGTTTCGAGAGGCCTGGGCCGCGCAGATGGTCGAGGCGCGGGAGGGAGGGCTGTTCACCAGTCTTGAGGATCTGGCGCGGCGGGCTGGGTTGCCTGCGCGGGCGCTGCGCTTGTTGGCAGATGCGGACGCTTGCCGGTCGCTGGGGCAGGATCGGCGGGAGGCGCTGTGGGAGGCGCGGCGGACGCCGTCCAATGAATTGCCGCTGTTCGCCGCTGCTCGAAAGCGGGACCAGAAGGCTGCGGGAGAATTGGGGCAGGAACCGGATGCTATGCTGCCTGCCATGCCGCTCGCCGAACAGGTGGCGGCTGATTATCAGATGACGCGATTGTCGCTCAAAGGCCATCCGATGGAGTTTTTGCGGCCGGTCTTTGCCGCCGAAGGGGTGCTGAGCTGCGCGCAGACGTCGGCTGCGAAGAATGGGGCGAAGGTGCGGACGGCTGGCGTTGTGCTGGTGCGGCAGCGGCCGGGGAAGGGCAATGCCGTCTTCATCACGATCGAGGATGAGACAGGGATCGCCAACATCCTGCTCTGGGCAAGGCTGTTCGAAAGGCAGCGGCGGCCGGTGATGGCCTCGCGACTGATGCTGGTCGAGGGCGAGGTGCAACGGAGCAAGGAGGGCGTCGTCCACCTGATGGCGAGCCGGGTGCATGATCGCACTGCGGAGATGTCGCGTCTGTCGGATACGCATAGGCCACAGATCGCCTTGTCGCGGGCGGATGAGTTTGTGCATCCTCAGCATCCCCGGACGTCCAGCCATCCGCGCAATGTGCGGATATTGCCGAGGTCTCGGGACTTTCATTGAGGGATTGGCAAATCCTTCCTGCGCAGAGCGTGGGGAGGGGGACCGCCGGGCAGCGGTGGTGGAGGGGAAATGGCATGACCTGCGGCGCCTACGGGCGCTCCCCTCCACCAGCCTGCGGCTGGTCCCCCTCCCCATCTGTCGATGGGGAGGATAAACTTTCATCCCGAAGCCAAGGAGAATCCCATGTCCATTCCCAATCTCCCCATCGAAGGCGGTTGTCGGTGCGGGCGTGTGCGTTTCCGGTTGAGCGAAGCGCCTTGGGGTGAGGCGGCTTGTCATTGTACCGGGTGCCAGAAGATGACCGGCAGCGCCTTTTCCACCACGATCATCATGCCTTCGGGCGGCTTTGAACTGATTGCGGGAGAGACTGTGATCGGTGGGCTGCATGGCGAAGACGTGCACCATCATCATTGCGACTGGTGCAAGAGCTGGGTCTTTACCAAGCCCGCCGCCGACATGGGCTTCGTCAATGTGCGGGCAACCATGCTGGACGATGCCATCTGGTTCGCGCCGTGGATGGAGACGCAGACGGCGGAGAAGTTGCCTTGGGCGCAGACCGGGGCGGTGGTCAGCTTTGAACGCTTCCCTGCTATGGATGAATATGAGGGGCTGATCGCCCGCTACCGCGCCGAGCGGCCTCAATAATCCTTCGAATAGCGCAGGTTTGCTGATGATCCGGCGTTGGTGCCGGTCTTCGACAGCAGGCTGAGTGTTTTCGACAGCGAGATTTCCAGCTGAGTGGCGGTGAAGCCCTTGGGGTCGGTGATCACCTCCACATAGATATTGTTGGAGATATGCTGGCCGACCGCCAGGGACGCGCCGCGCCCCGTATCCTTGTCGCCGCTAACGATGCCGATGCGATCGACGCCGGACGCGTTCTGTAGCTTGCCCATGGGGTTGAGGCCACCGCCGCCACCGCGCAGGCCGTTGAGCGCAGCGGCGAGCTGGATCGCCTGCGTGGCCGAGAGGTTCGCGACATTGTCGCCGAACAGGATGCGGGCCAATATCTCGTCCTGCGGCAGGGTGGGCGTCGAGATGAAGCTGATGTCCGGTTTCTGCGCTGTGCCGCCGACGGCGATGCCTGCCGTTACCGTGTTGATGCGGGTTTCGGCGCGGATCGCCAGTACCGGGTTCATCATCGGCCCGTTGAAGGTGATGATCCCCTGTTCAAGGTCGAACTGATGGCCGGAGAAGCTGTAGCGGCCGCGGATCACCTCGATCTTGCCGACGACGCGCGGGGCCTTTGTGGTGCCGGTGACGCGCATGTTGGTCTTCCATTCGGAATCGAGGCCCATGCCGGTCAGGTAGATTTCATTGTCGGCGCGCACGCGGATGTCGAGCTTCCAGTCGGCGGGCCTGGCCGCTGCCTGCCGGGACGCGACGCGCTGGTCGAGCAGGTCGGTGCCCTCGCCCTTGCGCCGGACGCCCTGAAGCTGGCGGATGTCGGCGCCGCCCTGCCATGCGATTCGGTAGCGGGTTTCAGGAAGCGACAGGTCGCCCTTGATCAGTCCGCCGTCTGCCGCGCTGTTCGTTACGTTGATCGTGCCGGTGACGACGCTGGTGATCGCTTCGCTGCGGGCGATGCGGGCGCGGTCGAGCTTGACGGCGATGTTCATGGGGTAGCCACTTTCGGCCGCAAGCTCGACCGAGCCGCTCGCCTGCACGGTGCCGTCGCCAGCGCGGCCGGAAAAGTCGCGTATCTCCAATCGGTCATTGGTGAAGCGGCCGTCGAGACGCATCTGCGTCAGGCGCGTGCCGAATGTTTCATTCTCGTATGTCAGCGCGTTGGCGCGGACGAGGCCGTTCAGGCGCGGCGCGGTGAGGCGGCCGTTGAAGTCCGCCGCAACGGCGATGGGGCCGGTGAGTTGCTGGTCAGCGAGCCCCGCGAAGGAGAAGAGCACATCGGCAGGTCCGGCATAGCGGATGCCGCCGCCGAGGGGCGCGGATTGGAGCTGCTCTATCCAGCTTGATCCAGAGCCGGGAGGCGCGAGGGTGGCGATGAAGCGCCCTAATGGCGCGTTGCCGCGCCGGATGAGTCCGCGCAGATCGCCCCCACGGTTCGAGAGGCGGCCTTCAATCGCCATGGAGACGGGATCGGACACGGCGGACAGGCTCGAGCGGCGGAAATCGTTGATCGCTAAGCGCGTCGTGGCGTTGGGGAAGGCGTTGCCGCTCTGGTCGAAGTCGATCGCGCCGGTCGCCTTGCCACTGATGCCGAGGCCGGGGCTGGCGATGTTCATAATGGCGAGATCGAAATCCTTGAAGCGCGCCTGAAGAGCGGTCTGGTTGCCGAAGCGTCCGGCGAGATCGACCCGTCCTTGAGGCAGAACGAGCGTTGCTGGCTCGAGCCGATAGCCCTGCGGTTCGATGCGGATGATTGCGGGTTGGGCGAAGCGGAAGGGGATGTTGCTTGCCTTGCCTTCCAGCGCGACGGCGTAAAGGTTGGGGCGGAGCGCCGCATTGACGGCGATCGAGAAGGGCACGCCGGTCGATCCGTCGGCAACCAGCTGCGCGCGGCCCCGGCCGCCTTGATAATTGATCCGGGCGCGGCTTTTTCGCACGACATAGTCGCTATAGGCGGCGTTCGCCATCTGGATATCGGCGGCAATGCGGGGCTGGTCGGTGAGTAAGATGTCCGCCGTCGCGATCGCTCGGCCGATCACTACATCAGCCTCACCGGGCAGGCGGGCGTTGCTCGCCCTGGCGTTCACCGTGATGCCCTGCGCCTTGCCCACTGCGGCAAGCCGCGCGGCGCCGGTGATGCCGGACCCGTTCATGGCGAGCTGTCCGGCGAAAGGACCGGCAGCGGTCTGCTGGAGGCGGCCGTTCATGTCGACGCCTGCGAAACGCGCCCGCGTGATGTCGATGGTGAGCGGGCCGCGTGCCGTGCGGATCAGTACATTGGCGAAGAAGGGGCCATAGGCAGAGCCGCCGGTCGCCTCCAGCCGATAGCCGCCAGCCTCGCCGTTCAGCTTTGCGACGACGTTGGAGAGTTGCACTCCGACATTGGGCCGGGCGGCGCGCAGGACCGCTTGAGGCCTCTCAATTGTTCCGCGCACGCTGAGCGCCAGCGGGCCATATTGGTTCGACGTGGCGGCGGCGTCGAAGGTGATGGCGCCATTGGTGTCGTAGCTGCCCGATCCGGAATGGACGCGGAAATTGGGTGCCGCGCCCTTCAGGTCCGCAAGGGTGAATTTGCCTTCCGGCGTCATGCCGATGCGGCCCGATGCGACGGCATTGCCGCCCAGGAAATCGCGCACGGAGGCGCTTTCCCAGCGCGCCGTGCGGACGCCGAACTTGCCCGCAAGGCCCCAGCCGCCCTTCGGTCCGGGCACTAGCTTCACATCGGTGTTGAGGTTGACGATGCCTACGCCGTCGATCTTGTAGTCGTTTACTCGCCCCTTGAGCGCCCCCCGGTAGATGGCGTTGTCCAGGTCGGCGAGCACGATGGCGGTGGCGTCCACCCGGTCGCTGTCGATCTTGAGGTTGTCGCTGATCAGCTTGCCAGAAGCATAGGCGAAGTCGCCCTTGACGCGCAGGTTCTGAAGGAGCCCGCCCGCTGCGGCGTTAAGGCCGGTGACCCGCCGCGCGGTCGCGTTGACGGGGATGCGGATGCGATCGGCGTCAATCACCGCCCGGCCACTGGCTTTCAGCCCTTCAATGCCGGTCTGGTCGAAGGCGAGCATTGCGGCGCTCAGATCATAATCGATGAACGGCGTCGCCATCGGGCCGTCAAGGATGATCGAGGCGCGTACATCCTTGCCCCGCACCTTTTCCATGATCGCGCCGGGGGTCAGTAGCGCGGCGTCGATCTTGAGGCCGCTGAACCGGCTCTTGCCGAGGTCGACGAGGCCCTGTGCTGTGGCGGCAAGGGCGGTGGAGCGCAGCGTGCCCTTCACGTTCACGCGCCGCTCGTTGAGACCGGCGAAGAGATCGACATCAAGGGCGGGTGCGGTCAGCCGGTCCACGGTTCCGGCAAAGACGAGGCCCGGCCGCACCGGACCCTTGGCCGTGAAGTTGCCGTCACGCGCGGCGAGGGCGATGTTCGCAAGCTCGCCCTTAGGGGAGTTGGCGACGATCCGGCCGTTCCATGCCTGCCATGTGCCGCGACCATCGAGCGTTGCGGTGAGGCCATCGGTAAGCCCGCTCATCTTTGCGATGACGCCACCCTTTGGAGCGGTCAGCGTGCCCTTCATGGCGAGGCGGTTCTGTGCGGGTACGGCGTCAATCGAGGCCTGGAGCCGGTCGCCGCTGTCCACGACGGCATTGGCGCTAAGCTGCGCGCGGCCATCGGCGATGTGGGTCACGCCGTCGATGGCAATCTCGCGCTTTTGGCCGATCACGGGTTTCGCCAGCACGAACTTGGCGATCTTCAGGCGATCGACGTCGATGTTGAGGTCGGGAAGGATTGGCGCGTTGGGGTCGCTTTTCGTGACGTTGAATTGGGGGCTGCGGGCCAGCACGACCAGCGGGCTTTCCAGCAGCCGCACGGAAATATGATTGTTGAGGTAGCGGAAGGGGCTCCACACGACATGCACACGCGGGGATACGGCGAAAGGCCCTTTGGGATCACGCAGGACAAGATCGTGGATGACCATGTCGCTGTAGACCGATCCCTCGATACGGCCGACCTCGATCGCCATGCCGGATTCCAGCTTCAGCGCCGCGATCTGGCGGATCAGGAATTTCTTGCCCGGCTGGGTGTTCAGGAAAAGCAGCAATCCAGCGCCTAGCACGACGAGGCCAAGGATCAGGGCGGTGACACCCAGCACGATCTTTTGCCATAGCGGCCGTCCTTCGCGGACAATGATCGTCTGGCTTTTGGGAGCGGGTGGAGGCGGGTCTTCGGCCATCAGAATGCCTGTCCAATGCCGATATAGAGGGTGAATTTGGACTCGCCGGGTTGCCGGTTGATCGGCATCGCGATGTCCGCCCGGAAGGGGCCGAAGTCGGTATAGAAGCGGCCGCCCAAGCCTACCCCATAGCGAATGTCGGAGAATTTCGGGATGGCGCTTTCATAGACCTGTCCCGCATCGACGAAGGCGACCACGCCATAATTGCCGAAGCGGTAGCGACCTTCGACGGCGAACTCGTTGACGGATCGGCCGCCGACCGGATCGTCATTGACGTCCTTTGGTCCCAATTCCTGATAGCCAAAGCCGCGCACCGATCCGCCGCCGCCTGCATAGACGCGGCGGGAGGGTGCGATCTGGTCGCGTGATGCACCGCTGATCGTGCCGAGCCGGGTCCGAGCCGCGATCACCAGCGCATCGGAAACGGGATAATAGCCGCTAAGGTCGAAGGTCCCGCGGACATAGGGTGACAGATTGCCCTGGAACGATGCTTCGGGCGACAGGCGCAGATTGGCGCGGAAGCCTTTGGTGGGATTGAGCAGATCGTCCGACCGATCATAGCCAAGCTGCACCGGCAGCGAGCCGATGAAATATGTCAGCCGCCGCTTTTCCGCCGTAGCGGGGTCGATCGTCGTCTGCTCGTTCGACAGCAGGATTTCTGCGCCATAGGTGTAGGTCCAGCGCTTTTGGAAGATGGGCGTCGACTGGCGCGACCAGCTGATGTTGAGGCCCGCAGTGAAGGCTTCATAGGCATCATAATTTTGGTGGTTGAGCAGGGCGCCAGCCTGGAAGGTCTTGTCCCGCTTGCCCGCGTTGGAGCGGCGGAAGGTGCCGGAAACGCCCTGTTCCTGCGTGCCGGCGATCACCTTCGCGATCAGCGCGCCTTCTGGCGGGAAGAGGTTGCGGTGCGTCCATGTGCCTTCGGCGCGGAAGCCTTGCCCCGTGCCATAGCCAAGCTCGCCCGCCAGCGTGCGGGGCGGACCCGCCTCCTGATCGACATTCAGGTCGACATATTCGGTGCCATCGGGGCCGGGCTCGTTCGTGCGCACCGGGTCGACCGCGACGCTGGAGAAGAGGCCGGTCGCGACGAGGGCGCGGCGCAGGTCATCCACCTTGCGGCTGTCATATAGCTCGCCGGGTTTGAAGCGGCTGATGACCTTCATATGGTCAGCGCCAAAGGCCTGCTTGCGGCCCGAGGTTGTGATCCCACGGAACGATCCGCGCGGGCCGACCTCGACCGGCAGGGTGTAGTCGCCGGTGATCGTCGCGGGGTCGAGCAATATGTCCCGTTCCCCGACCTTGGCGAAGGGATAGCCATTTTCGGGCAGCTTCACCCCGACATTGGCCTCCGCGCTTTCGACATCGGCGGCCACGATATAGTCGCCGGTCTTGAGCGGCAGGCTGTCGCGGACAAGGCTGGGCGGCACCGTTGGGCCAGCGTTGATGACGATGTCGCCGATCTTGTACTGCTTGCCCGGAGTGACGGACAACACTGCCTTCAGCGTGCCATCGCCTGTCTGGTCGAGCGACGCGAGGGCGGTCGCGTTATAATAGCCCTGCGAATAGAGCAGCCGCACGGCGAGCGCCTCATCCTCATGCGCGCGCGCCTGCACCATGGCGGCGGTTTCGGCGCGCCCCTTGCCATCGACCAGTGCTGACTCGCCCCGGAACTCATCTTCAAGGCCGGTCTTGCCGAAACCGTCCATCTCCACGGTATAGCGGATCTCGGGCGTCTTTTCGTGCGGACTGTCGCTTGCCACCTGAGGCGGCACGGTTACGCTGTCGAGCGGTGCCAAGGGCTGTACCAGTTCCGCTTCCGCTGGGGGTTCGGTGGCGGGCGGCAGTTCGGCGGGCGCGCTGGCCTGCGGCATTTGCTGATCGATCCAGCTGTCTATCGACGGTAAAGGAGCGGAAGGGTTGGCGGGGTCACTCTCCCCAGCCTTGGGCAATCGCGCTTCAAATTCTTCGTCGGGCAGGATTGGCGGCTCCTGCTGAGCAGCAACCGTGCCTGCGGATGTCTGCGCCTGCAGCGGCAAGGGTGACGCAGCGATCATCAGAACGCCCAAGGCACGCTGGGCGCGTTTCGCCTGCCTGGAACCCATGTAAATTCAGCTGCCCCTTTCCATCCGCGGTGCACGCGGGGAAGACGAATACGCGCAAGGCCTTGTTTCGGTTCCGCCGTCGGCCGTGAACCGCTTCCCTCGGGCGTCGGCCCGGTTTAGGGATCAGAAATGACCATAGCGCTGAATGTATCCCGCTCTATCCTTGGACAACCGTGGCGCTGGCGGGGCGCAGGCGCGGATGCGCGCGAGCCGGGCTATCTGCCCGACGACCTGGTTACGCAGTTGCTGCTGGCCCGTGGCTGTCCGCGCGAAGCCGTGGAAGCGCATCGTAATCCGACCATCCGACACTTCATGCCCGATCCCAGCTTGTTCCGCGACATGGACAGCGCTGCCGAACGGCTGGCGGATGCGGTGCAGAGCGGCGAGCATGTCCGTATCTTCGGCGACTATGACGTGGACGGCGCAACCAGCGCGGCCTTGCTGATCCGCCTGCTGCGTGATCTTGGCCTGTCCGCCCGGCCCTACATCCCGGATCGGCTGATGGAAGGCTATGGGCCGTCTGGCGAAGCGCTGGTGCGGCTGGCCGGGGAGGGGGCAACGCTGATCGTCACCGTCGATTGCGGCGCCCAGGCGTTCGAGGCGCTTGCCATGGCGAAGGCTGTGGGCGTCGATGTCGTGGTGGTCGATCATCATAAATGCGCCGCCGCGCTTCCCGAGGCGTTCGCGCTCGTGAACCCCAACCGGCTTGACGAGGTTGAGGAGGCGGCCGCTCATGGCCATCTGGCGGCGGTGGGGGTCGCATTTCTCTTGGGCGCCGCGCTTATCCGCGTGTTGCGCAAGCGGGGATGGTTCGCGGCTCGCGCCGAGCCTGCCCTGATGGAATTGCTCGACATCGTGGCGCTCGGCACTGTGGCAGACGTCGCACAACTCAAGGGGCTTAACCGCGCCTTTGTCGCACAGGGCCTCAAGGTCATGGCAAAGCGCCGCAACATCGGCATCGCCGCGCTGATCGACGCGAGCCGCCTTAGCCGTGCGCCATTATGCCATGATCTGGGATTTGCGCTCGGTCCCCGCATCAATGCTGGCGGGCGGGTAGGCAAGGCCGACCTGGGCGTGCGCCTGCTGACGACGGAAGACCCGATCGAGGCCGCGAGCATCGCTGCGGAACTGGACCAGTTCAACGAGGAACGTCGCGTGATCGAGGCGGCGGTACAGGTCGAGGCGGAGGAACTGCTTGCGGCGCAGGGCAACCGGGCCGTGGCGCTCATAGCCGGAGCTGGCTGGCATCCGGGCGTGATCGGCATCGTTGCCGGACGCATCAAGGAAAAGGCGGGGCGTCCCGCGATCGTCGTGGCGATTGATGATGCGGGTACGGGCAAGGGCTCCGGCCGTTCGATCTCCGGCGTTGATCTTGGCGCAGCTGTGCTGGCGGCCAAGGACAGCGGCTTGCTTGTTGCCGGTGGCGGCCACGCCATGGCGGCAGGGCTGACCGTCGCTTCCGACAAGCTGGACGCGCTGGCTGATTTCCTGGACGAAAGGCTCGCCGCCGCCGTCGCCCGCGCCCGCGATGACCGCGCATTGTTGATCGACGCCGTGCTTGCCCCGGCGGGCGTCAATCCGGACTTCGTGGCCGCGATCGAGGCAGGCGGCCCCTATGGCGCTGGCTGGCCATCCCCGCTCATCGCGGCTGGACCGATGCGCGTCATCAAGGCCGATGTCGTCGGCAATGGCCATCTGCGCGCCGTCATGGCGGGAGACGATGGCCGCTCCATCAAGACCATCGCCTTCCGCCAGGCGGAGAGTGAGTTGGGGCAAGCTATCCTTGGCGCACCGCGCGACCGCCGCCTGTGGGTCGCGGGCCGTGCAAAGATCGACGATTGGGGCAGCCGGCCCGCCGCTGAACTGCATCTGGAAGATGCCGCCTGGGTCGATTGAAAGAAGTGGTCGTTTTCCTGCCCCAAAGGGGTTGACCGCCGCAAGCTCCCCCCCTAAAGCCGCCCTCGCTTCGCAGCGCCGCCCAAGCGGTTCTGCATGTGGCCCCTTCGTCTAGCGGTTAGGACGCGGCCCTTTCACGGCTGAAACACGGGTTCGATTCCCGTAGGGGTCACCATCCTTCTTCAAGAAGCATGGTTTTGCGAGGTTTTTGCGCATTTTCTCGATTTGTTAACTGCCCAGTGGTACAAAGGGGTGGTACAAATGAGGTTGCGCGTGGCTGGTATCTGGCAGCATCCCCGATCGAAAAATTTCTGGTTCCGCATGGCGGTTCCCGCCCGATTTCGTGATCGTGTTGGCAAGCGCGAATTCAAATATTCTTTGGAAACGACGGACCGCGACGTTGCCCGCCTTAGACACGCCGACAAGCTGAGTGAAGTCCGGGCGCTTCTGGCGCGACTTGAATCGGAAGAATTGGCATCGGTCAGCAGCGAGGCGCAGGCCATTTGCCAGCGCGGCCTTCAGGTATTGGCCAAGAGCAACCTGCGCGAGAACGACGATGGTGTCACTGACATCACGGCCGCCGAAGATAATGTGGCGCATGGGATGCTTAAATTTCTAGCCTATCGGACACGCCTGACTTGGGGGCGCGATCATGCCGACAAGGCCGAACTTGAACTGATCGGTGAAATCTCGGGGCCCGCGGTGGATGATGTTCCCGCGCTGCCTTTGGGGTTTGTAGACGAGGAGGATCAGCAAGAGTTTGTGGCCCGGTTGGACGCTTTGCATGGAAACCCGCGTCACCAGAGCTATGCAAACCGCGACATTGCACGCGCCTTGCTGGCGCGGCGCAGTTGGCAGGCGGCTGAGTATGAAGTTCTGCTGGTCGCCAGCGCTGCCGACGCGACGGTGAAGATGCGGACGCCATTGTTCGAAGCGCTGTCCGAATGCGTCCTGCGATATCTGGCAGAGCGTCGCTTCCAGTTCTGGCCGGACAATATGGGCCAGCTTGTCGCGCCAATGACCATCAAAGAAGCGGCTGTCACGGCTCCGGAGCCATCAGCGTCACCGTCTGACGCGCGACATCTTTCGGATTGCCTGGCGCAATGGCGTATCAATCGCGGCTTGAGACCCGGCGACGTGCACAAGACCTATGACGAATGGAAACTCGCCGTGGATCGCTTCATTGAGGTTCATGGCGACATTCCGCTTGATCGCATCACCCGCACTATGGTGATCGATTTCCGCGACCTGATTCAGGGTATGCCGACACGGCCCGCCAAGAAGATCGCGACGCTCCCGGTGCGGGACCAGGTGGCGATTGCGGAAACAAAAGGCCTGCAGACGTTAGCGCCAGCATCCGTGAAGAAACATGTGACGGCAATCCGATCCCTTCTGGAGATAGCGACAGTTGAGAGGGAATGGATCGCGAAGAATGTGGCGACCAAAATCGAGGTCGCTGGATCGCAATATAATGGCGATGAGCGCGATCGCCTGTCTGACGCGGACATGCAGATCATCTACGGCTCTCGCTATCTAACCGACCCAGATGCGTGCAGCGACACCATGTTCTGGATCATGTTCATGGCGCCATTTCAGGGTGCCCGCCCTGGTGAGCATTGCAAGCTGCGTCCGCATGATGTTCTTTATGAAGATGGTGTCCCGACCGTGCGCTTCCGCAATAGTCGCCCGGGTAGGTCAAGCGGCAATGCCGACCCTGCCCCGATTACCCAGAAGACCAGTAGTTCGATCCGGGACGTGCCGCTGCACTGGATCATCGAAGAAGGCGGCTTCATGGATTTCGTCGCCTTGCAGCAGCGTCGCAAGGCCACATGGCTGTTTGAGGATCTGGAAGCTGACAGATATGGGGATCGATACAAATATCTGTCGAGGCAGATCAACGCTGTGCTGGACGAACTTGGGGTAGATGCAAGCGACAAGGCCTTCTATAGCACACGACACACCAGCAAGCGAGAAACGCGGCGCAAGCGCGTGTCCGAACAGAGCTCTGACCAGTGGCACGGCCATTCGGACGGCCGTCGCGTCGGACGAAAATATGGACAGGGCTTGAGTATTGAGGATCTGAAGGAAGATATCGACAAGCTGGAATACGCTGGTGTTGATTGGGATTCCGTCGTCGCATGCGCGCGTTACCGTGTCGCACGCCTTCTTGAGCAGCATGCATGATCAGGCAGCCTCCAAGGCGCTGTGGACGACGGCTTTCAGTAAGCGGGAGCGGGTTCGTTCGCCCGTGGTGATGCTGGCTTCGAGCTGATCGCACAGCCCCATCAACGCATCGACCTTAGCGACGATGCGGTGCTGTTCGGCGAGTGGGGGCACCGGCACCGCAAAGTTACGAAGAGGGCGAAGCGCGATGGTCGGCTGTGCCGTACCTGTAGTGCTGCTCGCAGCTTGATCATAGACGAGAGGCGAAGCCAGAAGCAGCAACAGGAACCGGATTTCCATGGTCTTGGCCGGTTTCAAAATGGCAATATGGCGTTGCACACAAAAGTCTCGGTCGCTGTCTACCAAGGCTGGCCGACCGAAGGTTGCCCCGACAACTGTGTAGAGAATGTCGCCCTTCGCTGGCGTTCGGTATGCAGGCAACGCCCGAAAATAGCTTTCGGGGACAAGCCGACAGCCGTCGAAATCCAATCGACCAGTGGTGACGTTGCCGATAGTTAGAAACGCTATGCCTTGATCCGCTCTTGGCGGTGGCTGGTGGTCGCCGTCTGTCACTACCCTAAATAACTGACACAACCGAACCCAAGACCAACCAGAAGGCGCGCCAAACGGGGCCGTATCCTCGGCGAATGGCTCTGGCTTTGCTCTGGCAACGCGGTTTTCCGAACAATACGCCTCGATGTCGTCGCTGGTCCGCTTTAACAACGCCGCCGCCGGTTCATCGGCCGCATCCTGCACCACTAACTTGCCGCGCACGGCGACGTTGAGGATGGTCTGGCGCAGTTGCTTGATCTGGTCGAGGCGGGCGGTGAGTGGGGCAAGGTTGGCTAGCGCAAAGCGGGCTTCTTCCCCGAATGTTTCGGGATCGGAGGTTTTAAGTTTCGCCAAAGTGGATAGCGTGAAACTGTCACGCGCCGCCTCGCGCTCTGCCCGCGCCGCCTCAAGCTGATCGCACAGGGCCATCAACTCATCGACCTTGGCGACAATGCGGTGCTGTTCGGCAATTGTTGGCAATCTAACCGGCCATGCTTTGAGAATTTTCTGACTGATGTTTTGCTGTGCGACGCCTTGTCCTCGTCCCAGGAGGTCCTCGCGAAGGCTGCGGAGTAGCCAAAAAAGAAAGTCTCGAGTGACGCAATCCTTGGAGGGATGGCAGTGGGCTATAGCTTGGTTCGTCGCGCAGGGCATTGCGTTGATGCCCAATTTGCCAATGGACCCATACATCGCAATCAAAACGGCGCCGGGTTCAACGATCTTCGCGGCGGAGTTTTCTACTCCACTCCGCGTGATCGTCGATTGGCTACCCTCGACAATCCCATCATTCAGATCCCCGATTACCAGCCATGGAATGGTGCCACCGTAATATTCTGGGTGTGCCTTCGACGGCGTTCCTCCACTGCCCCACCGCCCTATTTCGCCAAGTGTTGTCGTGAGCCATGGCCCCATGTATCCTGTGATCCGACCACGGATCGCCAATGCGATTACGAGCGTTCTAAGCCGAGCGATGGCATCGGGCGCGTCCGCGATACGCGCATAGTATTCCAGCAATAGCGCGGCGTTCATCGAGCCAGTGCCTCGGCCAGAATGGCTTGCAGTTGCGCGCGCAGGTCTGCCGCCTTAGCTTCGGCCTGATCTAGCTTTGCCAGCAATTCTGCCGGATCGCCGTGGTCGGCCTCTTCGCTATGCGGGTTCTTGAAATCGAGGTTGTAGCCGCGTGCCTTGACCTCGTCGGCGCTAACCTTCCATGCCTGCGGGACTTCCTCGCGGTCTTGGCGCTCCGCACCGCCCCACCATTCCACGCAAGGGGCGAAATGCTCCACGCGGATCGGCTTGGTCATCGAATAGGCCTTCTGCCCCGCTGGCACCTGATGTTCGTAGAACCAGATGTCCTTAGTTGGCTCGCCTTTCTCGAAAAACAGCAGGTTGGTGCCGATGGAGGCATAAGGCTTGAACACGGAATTGGGCAGGCGAACGATGGTGTGGAGGTTACACTCTTCGAGCAGCGCCTCTTTCAGCCGGGTCTTCACGCCTTCGCCGAACAGGCTGCCATCCGGTAACACGATGGCCGCCACACCGCCCTTGCGCAGCAGGCGGATGAACAGAGCCAGGAACAGGTCCGCCGTCTCGCGCGTGCGGAAGTGCTGGGGGAAGTTGCTTTCAATGCCGTCCTCCTCCTTGCCGCCGAAGGGCGGATTGGTGAGGATCACATCGACGCGGTCCTTCTGCTCCCACGAGATGTAGGGGCGGGCCAGCGTGTTGTCGTGCCGCACGAAGCTGGGGTCTTCGACGCCGTGGAGCAGCATGTTGGTCACGCAGAGCATATGCGGCAGCGGCTTCTTTTCCACCGCGCGCAAGCTTTGCTGCATCAGCGCCTCGTCCTCGGGCCGCTTCACGTAGCGGTCGCGCATGTGCTTCATTGCGCAGGTGAGGAAGCCGCCCGTGCCGCAGGAGGGATCGAAGATGATCTCGCCCGGCTTGGGGTCGATGCGGTCCACCATGAAGGCGGTGACGGCGCGGGGGGTGTAATACTCGCCAGCGTTGCCGGCGGATTGCAGATCGTTGAGCAGTTGCTCGTAAACGTCGCCGAAGTGCTGTCGCTCGGACAGATTGTTGAAATCGATATCGTTGATCTTGTTGACAACCTGTCGCAGCAACTGCCCGGATTTCATATAGTTGTAGGCATCCTCGAATACGTCGCGCACGACGCGGCGGCGGTCGCCGGGCTGGCTGGTAGGCTTCAAGCCCTTCATCGCCGGGAACAGTTCGTCGTTGACGAAGGCGAGTAGCGCCTCGCCGGTCAGTCCTTCCGGTTCGGCGGCCCAATTGCGCCACTGGAACTGTTCGGGAACCGGCGACTGGTAGCCATCCCGCATCAATTCCAATTCCTGATCCTGATCGTCGATGATCTTCAGGAAGAAAAGCCAGCAAAGCTGGCTGATGCGCTGGGCGTCACCATCGACGCCGCTGTCCTTGCGCATAATGTCTTGAATGGATTTGACGACAGTGCGAACCGACATTGATTAAGCAACTTCCTGATAAAGTTCGTTTTGCAGGGCGTGGACGGCATCTTCGAAGCCTGCCTTGCCACCGAACGCCTTGATGAGCTGGACCGGGGTGCCGAGCGTGTTCAGCGGCGGGATGCGCAGCACGTTGGTATCGTCAAGATTGAGAACCCCTTCGTCGGCATACTTGTCGAGCAGGGCGCGCAGCACGGCGCGGGCCTGATCACCATATTTGGCGAAAACATCGCGTTTCTGCACATTCTCCGCTCGCTCACGGCGGGTCAGCGGCTTGCGATCAAAGGCAACGTGGCAAATAAGGTCGAACGGATCGAGGTCTTTGCAGAGTTCATCCGCGATAACATTGAGCGCGAGGCCTTCCGATGATAATTCATCAACCAGCGCCTGTTTGCGTTCAGCACCATTCCACCGGGTAAGGAAATCATCCAAGCTGGCGAAATGCTTGCGCAGGGCTTTTTTCGTGAAGTCTCTCAGGCTTTCGGTGACGAGCTTGCCGCTCTCGTCCAGATATTCCACGCGCTCCGCCACAATGATGACGGGCACGCCATCGACATAGACCTTGCCACGCCTGCCGCCGTCATCGGTGACGGTGATGTCCGGCGTGTCGCCGCCGTCGATGATGGTTTCGCCCTCGCCGGGTTGGTCGCTCTGGTCGTCGCCGGGGTCGACGATAGTATTGTCCTCATCGGGCGGCATGACAGGTTCGTCTTCGCCCGGCTCATAAATTTGCACGGGTTCGCCATCGAAATCCGGGTCGGCGAAGTGGTTCGTAGCCCCCCGGAAATCCATCAGCGTGAAGAAAAACTTGCGGGTGTCTTCGTGAACGCGGGTGCCGCGCCCGACGATTTGCTTGAACTCGGTCATCGATCCAACGTCGCGGTCGAGGACGATCAGCCGGCAGGTCTGCGCATCGACGCCGGTGGAGAGCAGCCGTGATGTCGTGACCAAGACCGGATAGCGGCTTTCGGGGTCGATGAAGTTGCCAAGCTGCGCCTGACCTTCGGGGTCGTTGCCCGTTATCCGCATGACGTAGCGCGAGTTCTCCGCCACTAGGTCGGCATTCTCGTTGATGAGAGCCTGCCGCATGCGCGCCGCGTGTTCCTGATCGACGCAGAAGACGATGGTCTTCTGGTAGCGGTCCCCGCTTTCTTTCAGGAATTCCGTGACTTTGCGGGCGACGAGCTTGGTCCGGTCATCCAGCACCAGTGTGCGGTCGAAATCGCGGGTGTTGTAGATCCGGTCCTCGACCTCGTTGCCCTCGCGATCAAGCTGGCCCTTCTCTGGCCGATAGCCCTGAATGTCGCGGTCCACGTGGACCTTGATGACCTTATAGGGCGCAAGGAATCCATCCCGGATGCCCTGTTTCAAAGTATAGCTGTAAACGGGCTCGCCGAAGTAGTAGATGTTGGACGCGTAGCGGGTTTCCTTGGGCGTCGCGGTCAGGCCGATCTGCGTGGCCTCAGAGAAATGCTCAAGGATTTCGCGCCACGCGCTATCCTCCGCTGCGCTGCCTCGGTGGCACTCGTCGATAACGATCAGGTCGAAGAAGCTGGGCGAGAACTCCTTGAACAGCTTTTGCCGTTCCTCCGGCCCGGTGATCGCTTGATACAGCCCAAGGTAAATTTCGTAGGCGGTATCGACGCGACGTTTTTTATCCATCGCCATTGGCAGGTCGATGCTGGTGCCGTCATCGCGTTCGATAGTTTTGGCGTTGGCGGACAGCTTGGCCATAGCCGGGCCGAATGGCCGGAAGTCATTGACCATGGTCTGATCGACCAGCACATTGCGGTCGGCGAGAAACAGGACCCGCTTCTTATGCCCGCCCTTCCACAAGCGCCAGATGATCTGAAACGCCGTGTAGGTTTTGCCCGTGCCAGTTGCCATCACAAGCAAAATCCGGTTCTGGCCGGTGGCAATGGCTTCCATGGCCGCGTTGACGGCGTTGACCTGATAATAGCGCGGCTGCTTGCCGCTGCCGTCATCATAATAATCTTCAAGGACTATCTTCTCGCCTTTGGGCGTTAGGCCCTTCCACGCGGCATATCGCTGCCATAGCTCGCCCGGCGCTGGAAAGGCATCAAGGGCTAGCGTGATTTCGCGTGCATCGCTTGCGCCGGTGCGGTCATGGAATACAAAGCCATCGCCGTTCGACGCAAATACGAAGGGGATATCGAGGCTTTTTGCGTATTCCAGCGCTTGCTGCATCCCCGCACCTATGGGCTGGGTGTTGTCCTTGGCCTCAATCAGCGCCAGCGGGATATTCGGCTTATAGTAAAGCACATAGTCAGCGCGTTTGCCTTGACCTCGGCTGACCATCTTGCCGCGCACAATGATGCGGCCTTTCGTAAAGCTGACTTCTTCCCTGATCTGCGTCATTTCATCCCAACCGGCCTGTTTGACCGCGGGCGTGATAAACTTCGTGCAAATGTCGCGTTCACTTAAGGATCGTTTGTTGAGCATGTGTCCACCCCGTGCGAGCCCGACCCTACGGTCAAGACCATTACCTCGCCAGAGCAAGTGAAAATTTTTCTGCAGCGAACGATGAAAGACGCGGAAAGAGCAGCCTAATGCTGGCGATGATACTAGGAATACCACACTTCTAACTATCGAACCAAAGCACTGGCATTCTCGCGCACATCAGCCGTTTGGAAATATTAACCGCGAAAATACGGGCAATGTTCTGTAAGAGGTAATTTTTGAAAACGATGGGTCCCTCGTCCGGTTATTGCGGGACCCATCATATCCTTTACGCTGCCTTCATATCCAACCAAGGTGCCAGCACTAGTGCGTCCTTAGAGGCCTTATGCATTAGCCCCTGGAACCGACTGGAACGCCTCGCTTCTAACGCGGCGACATAGCCACGCCCGGCACGCAATTCGCACACCCGCCTCAGGATGCGATCTTCGGCCAGATCGGCATCGACACGCGGATCATGCAGTTTGCGCCAACGGCAAAGCAACAATGCCGTCGCGATCACATCGCCTTCGCATTGTTCCTGGACCAGATCCCATTTCCCGGCCTCGATCAGCCGCGCGATTGCGAAGGCAGGAGCCGACAGCTTCGCCGGAATGTCGAATGCCGCGAGCAGTTCGGACTCGTGGATCGGTTTCATTTTCATGTTCGCCGTCGCCACGCGGGCGAAATCGACATGACGCTGCCGCCCGTCACCGCCGAACGCCAGCCAGCGCCATGCCCCCGGCAAGGTCAGGCCATAGCGCATGGCCGCGCATACCAGCATCGGCAAGTCATGGAATGACCCTGCCCAACTGACGAGATCGGCGTCGGCCGGGGCGTCGGCCAGCACTTCCAGGATGCCCTCGACAATCTCCTTCTCGCTGTGATCCGGCGCCGACAGGGTGACGAAGCGCGACACGTCGACATTGCCGTCCGGGTGCTCGATCAGAACCATGGCGCAGGCCGTGGTGATGGACTGAAATATCCAGCGGGGGGTCTTGAGCGGATCTTCGGCGCGTTTGTAACCGCGCCGACCCGGCGCATCGTCGTCGTTGTCACTGGGCGTCCAGCGTTCGATCTGCTGGTAACGCCGGTGACCGCTTTCATCGATCACAGCGCTTTCGAGATCGAAGATGATCCACGAACGGGTGCGGGCTTCGGATTTGATATCGATGTGCATAGCTACTCTCCGCCGGGGCGTGCCCGGCCTGTATGAAGGGGAAAATGTTGGAAGGCGCACTGCCGTGGCAGTCCGCCATGATGTTCAGCCGAACCGGACGATGATCCCAGCGTCCGCCTCCGGTTCGACCCAGTCCGCGCCCGGCGGCACGAAACGGTTGTTCTCCAGCAGTTCCTCGCCCATCTCTGCTGCGGTCGCCTTGATCCGCTTCATGGCGAGCTTGCGGCCCGTTCCGATGCTTTTGGGCTTGCCCGGCACCCGGACCAGCGAACCACGCCGGTCGATGGCGAAAAACTCGTCCGCGCGCGTGCTGACGAGGATGAGCGGCGCCTGGTCGTTGGCGGCATAGGGCACCAGGCGGTCCACGATGTCCGTGGTCAGCAACTCGCGATAGGCGATGGTGAACCCGGTCGGTTCGCTCGCCTTGACGCTGGCCCAGCCCGTGTAGATCACATCCTTGTGCAGGAGTTGGGCGATGCGGGCGATCTCGTTGCCGACGGCAAAATCCATCACCTGCCCGGACGAAAAACCGATGCAGTCATTCGCGGGCTTGAAGAGCGGCCAGCCCATTTCGCGACGGACCGCGAGCATGAAGTTTTGGTGGCGCAAGGTTATTTCCATTTGTCTACTTCCTTCTTGTGACGGCCTGTTGGCCGGAGCATTTTTCCGTTCTTTCACGGTGCTCATTTCTTCTGATTTTCAATTCTGTGAGCGCGCCCGCAGGCGCGCCGTCTTCCCTTCAGCGATGCCGCTGGTTCCATGTGATCGGCAGCATCCGGGGCGCAGGACCATGCGGCGCTATTTCGGTGCGGAACCACCGCTCCTCCTCGGCGCATTCGTCCTGCGCTATCTCGATCCACCAGACCCGCTGACGCGGATCCCAATGGTAGCCGCGCCCTTTCAGAAGGCTGCGCCGGCTGAACGGCGCGCCGTTCGCTTCGAAACGGATCGACGGCCGCTCTGCGCGGTCCAGCAACTTGCCGATGACCGTATTTCCGTCATCGAGACGGTGGGCGAGCAGATGGAGCAAGCTGATCACATCGGCCATTGCGCGGTGGGCTCCGTTGAACCAGCCGATCTGCATCAGCAGATGGCCCAGCTTCCGCCCGTCAAAGCCTTCAGCCAGCCAGTCGAAGTCCCTTGCCGAGCAGGCCCATGCCGCGCCTGCCAGGCCCGGCATGAGGTTCTCCAGAAAGGCGATGTCGAAGCTGGCGTTGTGGGCGATCCGCACATCCGCTCGGACCAAGGCTTGCTCAAGCCGATCCAGGTCGATGACCTTGCCCTCTACATCCGCGTCCGTCAGGCCGGTCAACCGACTGATCTGCGCCGGGATTGGCACGCCGGGATCGCGCAGCCCCTGCCCCCTGCTGACGATATCGATGATTTCGCCGCGCGCATCGACATCGATGGTCACGAAGGCGATATCTATGATTTCGTCCACCAGCGGATCGGTGCCGGTGGTTTCGGTGTCCACGATGATGACACGTCGCACGGACGGATGCGCCTGCTCCATCAGCGGAAAATCCTCAAGCGTGGCGACGCGGTGCAGTATCCGTATATTCGGATCGCTCGCGTATGACGAAGGGGCCGCCTCTGACGAGGCGGTGCGGTTGATGTGCGTCATGGTCGATAACTCCTGTTTGAACCGACCGAGCAACTGCGAGGCTTTTCCTCCCAATCTTCCCGATCAACAGGCTTCGCTGTCGAAGCGCCTTTTCGTGAGCCCCGACGTGGTCGGCTGGCTCAGAGCGATTTCAAAACAATTTGCGGCATGACGAATGTTGCTTGCCGAAATCAGGAAATCATCCTAGCCGCTCTGAAAAATGAAGAAATCGTTGCATAATAACAACAGCGAGCGACTTCCTCGAAAATCCTGTTGGCATAAATGATCAACGATCCAATAACCTACCGTCTTTGCCTTCGCAAAGGTGGGTTCGGTCCCACTCTATTGTCCGAACCCCGTTCATCAACTGTACGTACATATGAATATGTGCGTATGGATACGGGAGTTATACAGTGTCCAGGAAACGCGGCATTCAGTTTGATGTGGTGTCGGTCATCGCCGACAATCTGGTCAGTCAGGGTTTCAAGCCCGACGACATCTCCGCAGGCGCCATCCGGGAAGAAACCGGCACGGGCAGCCTGACCACCATCATCGCCCATCTCAATCGGTGGCGCAGCCAGTTCCGCCCTCCTGCGGTGGGGGTGGAGATTACGACCGACAGCATGGCACCGATAACCGCTGCCGTAACCGCGCTGATCCATGAGGTGTCCGATCGCGTCCGCGAAGAAGGGCGCAGGGTCGGCGCCGCGGCCGCTATCGAAGCGGAGCGCGTCCGTGCCGAGCTCGACGAGGCGCTCGCCGTCAACGAAGAGATTGAGGCTGAACGGGAAGCCGTTGTCGCCCAGGCTGAAGCCCTGCGCGATCAGGTCGAACAGCTTCGCCTGAGCGAGGCACGACTGATGGGCAAGGTGGAGGCGCTTGAACGCGCCTTTGCGCAGATCGACCGGATCAAGGCCGACCCCTTGCCTGCCATGGAGTCAACGGCGGGTGCGGTCGGAGCGCCGGGCGCGAACAGCGACGGAGGCGCCATCGCTTGTAGCGAGATGGACGGGGTGAGCGGCGAGAAGCAGCAGGCTGAGACGCCTGCGGCCGACACGACGGAGCCGCAGCTGTTCAGCGACGATCGTCCGGAGCCTCCCGCCGCTCTGCCGTCGTGATGCTTGGTGGAAGGGTGCGTCGCAATCATGCCACGCACCTTTTCCTTCCGCTCCTTGCCCCTTGCGCTTCTCTGCGGAGAAGCGCGCAGACCGGAACGACGTGAAGGGCTGCATGGGGGTCCAGGGGGCTCGCCCCTTGGCTCACGGGGGTATTTGCGCAGTAAATACCCGGAGTGAGTCCACCCATTTACCAAAACGGGCCTTTACCGCCCGCCTGGCTGAGACTGACCATGCCCGACACCACCACCCCACGCAAACTCTACGCCATCATGCGCTATGCCAAAGTCAAATCATTCGCTGCGCTCGATCGCGTCTGCCAGCATAATATCCGCACCATTGCTGGCGAGAATATCCGCGACGATGCGCCGCCTCCCTTGGAACTGCTGGAGGAAGGCAGCGACGATTTCGTCGCGTCCGCCCGCGATCGTCTCCGGGAGCTTGGGATCGATATGCAATCGACCAACGATAAGGTCATCGCAGTTGAGACGGTCACCACCGCCAGCAAGGGATGGTTCGACAAGGCCAGCGAGGCGGAAAAGCAGGAATGGCTCAGGACGAATGTCGAATGGGCCGCCCACAAGTTCGGCAAGGGGCTGCTCACCGCCAAGCTGCATCTTGATGAGGAGGTATGGCATATTCACTTCGTCGCCATACCAGTGGTCGAGAAACGGGCGCTACCCAGAGGTAAGAAGCCGACCGATCCGGTCAAACTCGCCGACTATGAGCGGCGCAAGGCAGAAGCGCCGATGAAATGGACATTGTCTTACCACGACATTCTGGGGGGCAAGAACCAGCGGCTTTCGGAAGAGCAAGACGCCTATCATGCCGCCGTGAAGCATCTGGGCTTGGAGCGGGGTGAGGTGCAGCGTGACGATATCGAAATCGAGATTGGCGATGAGTTGACCATCTCCGCGCTCGATCTTTCACGCGGTCATAATGCGGACGGATCAGCCAGACCCCGGCGATCCATGACACCGGCGGAAGGACGAGCGGCTGTCAAGCGTCTGAGGGCTGAAGCGGAGGCGCTTGCTCAGGCCGCCCTGCACGATCGGCAGCAAGCAGCCACGGATCGGCTGGCGTCGGCCGCATTCCAGGCCGAAGCGGAACGACAGGCACAGGATGTGGCACAGGAGTTGCGGATGGCCGCTTCTCGACATGAGGAGGCGGAGGCTTCGGCTCGGGAAGCCCAGCGTGAACGGGAGAGGCTGGCAGAAGCACGCATGATTGCGGACCGACAGCGTCAGCAGTTGGAGGAGGACCGCCAAAAGCTGGCCGAGGCACTCGCACGAGCCAAAAGCGATCAGGTGCTATTTCAGCGGGCGCGCCGCGACGCTCAAGATGCAGCCGAACGGGCCGAGCAGGAACGACAGGCAGCGGTCTCCGAACGCGATGCCATCGCCCGCGAGCGCGAATTAGTGGCGCGGGATCATGCTGCGCTCGAAGCCCGGCAGAAACGGCAGAATGCGGAGATCGAGCTACTTGCGCGCAGTGCCGATGACAGTAGCGGCCTCAACCTTCGTCCGCACGAACAGGCGTTCGTAATGAAGACAAGCGCGATGACCCAGCAGGAACATGCGGTTTACAAGGCGCCATGGACTGCCGGTGCTATTCGTATCGGTCGCCAGCTTGCCCTCGCGCTTCAGCGCATCCGCCGCCTGACTGCCGATCTTCTGCGTCGTGAAGGGCGCGTGGCGGCGCAGGAAGCGGAACTGGCACAGCGGGAGGCGATCGCGTCGGAGCGCGAACACCGGCAGGCGGCGTCGGAACAGAAATTGCGCCAAGAGCGTCTTGCGCAGGACGCCGCGACGACAATGGCCAGGCATGAGTTACGAGAGCGAGAGAAGGCGATCACTGCGCGAGCCGACGCGCTGGCGGCGCGGGAGGCTGCGCTTAAGCAACAGGCATCGGCAACCCAGGCGAGTGCGGCAGCAGCCGCGCAACGCGAACAGGCGCAGCTTGACTGGATGACCGTGGTGACAGGAAGCGCCACCAGGATGCTGATCGGCAGTTTCCGGGACGATGGCTATTTCCATATGGCGCTAAAGCCTGACGGTCGCCTGCATCCCGCACCCGATGCCGTCATTCGGACCATCGCCAATCGCCCGCCCGAATGGGCCGCAGCGATGCTCAAGCTGATTGACAGCACGCTCCGCGATCAGGCCGACGCCAATAGCCGCATTATGAAGCTCAATGACGATGTGGACGCCCTCGACGATCTGGTCGAACGGACGCGCAAGTCCCTTCCCCAACATCAGCAGCGGATTCTTGACGAAACGGATGAGGCACGCAATGAGGTTGCCGAGCGTCTGCGGCGTCTGGCCGTCATCCAGGCTCAGCAACGATCGCGGTAAAAGGCAGTCGGGATCGCCATTCGATCCTATTTTGTTCACAAACCTGCCCTTCTTCATTCTTGACAGCAGATAAGTCTTTCCCTCCATTGCCTTGGCAGGGTGGAGATAGCAGGCTTGTTAAGAACTTTAGAGGTCGTCCAGTATATCCGAGAAGTCGGTAGCGGACGGACGCAACCCATCGTAGTGGCCGCAGAAGCAGACGATGGCGACGTGATTGATGTCGTCCTCAAATTTGCTTCTGCGTGCGATATGGGCACCAACTCTCTTGCGGTAGAAGTAATCGCTGCATGCCTCGCGGCAGCACTGGACTTGCCGATTCCAGAGCCATTCTTGGTGTCCATCCCTTCCGACTGGCGTGACTGCCTTCCACCTGCAATCCGAGCACGCGTGTCGGATTTCGACAATCTGGTGTTTGGCTCGAAATTGGTCGGGCCCCAGTGGCCGGCATGGGCCGTGACTAACCGGTTGACGCCCCCTATGGTGCAGACGGCTGCCGAGATACTCGCCTTTGACGGCTTTATCGAGAACGTCGACCGCAGGGACGGGAACCCCAACTGCCTTGTCAGCGGCGACAAGCTCCGCATCTTCGATCACGAACTGGCGTTCCCCCGTGGCCTATTGGGCCCGAAGCCTTGGGCGCTCGGTGGAATGGGGTCATTTACGGAGCCTGGTAAACACATCTTCCGCCGTGAGTTGCTGGGCCAGCAAATCAATCACGGCGCTATCCGAGCAAAATGGGCGGGGTTGCTTGACGAGGAAATTGATGGTTATGGCGCAGCCGTCCCGAACGGTTGGCGGGATGACGCGTTTATAACCGATATTTTAGGAAGAATCCGTCTAGTTCGTGATAACATCGACGGGTGCATGATTGAGTTGGATCGGATCTTGAAATGAGCCGCCGGCCTTATAGCTACAGCGTTTTGCGCTATGTCCATGACATAGTGACAGGTGAGTTCGTGAATGTCGGACTCGTCTTCTACGCGCCCAGCCACGAAGGAGACGCTCCAATTCTCCTGACTGAGTTCAAGGACCGAATTCAACGGCTACGCCATCTCTTCCCTGACATTGATCGTCCAGCCTTCGCAGCTGCAATCGATTCGCTTCGGCGGGCGTCGAAGCCGATCACTAAAGAAGTGGAGGCAGAACGCCTTTTTTCGAGCCGTGACGCGCGCGCTATCGCTGTGCGCATGTTGCCTCATGATGGCAGTTCGCTGCAATGGTCTGAGATCGGCACCGGGATCGCAAAGGACGCAAATAAAGAATTCCATCGGATCGCGGATCGCATGCTGTCGCGCTATGACCGCCATAGCCATGCTCGCCGCACCGATGACGACGTATGGCGGCCGGTTCACCAAGCCCTTATCGAACGGCGCATTGCGATCGAATTCGAGCCGAAGGTTATCCGTGGCACGGTGGATGCCATTGAATTCACGCATTCGTGGAAAAATGGACAAATTCACGCATATGAGCCGCTCTCATTCGATCTTGCGGAGGCGGAGACCATAAAAAACAAGGCCCGTAAGTGGATGGGCCACCTTTCTTCCGTGAACATCGGCGCAAGTGACCAGTTCAAGGCCTACTTCATCGCTGGCAAGCCATCGGATCCGGGCCTTATGCCCGCGTATGAAACGGCGCTGGAAATCTTGAGAGCAGCTCCAAGCTCACCCGCGGTCTATGAAGAGGGTGATATCGACGAATTGATCAACGTGATCGAGGACGATTTCCGGCATCACCAAGCGGCACAGTGAACTGCCCACCCCTGCTTCGGTATGAAGCAGTTGAGTTAGGCCGCCATAGACGAGCGCATCAGGCGAGGACGCCTACAGTCGGCCGCCGAAGAAGCTCGACAGCAATCTCTCCTCGCGGTGGATGAACTGGAAGCCGCCTTTCCGGCGCACGCCCCAGCGCCATTGCAGACGTTATTGGGCCCGGTTAGTTCTGACAGAAATAATAGTCCTTGGCGGTCGGACGACAGCATGCCAGAAGGACGATGTGGCGTGACACGAATGTGGCACAAAGCATCATAATTACACGCAGCTAACATATTGAAATTGCGCATGTTATATTACGATTTACCCCTCCCGTAGGGGTCACCATTTTCCAAGCGCAGCCTTCATCATGAGCCGTGTTCCGCCGGGATCAAAGCGGCGACGCGGCCGTTCTTCATGCCTTAGCAACCGGCATGGAAGGCAGCAGGACTCGTGGCGTCACTTCATTGGCCGAGCCAGCTCATCATCGTACGTCATGGTCAGAGCGCCGGAAATGTGGCGCGTGACGCCGCAACTGAAGCACAGTCCGATCGCATAGCCTTGTCCGTGCGTGATGCGGACGTTCCGTTAAGTGGATTGGGCCGTGAGCAGGCGCAGTCGCTAGGCCATTGGTTCGGCAGCGAGGAGGAAGATCAAAGGCCGGAGGTGCTGTTGTCATCCCCCTATCTGCGGGCATTTCAGACCGCGCAGATTTTCCGCGAGGTTGGCGGAGCCGCTGCCGAGGAACCGATCTGCTTCGATGAACGGCTGCGCGAAAAAGAATTCGGCATTTTGGACGGGCTGACGACGACGGGCATCCGCAATCTGGAGGCCGACCAGTATGAATTCCGCCAGATGCTCGGAAAATTCTATCACCGGCCGCCGGGCGGAGAGAGCTGGTGCGACGTCATCCTGCGGCTCCGATCGGTGATGGACACCATATCATTGCACTATGCCGGACGGCGCGTGATGATCTTCACGCATCAGGTCGTGGTGTTGTGCCTTCGCTATATCATCGAAGGGTTGAATGAAGCGGAAATACTGGCGATCGACCGGGCTGGCGATGTCGCGAACTGCGCGATCAGCGACTATGTTTATGACCCTTCCCACGGGCGCAATGGCGGGCTGGTACTGCGCCGTTACAATGTGACCGCGCCGATGGAGGAAGAGGAAACCCCTGTCACACGCGAACCCGATGCCATCGCCGGAGCACGGGGATGACGCCAGAGACTCTCGATAGCGCATGGTTGCGGACGCACCCCCTCCCGATTCCCGACCATGACTCCGACAAGGATGGGCGGGGTCGTGTGTTGGTCGTCGGTGGCGCGGAATTCGTGCCCGGTGCGCTGCGCCTGACGGGCGAGGCGGCACTGCGGGCAGGTGCTGGCAAGTTGCAGATGGCGACTGTCCGTTCTGCCGCCATGTCGCTGGGCGTGCTGGTTCCCGAAGCCGCGATGACGGCGCTGCCTGCGGAGGAGAATGGCGAGATCGCCGCCGGAGCAGCTGAGCGTCTGGCGCCGCAGCTCGCCCGCTGTGACGCGCTGGTTCTGGGGCCGGGCATGAGCGTGAGTTCCCAGACGGATGAACTGGTCGCGGCCATATTGGCCGCCACCGATCCGCCGGTTACCATCGTCCTCGACGCGGCGGCGCTGACATCCGCACGCGAGTTGCGATCCACCGTCGCCGGGCATGAGGGACATATCATCCTGACGCCTCATCATGGCGAGATGGCTATCCTGACCGGGCAAAGCGTCGAGGCCGTTTCGGCCGATCCCGTGAAGATTGCGCTGCAAGTGGCGGCGGAATTTCAGGCGGTGGTCATCCTGAAGGGCGACCGCAGCGTGGTCGCGGCTCCGGACGGCGCCTGCCTGTTGCATGAGGGCGGTTGCGTCGGCCTGGCCACCGGCGGTTCGGGCGATGTGCTGGCCGGGATCGTCGGCGGTTTGGCGGCGCGCGGCGCGGACCCTTTGCGGGCGGCTGCCTGGGGCAGCTGGTTGCACGGCCAGGCAGGGCGCGAACTCGCCCGCACCATGGGGCCTGTCGGATTTCTGGCGCGCGAATTGCTGCCGCTGATTCCCGGCCTGCTGGAAGCGCCCGGCAACAGCTAACTGCATCGTTGCGCATCCGAATTCATCTTTGTGCGTTTCGGGTGGATGAGCGACAATTTTTCGGTGCTGCCGCATCTGGTCCCTATCGTCATCGCCTATTGCCTGGCTTTGCCTATCGGCTGGAACCGGGAGCGAGCGGAACGCAGCGCTGGCCTGCGCACCTTTCCGCTGGTCGCCGTCGCGAGCTGTGGCTTTGTCCAGACGGTGGAAGGAATGATGGCGCAGGACCCGGCGGCGCTTGCCCGGGTGTTGGAAGGCGTGATCGCGGGCATCGGATTTCTGGGCGGTGGTGCGATCCTGCAACAGAAACATTCGGTCAGGGGCACCGCAACGGCAGCCAGCCTTTGGATCACGGGTGCGATCGGGCTTGCAGCCGGGCTTGCAAAATATGATGTCGCGGTGGTGCTTACCGGCCTTACCCTGCTGACCTTCTGGGTCATGGCGCCATTGAAGCCCGCCGAGAATGAACGGGGCGATGAAGAGAAGATCAGTGAGCCAGAAACGCCGCGCTGATGGCGCTGCTTACCCCAGCGCTGCCTGCTTTTCCGCCGCCAGCCGGTCCAGTTCCGCCCGACTCTTCTTCTCGCTCGCCGACTTGAGTTGCCCGCAGGCGGCCATGATGTCCCGTCCGCGCGGCGTGCGCACTGGGGCGGAGATGCCGCCTTCGAACACGATCTCTGAAAAGCGCTTGATCCGCTCGGGCGTCGAGCATTCATAGTCGGTGCCCGGCCATGGGTTGAAGGGGATCAGGTTGACCTTGGCAGGCAGCTTATAGTGACGCAGCAGGCGAACCAGTTCGCGCGCATCTTCATCGCTGTCATTCTTGTCCTTGATCATCACATATTCGAACGTGATGCGGCGCGCATTATTCGCGTTCGGATAGTCGGCGCAGGCTTGCAGCAACTGTTCGATACCGAATTTCTTGTTGAGCGGCACCAGTTCGTCACGCACATCCTTGGTCACGCCATGGAGCGACACGGCAAGGTTGACGCCAATCTCTTCCCCCGCGCGCGCCATCATTGGCACCACGCCGGACGTGGAGAGCGTGATCCGCCGCTTCGACAGAGCGAGGCCGTCGCCGTCCATGACGACCTTCAACGCATCGCGCACATGATCGAAATTATAGAGCGGCTCGCCCATCCCCATCATCACGATGTTGGTCAGCATCCGCCCATCGGGGCTATATTGTGAGCTATCGTCCGCTTCGTCATCATTGGCGGACGCCATGCTGCCCTTGGGCCATTCGCCCAGCGCATCGCGGGCCAGCATAACCTGCCCGACGATCTCGCCCGGCGTCAGGTTGCGCACGAGGCGCATCGTGCCCGTATGACAGAAACGGCAATTGAGTGTGCAGCCTACCTGGCTAGACACGCAGAGCGTTCCGCGATCGGCGTCCGGGATGAACACCATCTCATAGTCCTGCCCATCGTCTGACCGAAGCAGCCATTTGCGGGTGCCGTCGCTCGACACCTGCGCTTCGACGACCTCGGGACGTCCCACGATGAAGCGTTCCGCCATCCAGCCGCGCATCGGCTTGGCAAGGTCGGTCATCGCATCGAAATCGGTTTCGCCGCGATGGTAGAGCCAGTGGAACAGCTGCTTCGACCGCAGCTTTGCCTGCTTGGCATCCAGCCCCGCTTCCTCCAGCGCGCTTTTGATCTGCGGGCGCGACAGGCCCATCAGGTCGGTGCGCCCATCTTCACGGGGCGTCACAGCGCGGGGGACCGGCACAGGGTCGATAGCGCCGGGAATCGGCATCAAGGGGCTGGCGGATGAATGCATGGCAGCGCCCATAGCGGATTTTTCGAAAATTATAAAGGGAGCGTCGAGCGCCCGCCTGTCACCGCAGCCGTGCGCAGCCCAATGCCGCCGCGTCGATCGCTGTTGCGGCGCCGCGCAGCGTATAGGTGTCCGCGAAACCGCGTCCATTTGCGCCCTGTGTCTGTACGCTCATGCTGCCTGCCGATCGCATGGCTGCAATGATGGCCGCATCGGCGCGAGGGTCGGGCGCCCACGCATCAGCCTGTCCCGCGACCAGCGCGAAGCGTCTCTCCCCAACATTCAGGATCACGGGAGAACCATCCGCCCGCACCCGGCTCAGCCGGAAATGTACCTGTCCGCGTACGCGCTGGCGGGGCCAGTTGCCAACGGCGGCGAAACCATTGCCGGCACGGCTCACGGGTTTGGAGATGGCATAGCAACGCGGTGCCGCCGGGTCGCGGAACGCCCCCCAGGCCTCGAACATGCCGAGCGAATCCCTTGCCAATGCTGGCGTTGCGATCATCAGGAGCAGGAGCAAGGCGTGCTTCATGACGCTGGCAAAGCCCATCATGTCCTCTTTTGCAACCCTTGCCGTCACGAAACGATCAGCAGGTGCTTGCCGCCGCCGCAACAGTGGTTATGAAGGATCATCCATCATTGTCGCCCGGATTCGACCGCATCCGGGCTTTGCGCAGAAAAGAAACGGACAAACAGGGACATGAAGGCCACCATCGAACGCGCCACGCTCCTCAAGAGCCTCAGCCACGTCCAGTCGGTGGTTGAGCGGCGCAATACGATTCCGATCCTGTCCAACGTGCTGATCGAAGCGTCTGCCGATGGCGCGATCAAGCTGATGGCGACCGACCTCGACCTCCAGATCGTCGAAAGCGTGTCCGCGCAGGTGGAACAGCCCGGCGCGACGACCATTTCGGCCCACACCCTGTTCGACATCGCCCGCAAGCTGCCCGAAGGGTCGCAGGTGTCGCTGCAAGCGGCGGAAGGCAAGATGCTGATCCAGGCGGGCCGCGCGCGATTCAACCTGTCGACCCTGCCGCGCGACGACTTCCCGGTGATCGCGGAAGGCGACCTGCCGACCAGCTTCGAACTGCCCGCAGAGACGCTGAAGCAAATCATCGACAAGACGCGCTTCGCCATCTCGACCGAAGAGACGCGCTATTATCTGAACGGTATTTATTTCCACGTGTCGGATGATGGTCAGCCGGTCCTGAAGGCAGCGGCAACCGACGGGCACCGCCTTGCTCGCGTCACCGTGCCGCGTCCCGATGGCGCCGACGGCATGCCGGGCATCATCATCCCCCGCAAGTGCATCGGCGAGTTGCGCAAGCTGCTCGATGAAGTCGAAGGATCGGTGCAGATCACCCTCTCGGCGAGCAAGATCCGCTTCGGGCTTGGCAGTGCGATCCTCACCAGCAAGCTGATCGACGGCACTTTCCCCGATTACAGCCGCGTTATTCCCACCGCGAACGACAAGCTGCTCAAGATCGACCCGCGCAGCTTCGAGGAAGGCGTGGACCGCGTCGCCACGATCGCTACGGAAAAGACTCGGGCGGTCAAGATGACGCTCGATCGCGACAAGATCACCCTGTCGGTCACCAGCCCCGAAAACGGCACGGCGGCCGAAGAAGTGCCGGGTGCGTTTCAGGGCGAGGGCTTCGATATCGGCTTCAACGCGCGCTACCTGCTCGACATTCTGGGCCAGATTGACAGCGACACGGTGGAACTACACCTTGCGGACGCGGCAGCGCCGACGCTCATTCGGGAAAATGATCGCAGTCCTGCGCTCTATGTCCTGATGCCGATGCGCGTTTAGTCGGGAACGGGGTGAACGGTTCTGCGGGACCGCATGCCTCATCCTGCTCAGTCTGTCTCGGCCTCTGTTGACCGAACACTGAGGCAGTATTGGCGTGACGGGAGGCGCGTTCCCTCGCCCGTCACGCTTTGCCAGCCGGTCGGGTAAGTTTCTTTCAACATCTGTGCGTTACGCACGTCATATGGCCCCGTCGCGCACCAAGCTGAACGATACATCGTATCGACCCGCCGATCTTGCGGTCGCGCTGGGTCTGGCTGAGGGCGGGACGCAGGCGTCGGCCTTCTGGATATCCGGAGCCTTCGCCCATATCGCCCGCCTCTGGCCGCTGGTGCTGCTGGGCAAGCTGTGCACCATCACGCTGCTCCATGTGCCGCTGTTCACCTTTGGCAACATTCTCCACTTCCTCACATTCCTGGCGATGTTGTTGATAGATGGCATGCTGATCGCCGCTCCGCGCGCGGAACGATTTCAGAATCTACGGCCGCATGTGCAGAAATGGCTGATGTTGCCGATGGTGCTGCTGTCCAGCATGAGTTTCAGCATGCTGCTGGGACCAGCGCAATTTGCAGGGCCGTTGTCGATATCTCTCGCGGCGGAAGTCGCGATGGCGTTGATCGCCGTGTCGATATTCGGCGACCGGCGGTTGCTGGGCGTCAGTTATTTTCTGGGCACGTTGATCGTTTCAGCGTTTCAGGAAGCGGGCTTTGCGCAACTGGGTTTGTTGGTGAGTTGCATCGCGGTCATGATGATCGCCGCAGTGCGCCAGGCAACGTCTGATTTCGAACGGGCAATCGCGCAACATCAACAGGACCTTCGCGCGCAACGATCCGACCGCCTGTTGCAGGAATATGAACAGTCGGGGCAGGGCTGGTTCTGGGAAACCGACCGCCAGGGCTGCCTTACCTATCTTTCCGAAACGCTCACGCGGACACTGGATATTGCGGAGGATGAACTTGTCGGCCAGTTGATCACCGACATTGTCTCTGCGGGTGATCATCAAAGTGGCGGGGGCGAGCGCACGCTCGGCTTCCATTTATCGACGCGCACGGGCTTTTCGGACGTTCATGTTCGAGCTGCTGCGACCCGTGACGAGCGCTGGTGGTCGATATCCGGCCAGCCGGTTTTCAACGAATTTGGGCAGTTCCACGGCTTCCGCGGGAGCGGCACCGACCTTACCGAAATGCGCCGGAGCCAGGCGGAGGTAAAGCGCCTTGCCCAGTTCGATTCGCTCACCGGGCTTGCCAATCGCGTACAGATGCTGCGGTCGCTGGAAGATGCCGTGGCCGGTGCGCCTGGAAAGTCGGGCGATTGTGCGCTGCTGATGTTGGATCTGGATCGCTTCAAGACCGTCAACGATACGCTCGGGCACCCCGCCGGGGACGCGCTGCTGCGGCAGGTGAGCCAGCGTCTTCAACGTGTCGCGGGCGATCGCGGGCTTGTAGGGCGGCAGGGCGGTGACGAATTCAAGGTGCTGCTGCCCGGCAGACATGATCGTGCGTTGCTTTCCCAACTATCGACGATGATCATCAATACGCTTTCGCAACCTTATATGATTGAGGGGAAGGCGGTGGTCATCGGCGTGTCCATCGGGATTTCCTGTTGCCCGCACGACGGCGACACGGCCGATGCGCTGATCCGCAACGCCGATCTCGCGCTCTATGCTGCAAAAGGCGACGGGCGGGGCGTCCATCGTTTCTATTCGTCCGAAATGCATGCCGATGCAGAGGGTCGCCGTCAGTTGGAGGAAGATCTTCGCCACGCGCTGGCTTCGGACGGGCTGCACCTTGTCTACCAGCCGGTCGTGTCTTCAAGGACGGAGCGGGTCACCGGCTATGAAGCGCTGCTTCGCTGGACTCATCCCGTACGTGGCGAGATTTCGCCAACCATTTTCGTGCCCATCGCCGAGGAGACAGGGCTTATCGGCCCGATCGGTGACTGGGTACTGCGCACCGCCTGCCGCGACGCTTCGGATTGGGATGAAGATATCCGCGTCGCCGTCAATGTCTCGCCGATCCAGTTCGCCAATCCAGGATTGCCCGCGACGGTCATGAGTGCGCTTGCCGCTTCCCAACTCGCGCCCCAGCGGCTGGAGTTGGAGATCACCGAAAGCGTGTTCCTGAATGACAATGACGGAACGGATTCGATGTTCGCCCGGCTCAAGGGGATTGGCGTCCGTCTGGCGCTCGACGATTTCGGCACCGGATACTCCTCGCTCGGTTATTTGAAGAAGGCGCCCTTCGACAAGATCAAGATCGACCAGAGCTTTGTGCGCGGCGCGGTGATGACCGGCAGCCGCAACAGCGCGATCATCAAGGCAATCGTCAGCCTGGCCGAGGCGCTGGGCATGGACACCACGGCGGAGGGCGCGGAGACGCAGGACGAACTGGCGCTGATCCGCGATCTGGGGTGCAGCCATATACAGGGCTATGTCTATGGCCGCCCGCTTGTTGCCAGCGACGTGCTGGCCCGGCACCATGCGCACGGCACGGTGGCGCTGGTGGAGGGCTTTCAGTCCAGCCGCCCAGAGCGCAAGACGATGCTGCGGACGATCGCGGTGCAGGCCGATGGTCACGCCTATACCGGGCGCATCCGCAACATCTCCTCCACCGGTGCGATGATCGAGGGGCTGTGGCATGTGCCCCAAGGCACCCAGTTGTCGATCGAGTTCAGTGACAGTCAGAATGTGAGCGCTGTGGTTCGCTGGTCCCGCGAGGATCGGATGGGCGTTGAATTTACCAGCGCCATCGACATCGCCGCTGCCTGCGCTCTGCCTCGATCCTTGGCATCCTGACCTGACCCGGTTCGGGCGGCGACGCCCGCAAGCACATAAAAAAGGAGCTGCCGGATGACAGCTCCTTTTGTTGTACGTGGCGGAAGTTTCAGGCGGCGATCGCTACCTGTTCGGCCTGAACAAGGCCACGCGCCACGTCCTTGACCAGTGCGATGAAACGTCCGGCTTCCCGTGCGATCATCGCCTTGTTGAAGCAGGCGGCCGCACCCCGGTCGAGCGCTTCGGCCATGATCGGCGCTCCGTCGCGCATCAGGCTGGACAGCATGATGACGGGGCAGGGATCGATGTCCATGATCTCGTCAAGAATGCTGAGCCCATCCCGGCCCGGCATGGCGATGTCCATCGTCACCACATCGGGCTTTTCCATGCGGATGAGGTCGATCGCCTCTTCGCCGTTGCGGGCGATGCCCACGACATCGAACCGGCAATCGCGTTCCAGCAGCGTCTCGATCATGGCGCGAATGGTCAGCGAGTCATCGACCACCACGATCCGTATCGGCTTTGCCATGCATTCCTCCGACCCTTGTTTTCAAAGGTCATAACGGACGGAAAATGGAGAGTTTTAGGCAAGAGTCAGAAGAACAGTTTCCGGAAGGAAATGCTGATCGTACGGCCCAGCGGATCGAGATAGCCCTGCTGGTAGCGCAGCGGGGTTCCTCCGGTCGCGTCCGTCACATCGCGGCGCGTGTTGAAGATATTGTTGATCCCGATCGATACCCGCGAGCCCCGCAGAAAGGGATGATTCTTCACAAGCGAAGGCATCTGCCCCAGATTGGCGAATAGTCGCAGGTTAGCGGTCGCCAGACTGTCGAAATTGAGCCGGGAAGTGCCGCCTAGCGCGCCATCGACATGCGTGCCGCTTTCCCAATCGATGCCCAGCCGCGCACCAAGGCCATTATTGGTATAGCCGACGCGCGCCTCCACCTCATGCCGTGGCTGCCCGCCCGATGATCCTGTCGCATCGCCATTCAACAGATCGAGTTCCGGCACGCCCGGCGCGATCAGGATGCTCTCGGTAAAATGCCATGTGTGGTAGAGGCTGAAGCTGAGGCGCCCGCCTCCGCCTCCACGTCCGCCACCCATGCCGCCCGGCCCGCCAAAACCGCCGCCTGGCCGTCCGCCGCCTCCGGGGCCGCCAAAGCCGCCCTCACCGCGCGGTCTGTCGCTGCCATCCTGTCCGTGAGGAGGCGGAGCACCATCCTGACCCGCTTGCGCGCCACGCTCTCCGCCCCGTCCGCCGCGATTGCCGAACAATGCGCGCATATCCTGCAGTTCCTTGGGCCGATCCTCAGGCTTTGCACCGGCGGCGCGCCAGGCCTCTGCCAACTTCTGGATGCGCGACTTCAGCGGGAAGGAGAGGTCGAAGCCCCAGCGCAGCTGTTCGCTTTGCGAGCGCAGATAATTGATCGGCGTCGCATCGATTTCGGTCAGCAAACCTCCGACGCGAGTGAAGCGGCTACCGAAGGCATCCTCGATCGCGGGGGTAGGTTCCGGGAAAGCCGCGATCGGATTACTCGTCCGGCTGTTGAGGTAGGTCGCTGTCAGGGTCAGGTTGGGCTTGTCGAAAGGCTTCACCGTTGCGCTCAGCCGGAACTGGTCGCGCACGCTTTCCTTCAACTGCGCGTTGCCCCCCGTCACCCGCGTGACGAAGACGGTCTGGCCGCTTTGATAATCAAAGACGGGTACATTCTCCGTCCTGACCTCAGGATCGCTTAGCTGGTTCCCCGTCGGCGCGGCTCGGTCCTGGTTCGCGGACACCAGCAGTTGCACCGCAGGGATCGGCCGCCAGCGCAGGCCGTAGCCAAGCGTGGAGAGCGTGCCGAAGTCCGAAAGCTCTTGCGCCGCCGCATTCACATTGACGCCGATATCGCCGACCGCGCCCAGGACGCCTCTCGCCTTGCTGGTGATCGGCACATCGAGAGTGACCTGCCCGCTGGCGATCTGCCGGTCAAAGTCGATGTCCTGTTCGAACCCGTTTCGGATCGACCAGCCCTCAAACCCATTGGCCGACGCCCCCACCCGGACGGAGCTTGTGACGGCACCCGCAGGCAGGTCAAAGACGGGGCCTGATAGGAGCAGGTCGCCCGCCAGCGCCTGCGACCGGGCGCTCGCCCGGTCGGTCGATGCCGATCGGTCGGTTCGGGTACGCGTATCCGACAGGTCGCCATTGCCAGTGAAGGACCATTGCCACCCCTTGCCGAGCAGCCCGTTGAAGGTCAGGCCCAGATGGCCGGTCGTTCCGCGAATCTGCTGATCGAGCCGGTTGTCCCGCAGAAATTCGGCATAGAGCGGCCCGTTGCCGATCGGCGCCGCAAGTGCGGCGGCAGACAGTCCTTGCAGCGAGTCATTGTCCGACAGCTCCACCCGGCCGTTCATGGTCATCGATACGCCGCCGAGCGCGCGCGCATAGGTGGCGTTCGCGGACACGCTCTCGGTCGCTGGGCTCAACGTGCGAAAGCGGGTGACGTCGATCAATGCCGGACTGATCGCCGTCCGTTCGATCCCGCGTTCGCTTTCCAGTAGTGAAGCAGCGGCATTATATTTGACGTTCAACGTAAAGCGATTGTCGCCCCGGATGCGCAGCAGGCCCGCCTCGGCCGACCCGCTTTCCCGTCCGCCATCGGTCGTCGTGGCCGCCCGCAGATCGGCTAGCTCCGCCCGAAAACGCTGGCGCAGGACGATGTTCGCCACCTTCTGCGTTGGTGCATAGCCATAGGACAGGGCGACCTGTTCCGGCAGGATATCGACGCGCGCCACGGCCTCGGACGGGATATCCTGGATTTCGGAAAAGCTGGAAATGCGCTTCCCGTTCAGCAGCACGACCGGGGTCCCGTTCGTCTGTGCCGACAATTCGGTGATCATTTCCGAAATGGAGGTGACGCCCAGAGCGCGGATGTCGGCGGAGGAAAGCTGCTGCTCAGGCTTGATATTGCCCAGCACCGCGCCCCGCTGCGGCTGGCCGGTGACGATGATCTCGTCGCCTTCGTCCATCTGCGCAGGCGGCTCCTGGGCTGAAGTCTGCGCCATCAGCGCAGCGGGCGATGCGCCCATCATGAAAAACAGCATCAGCGAAGCCGGTCGGCGCACGAACATACCCCTTTTGGAAAAAGCGAACTCTTGATGGTCCGTCACTAGGGGCGAACTGTCTCAAAATCTTGGCAAGGCCAAGGCTAATTTGTCGCAAAATGTAGCAGACGCCTTCACGCGCTGCGGTTCCCTTCGCTCATCGGCTCGCCTAGGCTGAGGGCATGCGCACTTTGTACCCTGCCATCGACCCATACGCTCACGGCCACCTCGACGTTGGCGATGATCATTCCGTCTATTGGGAGCGCGTCGGCACGCCGGGGGCAAAGCCTGCGGTCTTTCTCCACGGCGGGCCGGGCGGCGGCATCTCGCCCGATCACCGCCGCCTGTTCGATCCGGATCGCTACGACATTTTACTCTTCGACCAGCGCGGTTGCGGCCGTTCGACGCCGCATGCTTCGCTGGAAGCGAATACGACCTGGCATCTCGTGGCGGACATAGAGCGCTTGCGGGAGTTGATTGGCGTTGATCAATGGCTTGTCTTCGGCGGTAGCTGGGGATCGGCGCTGGCGCTTGCCTATGCACAGAGCCATCCCGCCAATGTCAGCGAATTGATCCTGCGCGGCATCTTCACGCTCCGCCAGCAGGAGGTCGACTGGTATTATCAGGAAGGTGCCAGCCGCATCTATCCAGATAAGTGGGAACGCTTCCTTGCGCCCATAGCGGAGGAGGATCGTGGCGACTTGCTTCATGCCTATCACCGCATCCTGACGGGTGAGGATCGTGCGGCGCAAGTCGCGGCGGCCAAGGCGTGGAGCGTATGGGAAGGCGAAACCATCCGTTTGCTGCCAGACGCTGCACTGTCAGCCACGCATGAGGATGATGCGTTCGCACTCGCCTTCGCGCGGATCGAAAATCATTATTTCGTGCATCGCGGCTGGCTGGAGGAAGGCCAGCTCATCCGTGATGCGGGCAAGCTCCGCGACATTCCCGGCGTGATCGTTCAGGGTCGCTACGATATGGCCTGTCCCGCCGAGACCGCCTGGGCGCTGCACAAGGCATGGCCTGAAGCACGGTTCGAGATGATCGATGGCGCTGGGCACGCCTATAATGAACCCGGCATCCTCGACGCCCTGATCCGCGCTACGGATAGTTTCGCAATCTGAAATTCAGATGGTGAAGGGGGATGGGCGATCGTCGAGGATCAAAAGCTCAGGGCTCGCCCTTGGACTCCTGCATCCGCCGTTCGGCAAACCATTGTTCCAGCATCTTGGCGGTGCAGCCGGTAAAACCGTTGCTCCCGATCGCCGAGCAGCTGCCGGGCAGATTCTGGCGCTGTACCTCTTCCATGGTGGCCACTTGGCTACCCCAGCCCGGCCCACCGGACGGGGCGGGCTTTTCGCGCAATTTCTTCGGGATGCGGTAGCGTTCGGACTCAGGCTTGCGCGCGCAAACGACGATCTCGTCGCCTTCGCCTTTGGGACAGGGGTCGTTCCCATAGACGATCAGGTTGAACACGCGCTGTGGCGGCTCGGCCCAGGCTGGGGCGAGTAAGGCTATGGGTGCAAGCGCGGCCATGGCGAGGAAGGCATGAACCGGGAAGCGCATAGGTGATATCCTCTTTTCGCCCCTGTCCACCGGCGGAGTGCCCAATTCCGCCAGCCTTACCCAGACGCCAAGCGCCCGGAGCAACCGTCAGGGCTGCGTCGGTGTAGTCTGCTGCGGTTGGCTGGCCTGCGCCTTTTCCTCCGCTACGGCTCGCGCTTCGATCGCCTTGCTATCAGCATCGATGGTGGAAAGCCGCCGCGCCCGCTCTGCGGCGACCAAGTCCTTCCAGCTGGCATTGTCCGCCGCCTGCCGTTCCGCCTTGGCAAGCCTTGCCAACTGGTTGAAGCAGCCGGTGAAACCGCCGGGGCCAGTGGCCGAGCAGCTTTCCGTGCCGGTGCGGCCGACATATTCCATGGACCGTACGCGCTCGCCCCATGCCTGATTGCTCGGCTTGTTGGGATCGCCGCGCAGCGGTTCCGGGATGCGGTAGCGTTCTTCCTCGCCCTTGCGCGCGCAAACGACAATGTCGGTGCCAGCGCTTTGCGGGCACGCGTCGTCGCCATAGACGATGACCAGATTGACGCGCTCCGATCCCGTCGTGCCGGCGGCGGCGGTCGGTGCCTGCTCCTGCGCGGGTCCGGCCTGCTGCTGCGCCATGGCGGGCAGGGTGCTCGCGGCCATCAGCAGCATAGCGGCTGTCGCGGTCTTCATCATCGTTCTTATCTCCTCAGATCCGCTTCGACAGCGCGATTGCAGCCCGGCACCCCAGGCGAATGACGCCCGAAAGCAGCGGATAGGCGGGGGCCTGCTCCGCTCCACGGGCGATCGCGGTTTCGCGATGTTCGACTTCTTCCGCCTGAAAATCCGTGATGGTGGCGGCAAGTTCCGGGTCATCGCCCGCCAATTCCGCCAGCTGTTCGCCATAATGGCGGTCGATCTCCGTTTCGATCGCGGCGGTGCAGGCCATGGCGGCGCGTGGGCCGATCGCGGCGGTGACAGCACCCAGCGCAAAGCCTGCGACGTTCCAGATCGGCCGAAGCGCGGTCGGTCTTACGCCGCGCCGCGTTATCATCGCGTCAAATATCTTGCGATGCCGTTCTTCCTGCGCCGCCATGCCCGCGATGACGCGCGCGTCGGGGTGGCGATCGCCAAGGACAGCAAGCTGCCCGGCATAAATGCGCGTCGCGCCGAACTCACCCGCCTGATCGACGCGCAGCATCGCTGCGCGATCATCGGCCGTCACCTTCCGGCCGGGGCGGGGGAAATCCCTGGGCGCGCTCATGCCTCTTTCCTCGACTTGATCAGCAAGGCCAAGATGGCGAGCGCGCTGGGTCCGGACAAGAGCCCATTGAAGCCCGCGAGCGAAATGCCGAAGAGTGTCCAGGGGGCGACGTCGCAACGGGTGATCGGGGTCGCCATGATCTGGTTCAATATGTCCGCCGGGTTGCCCGCCGTAGGAGAGGTGGAGCAGGCGGTCAGCCCCTGCCACCAGCCATATTCGACCCCCGCATGAAAGAGGCCAATGCCGCCGCTGATTCCGATCGCCAGCCCGGCTAGCCCCGCGAACAGCGCACTGACGCAGGGCCGCTTTTTCGCTGCATAGGCGATCAGCGCGAGCGGGATCGCCGCCATATGCGGATAGCGTTGCCACCAGCACATCTCGCACGGATGCAGACCGCCTACATATTGCGAAGCGTAGGCGCCGCCCAGCAGCAGCAGCGGCATGGCAAGGGCGATAGCGCGGGCGAGAGGCAAGTTCTTCATGATGCCCGCTTAAACGGCCCCGAACCTTTCGTCATGCTGAACTTGCGTCAGCGCCCGAACTTCCGCTGGGTCTTGCCGTAGCGCAGCTTGCGCGTGCCCGGCTTGCCTTCGGTCGCCCGCCCACGCGGCGCCGCGACCTGCTCGTCGGCGGGCAGACCCAACTCCTCGGCCTCCAGCTTGCGGATTTCGTCGCGGATGCGGCCTGCTTCCTCGAATTCGAGGTCGGCTGCGGCCGCGCGCATCTTCTTTTCCAGATCCTCGATATAGGCGCGCAAATTATGGCCGACGAGGTGTGGGCGGTCGTCCAGCCCGGTATCGACCGTGACCTGATCCTTGCTCGCGACATGGGCGATGATGTCGCCGATGTTGCGCTTGATCGTGGTCGGCGTGATGCCATGTTCCAGATTATAGGCCTGCTGCTTCTCGCGGCGGCGACTGGTCTCGTTGAGCGCGCGCTCCATGCTGCCGGTGATGCGATCGGCATAGAGGATGACACGCCCATCCACATTGCGCGCCGCGCGGCCGATGGTCTGGATCAGCGATGTCTCCGATCGCAGGAAGCCTTCCTTGTCCGCATCGAGGATCGCGACCAGGCCACATTCCGGAATGTCGAGACCTTCGCGCAGCAGGTTGATGCCGATCAGCACGTCGTACACGCCGAGCCGCAGATCGCGGATCAGCTCGATACGCTCCAGCGTCTCTACGTCGCTATGCATGTAGCGGACCTTTATCCCCGCCTCATGCATGAACTCGGTCAAATCCTCGGCCATGCGCTTGGTCAGCGTGGTGACGAGGGTGCGATAGCCCTGCGCGGCCACCTTTCGGCATTCGTTGATCAGGTCGTCCACCTGATCCTCCACCGGCTTGATCTCGACCGGCGGGTCGATGAGGCCAGTAGGGCGGATGACCTGTTCGGAGAAGGTGCCGCCGGTCTGCTCCATTTCCCATGGTCCCGGCGTGGCGGATACGCTGACCGTCTGCGGCCGCATCGCATCCCATTCGTTGAAACGCAGCGGGCGGTTGTCGATGCAGCTTGGCAGGCGGAAGCCATATTCGGCGAGCGTGATCTTGCGCCGATGGTCGCCCCGCGCCATCGCGCCGATTTGCGGCACGGTCTGGTGGCTTTCGTCCACGAACAGCAGCGCGTTTTCCGGGAGATATTCGAACAAGGTCGGCGGCGGCTCGCCGGGCAGGCGGCCGGTCAGGAAGCGGCTGTAATTTTCGATCCCCGCGCAGGAGCCGGTCGCGGCGATCATCTCCAGGTCGAAATTAGTGCGCTGCTCCAGTCGCTGCGCCTCCAGCAGCTTGCCTTCGGCCTGCAACTCTTTCAGCCGCTCGGTCAGTTCGAAACGGATCGCCTCCATCGCCTGCTTCAGCGTCGGCCCCGGCGTCACATGGTGGCTGTTGGGGAAGACCTTCACATATTCGAGGGTCGCGATCTTCTTCCCCGTCAGCGGATCGAATTCGACAATTTCCTCGATCTCGTTGCCGAAGAAGCTGATGCGCCACGCCGTATCCTCATAGTGGGACGGGAAGACTTCCAGATTATCCCCCTTTACCCGGAAATTGCCGCGCGCAAAGGCGGCATCGTTACGCTTGTACTGGAGCGCCACCAGCTTGCGGATGATCTCCCGCTGATCCTCGATCCCGCCCTTCTTCATCGAGAAGGTCATGGCCGAATAGGTCTCGACCGAACCGATGCCATAGAGGCAGGATACCGAAGCGACGATGATCACATCGTCCCGCTCCAGCAGCGCACGGGTGGCGGAGTGGCGCATCCGGTCGATCGCCTCGTTAACGCTCGACTCCTTCTCGATATAGGTGTCGGATCGCGCCACATAGGCTTCGGGCTGATAATAGTCGTAATAGCTGACGAAATATTCGACCGCATTCTCCGGGAAGAAGCTCTTGAACTCACCGTAAAGCTGCGCTGCGAGAATCTTGTTGGGAGCAAGGATCAGCGCGGGCCGCTGCATCGCCTCGATCACCTTGGCCATGGTGAAGGTCTTGCCCGAGCCGGTTACGCCAAGGAGCACCTGATCCTTCTCACCCGCCTTTGCCTGTTCCACCAGTTCGGCGATGGCTGTGGGCTGGTCGCCCGAGGGCTCATAGTCGGAAACAAGCTTGAACGGCCTGCCGCCCTCGCTCTTTTCCGGGCGCGCGGGTCGGTGGGGGACGAAGCCTTCGCCGGTCTCGGGCTCGTCCAATGTTGTGCGAATCTGAATGGACATGCGGGCCAATATGGGCATGGTCCCGCACCACAGCAATGTGGGGCAGGCATCCCACATGACGATAGCGGAGGATCCGATGCGCAAGGCCATTTTCCTGTTCACCACGCTGGCCATGTTGCAGGCATGCGCGACGACGACCGGCGGAGCCGGTTCGGCGCAGACGCCGCCATCGGCCATGCAGGGAAAGAACCCACTGGGCAGCGGTTATCTTGGCGGCGGCGCGCTTCCTGACAGCCTGTTGCTCTCCCCGCCACCGCCAGCCGCAGGATCAGTGACCGAGACGCGCGATAGGGAAGGGGCGGCCGCAGCGGTCGCGATGCAGGGTAGCGCACGTTGGGATTTCGCCAAGGCCGATGCCGACCTGCGCCCCGGCCATGCGGCGACCGCCTTTTCCTGCGCGGCGGGCTTCCTGATCGATCAGGCCCATGCACCCGCGCTGACGCGCCTCCTGACCCGTGCGATGGGGGACCTCGGCATGTCCACCGCCGACGTCAAGAAGCGATACATGCGTCCGCGCCCCTTCATGGATAATGGCAAGCCAAGCTGTACGCCGGATTGGGAAAAGTTTCTGCGCCGTGATGGCTCCTATCCCTCGGGTCACAGCGCCATCGGCTATGGCTATGGCCTTATCCTGGCAGAAGTGATGCCCGATCGCGCGGCAAGGCTGGTGGCGCGGGGTCGCGCCTTTGGGGACAGCCGCCGCATCTGCAATGTGCATTGGCTGAGCGATATCGAAGAAGGGCGGGTCATCGCCTCCGCCACCGTGATGCGCCTCAATGCCGAACCCGCATTTGCCGCAGACCTCGCCGCCGCGCGCAAGGAAGTCGCCGCGTTGCGCGGTAAACCCTGGGAAACCGCGCCCGATTGCGCGCAGGAAGCTGCGGCGCTGGCTCAATAGCCCGCAGGACCATTTTTCATTCTATGCCTGTCCTGATATGCTGATGGTTAGACAGGCCGGGTCATGCCGGCATCAACGGGGGAAGATCATGCTTAAATCCTTGGCCGTCATTATTCCTGCCACGCTGTTGCTCGCCAGCTGCGGCGACAAGCCTTCTGGCGAACCGCAGACGCGCGAGGAAGTGAAAGCCCAAGTTCAGAAGGTGCAGCTGAAGCCCGGCCAGTGGGAAGGCGCCTATACGCTCGAGGATATCGACATGCCGAACATGCCCGGCGGTGGCGATCAGATGAAAGAGCAGATGAAGAAGATGATGAGCCGCACCTCGATCAAATATTGCGTCTCACCTGAAGAAGCGGCGAACCCCAGCGGCAAGATGTTCTCGGGCCAGGAAAACAAGGATTGCACCTACAAGGGCTTCGACGTCAGCGGCGGGTCGGTGAAGGGTGAGATTGCCTGCAAGTCGGAAAATGGCACGATGAACGCCGTCATGTCTGGCGACTACGCGCCGGAAAGCTATGAAATGCACATGGACATGAAGATGAGCGGCGCTCCCAACGGCATGAACATGAGCATGAAGGCGAAGACGACGGGCAAGTGGATTGGCGCGGACTGCGTAGCATCCTGATATGATGGAGGGCGCGGAGGGCTTTTGCTGGCTCTGCGCGCGCCCGTTAAGCAAACGGGTCGAATGGCATCATCCGGTGCCGAAAACCGGGGGTGCCCGTCCATCCAATCTGTCATCGGGCCATCCATGCGCAGCTCAGCAATATTGAGCTTGCCCGAACGCAGGGCGACCCGGCCGCCCTTCGCGCGCATCCCGGCATCGCCCGCTTTCTCGGCTGGGTCGCGGCCAAGCCGCCCGACTTCCACGCGCCGACCTACAGGAAACGCTAGCGTCGCTTTTTTCTCTTGCGCTTCGCCGCGCGCCAAGCGAGCCTCTGCCTGTTCCGTAAGAGAACAGGGGAAGAGGATATGCGAAAGACGATAATCGCGGCGTTGCCGCTGGCGATGACGCTTGGCTTGGCCGGATGCGGCAATGAGGCGCCTGCACCCGAAGCGGTCGAAGCGCCCATCGTGATCAAGGGGGGCGAATGGACGATCACCCGCAAGACCACGGGCTACAACACGCCGACTGTCACGCCCGAACAATATCAGGTCGCGCTGAAGCAGGTTGACGAGGAAAAGCTGTGCATCGCCGTCGATGCCAAGGGGACACCCGATGCCGATGCCCTGGCAGGGGATGAGGGCAAGGATTGCACCTATAAGGACAAGCTGCTGCGCAAGGGGCGGTTGATCGCGACCTTGTCCTGCAAGTCCGGTGGAGCGACATCGGAAATCGTGCTGGAGGGCAATTATACCGCCGACACGCTGACGCTGGGTAGCACCATGACGAAGACCGCCGCAGGTAGCCCCGTATTGCGCACCACCCATGACGTAACCGGCAAACGGACCGGAGAGTGCAGCAAGGCCTGAACAGCCTGTCTTAGGAAACCCTCCGCTGCCTGCCAGCGGAGGGTCTCCTGTCCGGAATCTCCAATGCTGACGACGGGATTCTGTGCCATTGTCGCGCCCGGCATCCACCAGAATGTCGGAGAGTCGAGACATGCTCTTTCATCTTTCGATTGCCGCGCATGATCCAAAGCATGTTGCGGAGGTTATCGCTGAAATGTGGCGCGGCGAGGCGCTCTATTTCCCGCCCGTGACGCCGGGCAGCTGGATCGCCATGGCTGGCGATAACCGGGGCACCGCTATAGAGGTCTATCCGATCGACACCGTCTTGCGCGAGGAGGCAGGCGACGCCGATAGCTTCGGGGAGCGGACTGGCGAAACCCGTTACACCGCGACACATGCCGCGCTGGCCACGCCCCTGTCCCGCGAAGAGATCATGGCAATCGCGCAGCGCGAAGGCTGGCCCGCCAAATATCGCAAGCGTGGCGGCGTGTTCGGCGTGATCGAATTGTGGATCGAAGGGCGGCAGATGGTGGAGATGCTGACGGCCGAGATGCAGGCCGAATATCTGACGGCGATGACGACGGACAATTGGCGCGCGATGCTGGAAGCAGGGCCTCCCGCCTGACCTATTGCAATGCCCGGATGGCGCGTTGGTCGCATCGTTCTGTACTATGCGGCACGGCGGAATAGGCGGGCACCTGGATGGCCTGGCCGATCTGCAACGGTGCAAAGCGCCGCCGCTCTATGCCTTCGCATTTCAGGAAAAGCTCCAGCATGCGGGGCGGTGTGTCCCATTTTTCATAGGACAGCCGGAATGTCCCCCAATGAATGGGAATGGCGGTCGATGCCTTGAGCTTTTCGAACACCTCGACCGCGCGCTGCGGCCCGATGTGGGAGTCCGCCTCCATCTGCCCCGGCCAGAAGCGGAAGGCGCCGATCGGGATCATCGCGAGCCGGATCGGGCCGAACCGCGCCGCTTCGGTGGGCCATGCCATGTCGCCAGCCCCCGTGTCGCCCGCGAAGAAGATGTTGCCCGCGCGCGTTTCGATGAGGAAACTCGACCATAATGCGCGGTTGCGATCAGTGCCCCACCGGCTGCTCCAATGATGATTGCGCAGCACATGGACGCGATAGTCTGGGCAATGTTCGTAATTTTCACACTGGATGACCGTTTGCGTCCCCAGATTGTTGAGGGCAGCGCCCGTCACGGACTGGCCCCAATCCAGCGCGATCGCCGGAATGCCATTGTCCTTCAGGATGCGCTCATTCCCCAGGCTGACGATGATCTTGGGTCGATCTCGTTCCCACAGCTTCTTGAGCGTGGGGATGTCCATATGGTCATAATGATTGTGGCTGACGATGATCAGGTCGATCTTCGGCAGATCATCCATCCGGATTCCCGGCTGCGCGACCCGCTTTGGTCCTAAAGGTGGGAAGGGGCTCGCATAGTCGGACCAGGTGGGGTCGGTAAGGATATTGACTCCTGCTGCCTGCACCAGCACCGTGGCATGACCGACCCATGTCGCCACCATGCCGCGCGGCGCGGCGAAGGCTGGCGGGCGCGTCGTCTTTACTGCGACCGCCAGCGGCCATTCGGGGCGCTCGTCCTGCCCCGTCAGCCAGCGAAGGAGAAAGCCCCGGCGGTTCGTCCCCGGAGGACCGGAAAACTCGATCTCGCCATCGGGATTGAAGAAGTGCTCGCCGTCATAATGGCCGCTGACCGGCCCGTCATAATAGATGCGGTCGAGAAAGGGCGGGATGATCGTGATCGCCAGACACAAGGCGATTACGAGAAACAGTAGCCCGATGCCCGCTCCGCGAAAGACTTTTCCGATGATGCGGCCCATGCCGTCTCCTGCTTCGATCACGATGCAGGGTCATAGCCGCGATATGGCGCGGGACAAGAGTTGCTTATCCCTCGCGCCCTCAATGCCGCATATGCCGAAGCCAAGGCAGCAAGCGTCCTTGAAGGTCCTGCGCCTCGCTATCCTCTCCTTCCAGCAAAGGGATGGCATAGGTCTCAAGATCGTCCTTCAGGAGGCTCACGCTACGGCTGGGATGATGCAAATCTACCACCGCGCCATCGGGCATATGGATGGCTAGCGCGGCCATGCCGTCGCTGATGCTGGCGTGGGGGCCATCGACCTCATAATCCTCCGCCAGCAGCAGATCGACCATCATGCCAGCCAGCAGCGGGTCGTCCTCAACAATCAGGATGCGGCCGTTGGATCGCGCCATCATCCTTGCTCCAGACCGAAATGGCTACGGTAGCGGTTGAAGCAGCGCTCGCCACAGCTAAGGCGCATCAACGCGCCTTCCGCGATTGCGACGGCGCGGCGAGGGTCTTCCGCCACCAGCGGCTTGATCGCTAGCTCGTTCCAGTCGCGACTATGCTTGACGTCCAGCACCGCATGCAGATCAAAATATCGTCGCTCCGACTGGCTGAGCCCAATTCGTCGCAAGGCGCGCGCGGTGTGCGCCGATCGGCCCGGCGCGGTCAGTTCGATCGCGCCCAGCGCGCCAACGCTGTGCCAGGCATAGCAGCGCTGCGTCGCCATCGCGGTCATGGCGTTGGCGAGCGCCAGGCTTTCCCAGACAGTGGTCTCGATCGTCGGCTTTAGTTCCAACGTTGTGACCAACTGCGCCAGCATGGGGCCATGCATGCCCTTTTCCTGGCCGCGCCCCATCTCGTCCCAATAGTTGCGCGCAAGCTCCAGCTTGGCGGAGTCGGGGAGCTTCACCTGCGTCAGGGCGACGAGATCGTCAAAGCCAGCTTCACCGGCCGCTTCCTGCGTCAGGAACCAGCGTATTTCGTCCCGCGACGCATGGTCGGCGAGCCAAGGAAACAGCGCGTCATGCTGGCCGGGGCCAGTCTGCTCCAGCGCCTCGAACCATTGGATGAAGCCTTCGGGATCGGTTGGCGCCTGCGCCGCGCGGTCGCGCACCATGGCGCGCATTTCTTCCATAAAGCCATGCTCCAGCCGCAGCATGGCTTCATCCTGGCGGAACCGGCTTTCCCAATCCTCCGGATAGGATGGAGCGAGACGTTGCCGGTTCCAGTGACTGAGGCGTTCCTGAAAACTCTGTTGAAGAAATTGCGATGCGCACTCGGGTGCGACGAAACGGGTAGCCACGGAAAATACTCTCCTGATTGTACCCCTGTTCAATTCGGGGGAGAGCGCGGCGTTCCCTTAAAAATGCCTAACAGGGATCAGTATGAGGGTGTTTACTTGGACAAAAGCGGGTCGACCGGGGTTTTGGCAGTTCACTCAACCGCCAAGCAATTGATCGATCTCGGCTGGGCGCAGCTCCATCTGCAACTGATCACATGTGCATTGGCGCGGCGCCTTGTCGGGCCGCCAGCGTAGAAAGCGCGTCCCATGGCGAAAGCGCCCGCCGGTCACCTGATCATAGATCACTTCCACAACTAGTTTCGGAGCTAGAGGCTCCCAGACGCTTTCCTCGCCCTTGTTCCAGCGGCTTGGCCCACCCGGCGCCTTGCCGGTGAAGCCGGAGCCTCCCGCAATCGGCTCAAGGCGTTGCAACAGAAGAGGCCGCTCATCCGCCTTGAACCCGGAGGTGAAGCCCACATGGTTGAGCTTGCCCGCCTCATCATACAGGCCCAGCAGCAAGGATGCAGCGCCGTGCCCATCAGCCGTGCGGCGGAAACCACCAACCACACAGTCCGCGCTGCGATAATTTTTCATCTTCATCATCGCGCGTTCGCCGGATCGATAGGGAAGGTCTATTTGCTTGGCGATGATCCCATCGAGTGCGCCGCCGCTGCCTTCCAGCCAGCGGTCGGCATCCTCTATTTGCTCACTGGCAGGGGACAGGAGCAGCATCTCGGTCCCATTCTTCGTGTGAAAGCGCTCCAGTGCCTTTCGCCGTTCGCGCAACGGTGCGTGCATGAGGTCGCTGCTGCCCAGCGCGAGACAGTCGAATAGCATCAGCTGCGCCGGGGTTTCGCGGGACAGGCGCGCTATTCTGCTCTCCGCCGGATGCAGCCGCTGCTGCAACGCGTCGAATGACAGCGCCTCGTTCAGCGGCAGGATCAATTCGCCGTCCAGCACATAGCAACGCTCTGCCGTGGCGAGGAGGGCGTCGATGATCTCCGGAAAGAAACGCGCCAGTGTCTTGCCAGATTTGGATCGGATGTCGGCTCGCGTTCCATCGCGGCCCACGACGGCGCGGAAGCCATCCCATTTGGGCTCATATTGCCATCCCGGCGGTTTGGGCAGTTCGGACACAAGCCGAGCCTCCATCGGCAGCGGCAGGGCTAATCCCTTGGGGTCCTTGGCCTGCGTCATGGCTCCGCTCCGCCCAGGTCGAGCGTGATTACGACCGGTGCATGATCGCTCGTCTTTTCCCAGGCGCGGGGCCGGGTATCGACCTCCGCGCTGACCAGCTTGGCGGCGGCAACCGGGTTCAGCAGCGCATGATCGATCCGCAGACCAGCATTGCGCTCAAAGGCGCCACGCCAATATTTCCAGAAGCTGTAGATCACCTCATCGGGGTGTAGCTGCCGGATTGCGTCGCTCCATCCCTGATCGAGGAGGCTCTGGTACGCGGCGCGAACCTCCGGCGCGAACAGGGCATCGTCGCGCCACCGGTCGGGCGCATACACGTCAAGGTCGGTCGGCATCACATTATAGTCGCCCGCGACGATCACCGGCGCGTCCACGCCGATGAGCGAGGCCATATGCGCGTGCAGCCGATCGAACCAGCGAAGCTTGAAATCGAACTTGGGACCGGGACGGGGATTGCCGTTGGGAAGGTAGAGGCAGGCTATCAGGATCCCGTTCACCGCCGCTTCGATATAGCGGCTCTGCACATCATCCGGATCGCCGGGCAGTGCTCGCCGGGTTTCATGGATGGCGCCAACCCGGCTCAGGATAGCGACGCCATTCCACCGGCTCTGCCCGTGCCAAACTGCGTCATATCCCGCGTCCCGGATGGCGCGCTCGGGAAAATTCTCCTGCGGAGCCTTCAACTCCTGCAAGCATATAATGTCGGGCTCAGCCTGCTCCAGCCACCGCAGCAGCACCGGTAGGCGCCCGTTCACGCCATTCACATTATAGGTCGCGATCCTCATGGCTTTTCACAAGACGTTTCGCGACCCGATTGGTTCGAGGGTTTCCAAAAACTCGTCCAATCAAAAGGCCGCCCGGGTGGTTCCGGCGCGCGCCATCTCAGCGCCCTTGGCGGACAGCGAACGGAAAGTGATTGACCAGCGGGGTGCGTCCACGCCCGCGATGCTATGCTCCCATTCATGCCGGGCTTCGCCGGACAGATGATAGATGGATCGAGCGGCAACGGGGACGGATAGGCGGTCGAACCCCTTCGCCGTGCGTCTGCGAAAGCGCAATGTCGTGGGACTGCCCAATGAAATCCCGACAACATGTTCGAAGACCGGCCGGTCCCTGTGCCAGCCTATGCCCGCCCCTGGATCGTATCGGATCAACAATGCCTGCACCAGGTCGGCATCTGCCACGCCCGCAAACCGGGCAGCGCGCGCCTTGATTGGTTGAAGCCATGGCGGAACAGGGTCGCTTGGGCCGAAGCGGCCATTGTCAAAATCATAAGTCCACCCGAGCGATAGCGTCAGCCGCTTGCCGGTCCATCCTTGAAAGCGGAACGGCGACAGAGGCAGCGCGTCCATCTTCATGATGAGCATCGCCTCCTCATCGCGGGTCAGCATATCCTCGCAATAATCCAGTCCGGGGATCAGGGGCGCGTCGAACAGGCTTGGCTGGGTCATTTTCTCCGCCGGGCGAGACGTCGTCGATTGCGGCCAACGGCCTTGCGATAATGGGCAATGGAACCGCGCATCGCGGCATCGGGGCTGGTGCCCAGATCGCCGGTCATCGCCCTCCATTGCAGCACGCCTATCGCTTCGATCTTCTCTGCGATCATGAGATGCGCTTCCCGCGCTGCGGCCGGGTTGCCTGCCAGCAGCCTGGGTATCCTGAGGCCGATCACGGTCCAGGCCTCCAGCCCCAGTTGCCAGCTGTCCATGATAAGGCCGAACGGATTTATCTTCTGCATGACGAGCGCTGCAGTTATTGCGCGAGGAAGCTCAGCAGATCGGCGTTCAACCGATCCGGCGCAGTGGCGAACAGGCCATGCGGTTCGCCATCATATTCGATGAGCTGCGCCCCCGGTATCGCAGCGGCCGCCGCTCGCCCGGTCGGATCGATCGGCACCGTCTTGTCGCTCGTCCCGTGGATGATCAGCGTCGGTATGGTGAACGCGACCAGGTCGGGCCGGAAATCGGTTCGGCCAAAGGCGTGGATGCAATCGATCGTCGCCTTGGGGCTCGCCATGATCGCCAGCATGAAGGTCCAATCGAGCAGCGCGCTGCTGACGGGTTTGGAAACGAGGCCAATGCCGTAGAAGGTCTTGGCGAAGCTCTGCAGGAAAGCGAAACGGTCTTCGCGCACCTGCGCCTGCATCTGGTCCAGTGCCGATTCATCGACACCGTCGGGATTGCTGTCATCCTTCAGAAGATACGGCACGACAGAGCTGATCAGCGCTACCCGGTCCACCTTCGCCGAACCATAGCGCGACAGGTATCGGGCGATTTCGCCGCCTCCCATGGAAAATCCGACGAGGGAGACCTTGGCCGCGCCCACCCTATCAATGACGGCGGCGAGATCGTCCGCGAACACGTCATAATTATAGCCATCGGCGGGATGACCCGATTGCCCGAAACCGCGACGATCATAGGTAATCACGCGATAGCCCGACTCTAGCAGCGCAAGCGTTTGATATTCCCACATGTCGCCGGTCAGGGGCCAGCCGTGGATCAGGATCACCGGGTGGCCCGACCCCATGTCCTTCACATGGATGACATGACCTTCGCGGGTTTCGATATGCATGGGAGCCACTCCTGATAGGGGAGTGAGGGCAACCGGTGGCGCGGCGCATCGTTCCCTCCGCTTCGATTTCCTCGTCTTCGTCCTGCGGGAACAAAGCCCCTTCACCCCGGTTAACAACATCGGCGGCGGGCGTCATAAACGGCCTTAAAAACAGGCCAAGGAGATGTCATGGTGACGCTCACTCCGCTGGAAATTGGTCTTGGGCTGGTCGTCCTTGTCCTGCTGGCCGGATTAGCCGTGCTGATCATGCGCAACCGGCAGCATGCCAATCTGCGATCGAAATTCGGGTCTGAATATGACCGCACCGTCGAGGAGGCGGGCAACTCCCGCAAAGCTGAAGCAGAATTGCAGGAACGGGAAAAGCGCGTCGCCAGCTTTTCGCTGCGCCGCCTTTCCCCGCAGCAGACCGACATGTTCACCGATGGCTGGATGAAGGTCCAGACTCAGTTCGTCGACGACCCTCAAGGCGCGGTGTCACGCGCTGACGTGCTGCTGACCGAAGTAATGGAGGCGCGCGGCTATCCCATCGTCGATTTCGACAGGCGTTCAGCCGACTTGTCCGTTTATCACCCGGAAGTCGTGCAGAATTATCGCTCGGCCCATGACATCGCCATACGCCATGCACGCGGGGAGGCCGATACCGAGGACCTGCGTCAGGCGATGATCCATTATCGCGCGCTCTTTGAAGAACTGGTGCACGAACCTGGCGAACCTGACGGCATGTCCCACATGACGCGGCCCAGCCGCTTTGGCGACACGGATTATGGCCGCCGCGACCTTCACTGAGGTTAGATGAAATTGGCCGCCGCAGCTTCCTCATGAAAGCTGCGGCGGCCTTGTGTTCAGGCGGTGGCGGTTAGTGCCGATCGTTTCAGGTCGAACCGGTCGGCGTCCATCACCTTGACCCATGCCGCGACGAAGTCATCGACGAACTTGCGCCCTGCATCGGCCGACGCATAGACTTCCGACAGCGCGCGAAGCTGTGAGTTCGATCCAAAGACCAGATCAACCCGCGTGCCGGTCCACTTCGGTTCGCCAGAGCTGCGGCAGCCGCCGACGAACACGTCGCCCTTGTCGCTTTCCGCCTTCCACGCCGTACCCATGTCGAGCAGGTTGACGAAGAAGTCGTTGGTAAGCTGTCCCGGCCGGTCGGTGAAGACGCCGTGCTGCGATCCGCCATGATTGACGCCCAGCACCCGCAATCCACCGACCAGCACCGTCATCTGAGGCGCGCTGAGCCTCAGCAGGTTGGCACGGTCGATCAGCAGTTCCTCCACCGGCACGCGATAGCTGACTGGCAGATAGTTGCGGAACCCGTCCACCTTCGGTTCCACCACCGCGAATCCCTCGACATCAGTCTGCTCCTGCGATGCATCGGTGCGGCCCGGTGTAAAGGGCACGATGACATCATGCCCCGCATCCTTGGCGGCCTTTTCGATGCCGACAGAGCCGCCCAGCACGATGAGGTCGGCGATGCTGACCTTCTTGCCGCCGGAAGCTGCGCCATCGAACCTGACCTTGATACCTTCCATCACACCCAGCACCCGGGCCAACTGATCGGGCTGGTTCACCTCCCAATTCTTCTGCGGCGCGAGCCGGATGCGTCCGCCATTGGCGCCGCCGCGCTTGTCCGATCCCCGGAAAGTGGATGCCGACGCCCATGCCGTCTGCACCAGTTCCGATACGGTCAGCCCGGACGACGCGATCTCCTGCTTCAGCGCGGCGATGTCGGCTTCCTCGATCTGGGCATAGTCCGCCGCCGGGATCGGGTCCTGCCAGATCAGGTCCTCGGCAGGAACATCGCTCCCGAGGTAGCGGCTCTTGGGTCCCATATCGCGATGGCACAGCTTGAACCAGGCGCGCGCGAAGGCGTCGGCGAAAGCGTCCGGATCATGGCGGAAGCGTTCGGCGATCTTGCGATATTCCGGGTCTTCCTTGAACGCCATGTCCGCCGTGGTCATCATCGTCGGCAGCCGCCTGTCGGGGCTGTGCGCGCCCGGCGCCATATCCTCCGGCTTCTGATTGATGGGCTGCCACTGATGCGCGCCCGCCGGGCTCTTCACCAGCTCATAGTCATAGTCGAGCAGCATGTGGAAGAAGCTCATGTCCCACTGGATCGGGGTGGGCGTCCACGCGCCCTCGATGCCGCTGGTGATCGTATGATCGCCAAAGCCGCTTTCATGTCCGCTCTGCCAGCCAAGGCCCTGCTGCGCGATGTCCGCGCCTTCGGGCTCTGCCCCGATCTTCGACGCATCGCCCGCGCCATGCGCCTTGCCGAAGGTGTGGCCGCCAGCGGTCAGCGCCAGCGTCTCTTCGTCATTCATACCCATGCGCGCAAAGGTTTCGCGGATGTCGCGCGCGGATTGGAGCGGATCGGGATTGCCGCCCGGCCCTTCCGGATTGACGTAGATGAGGCCCATCTGGATCGCCGCGAGGGGATTTTCCAGCGCCATTTCCTTGTCGGGCTGGATGCGGGTCTGGTTGTCGGGATTGCCGACCCACTGCTCTTCCGTGCCCCAGTAAATGTCCTTCTCCGGTTCCCACACATCCTCGCGCCCGCCGCCGAAGCCGAAGACGGGACCGCCCATCGACTCAATGGCGACGTTGCCGGTCAGGATCATCAGGTCCGCCCAGGACAGCTTACGGCCATATTTCTGCTTGATCGGCCAGAGCAGGCGGCGTGCCTTGTCCAGATTGGCATTGTCAGGCCAGCTGTTGAGCGGCGCGAAACGCTGCCCGCCCGAAGATGCGCCGCCGCGTCCGTCGCCGGTGCGATAGGTGCCAGCGCTATGCCAGGCCATGCGGATGAAGAAGGGGCCATAATGCCCGTAGTCCGCTGGCCACCATGGCTGGCTGTCGGTCATCAGGGCATGAAGGTCTTTCTTGACCGCTGCCAGGTCGAGCGATGCGAATTCCTTCGCATAGTCGAAGGACTCGCCCATCGGATTGGCGTGCGCGCCATCTTGATGAAGGATTTCGAGCGACAATTGATTGGGCCACCAGTCGCGGTTGGTGCGTCCGAGCAGTGACCGCAGCGCGGCTGGCTCCTTCATCGGGCAGCTCAGCGGGCTTCCACCAGTTTTCGCGTCCATGATTTTGGCTCCTTTTAAATACAGAGGGCAGGCTAAACCCGGCCTGCTAGCTAAGGAAGCGATTAAGATTGGTCATGATGATCGATAAAAGCGATCACTGATGGCTCGTCAGGACGGCTCCCAGGGCAAGGATAGGCTGCTTTTTGGTTCCGCTCCATTACGCTTTGGTGTAATCTGCCGCTGTTGGCCATGGGGCGTCCCTCATGCCGAGACGATGCGCTGCGCAGGTCAAAAGGCTGCCCCCGTCACCGGTCCCGACTGAGGATTGAAGGTTGAGCGTCCGTCATGGTGACTTCGCGAAGGGAGAGCGACCATGGCGATTACGCATCCAGCTGATCTGGCTTCCGATCGGGACGATTATGAAATCCGCAAGATCGGCTTTGATGATCTGCGTATCTCGCTGCGACAGGGCTGGGAAGATTTTCAGGCCAAGCGCGGCGATCTGGTGTTCATTGGGCTGATCTATCCGGTTGTCGTGCTGTTCGCCATTCTGATCGCCAGCCGCGTGTCGATCCTGCCGCTGCTGTTTCCCCTGCTGGCGGGCTCCGTCCTGTTCAGCCCTGCTTTGGCGAGCGGCTTTTATGAACTCGCCCGGCGCCGGGAACATGGACTGGATTCCCGCTGGCGCCATTTCCTGGACGTGGTCAGGGGGCCGTCGGCACCGTCGCTGTTCGACCTCACCAGCATTACGGCCTTGCTGTTCCTGGGGTGGCTGGCCGCCGCCTGGTTCATCTATAATTCGACCGTCGGCAGGTTCGGGCCTGAAGTCGTTTCATCCTTCGGGGCCTTTGTGAGCGCAGTGTTCGGAACCGCCGAAGGCTGGCAGATGATCATCGTCGGCAATCTTGTGGGCCTGTGTTTCGCCATCATTACGCTGGCGGTCAGCGTCGTGTCCTTCCCGATGATAATCGACAAAAAGGTCAGTTGGGGCAACGCGCTGAGGACATCGGTTCGGGTCGCGCGGACCAGTCCCGTGACCGTAGCGGCCTGGGGGCTGATCGTGGTCGGGCTGCTGATCCTGGGCGCATTGCCGGGGCTCGTCGGACTGGCCGTCGTGCTGCCGCTGCTGGGATATTCGACCTGGCATCTGTACACGCGCGCGGTCGTGCGCTGAGGTTGCGCTGACGACACCTGCTCCACTTTTCGGGAGCGGGTGTCGGGCAGGTCATTGACCGGCTTGCGCGGCCGGTTTCGGCAGGGGTGGCGCTCCGCCTCCCAACGTCGCCAGATATTTGATGACAGCCGCCCGATCTTCCGGACGGCGAAGCCCTGCAAAGCTCATCTTCGTTCCTGGCACATCCCGCATCGGCGAGGCGAGGAACGTGAATAGCTGGTCGTAGGTCCAACTGCCCCCATGCGCTTTCATCGCAGGGGAATAGGCAAAGCCCGCATGGCTGGCGACCGGCCGCCCTACCACGTCCCACAGATTAGGCCCGATGCGGTTTGGTCCTCCCTGGCCAAAGTCGTGGCAACTGGCGCAAAGCTGCGTCTTCGCCTTGCCAGCATTCGCATCCGCGCTGGCGAGCAATGTGCCAAGGTCGACTGGCGCCGCCGCAGGGGTAGCGGCGGCGGCAGAGGATGGCGCGGGCGACTTGCCGCGCATATCCCGGTGATAGGCGATCAGCCGGTTGCCCTCGCCCGGGTCGCCAAGGCTGGATGGCCAGTCCCGCTGCACCGACGCCATGTCCACGCGCGGCGGCATGTCGTCGGCGGGCTTGTAGGCGAGGGAGCCTGCATTGGCATTTGGATAAAGCCGCCCGGCAAACCAATTGAAGCTCCAGAGCGCGCCCGTGGCACCCACGACGCACAGCCCCGTCACCAGCCAGCGCATCCGGTTCATGGCTTCATCCTCCCCCACCCATGAAGATCGCGCGCGTCCAATAGGCATAGTCGGCCTCAATCGTCATGATCCGCACCAGCACCAGCAGCAGCAGCGGCGGCACGAGGATCGCGTAGATCAGCGACAGCCTTTCCCAGGCGAGATGCATGAAGATGGATAGGATCAGCCCGGCCTTGAGCACCATGAACAGAATGATCAGCGTCCAGCGGACGATCCCCTGCACATGCATATAATCGACCATGTAGGACATGGCGCTGAGGACGAAAAGATAGCTCCAGACCTTCAGGTAGAGGCTGATCGGATGATGCTGCCCTTCATGGACTATGGAGCTATCGCTGCCGGGTATCTCATGCTTCATGGACATCACCACAGGTAGAAGAAGGCGAAGATAAAGACCCAGACGAGGTCGACGAAATGCCAGTAAAGCCCGGCGATCTCGACCGCGCTATAGTCGCCGGAACGATCATAATGCCCACGCGCCACCTTGGAGGCGATGATCAGCAGCAGGATGACGCCGCAGGTCACATGCAGACCGTGGAAGCCAGTGATCATGAAGAAGCTTGCGCCAAATTGCGGCGCGCCCATCGGATTGCTCCAGGGGCGCACGCCTTCCTCGAAGATCAGCTTGCTCCATTCGAACGCCTGCATGGACAGGAAAGTCAGGCCGAACAGCGCCGTCAGCAGCATGAGAGCTGCTGTCTTGCGCCGGTCGCGCCGGTAGCCAAAATTGACCGCCATCGCCATGGTGCCGCTGGAACTGATGAGCGCAAAGGTCATGATGGCGATCAGGACCAAGGGGATGTCGTGCCCGCCGATCGTCAGGGCGAATACTTCAGCGGTATTGGGCCATGGCTCCACCGCCGACGCCCGCATCGTCATGTAGCCGGTCAGGAAGCAGGAAAAGATGAAGGTATCCGACAGCAGGAATATCCACATCATCGCCTTGCCCCAATGGGTATGGCGAAAGACTTCCTTGTCGGCAGACCAGTCAGCCGCGATCTCACGCAAGGCGGGCGTGATGATTTCGCGGTCTTCCTTTTCCGGCATCGTCAGAGACATGGCGATACAGTCCCTTTCCCAATGGGGTTTCAGGTCGATACAAGCAGTCCTGCCAGCAATATCCACATGACCAGAAGGAAATGCCAGTAGAGCGCGCACAAGCGGACATGGCGGATATTGCGTCCAATCAGCGCCCATCCCGCCGCAACCAGCCCGCCGATGATGTGCAGCCCGTGCAAGCCGGTCAGCAGGTAGAAGAAGGCATTGGCCGGATTGGCCGCCAGAAAATAGCCCGCGGCCTGATAATGGCGCCACAGCATCCACTGACCGATGAGGAAGCACAGACCCAGCGTCGCCCCTGCGATTGACGCCCGAACGGCCCGGCCATGCGTGGCCGCACGCCGCGCAACTTCCCACGCGACGCTGCTCCCTGCCAGAACCGCGCTGTTGATCCACAATAGCGGTGGGTCGGGCATCGGTTCCCAGTCAGTGCCGCTATGGCCCATCGCGCTGTGCAGCCCCATACGCATGACATAGGCGGCCGCGAGCAGAGAGAACATGACGCAGGCGACCGCGACATAGGCGGAAAGGCCCACCGCCCCTGCCGATGGACGGTCCGGCGGCAGGTCCCGGTCGGTCGTCGGCTCCCAGCTTCTTTCGGCAAGGCGGGTCAGCAGGCTCATGCGCGCGGCTCCGTTTGGGGGATGAAGTCCCTGGCCGCGCCCGGCACGCTATAGTCATAGGCCCAGCGATAGACGACCGGCAGATGCGGCCCCCAATTGCCATGTCCGGGCGGCGTCTGCGGCGTTTGCCACTCCAGGCTCGCCGCGCCCCACGGGTTCGGGTCTGCGCGCGGTCCCCAAAAACGGCTCCAGATCATGTTGAAGAAGAAAAGTCCCTGCGCCGCAAAGACGATCAGCGCCGCAATGCTGATCCATTCATTGGCCAGATGCACCGACGGCGGGATGAACCCTGCTTCGCCCAACGCATAATAACGGCGCGGCACGCCCAATATGCCCAGATAATGCATGGGCAGGAAAATCGCATAAACCCCCAGGAAGGTGATCCAGAAATGGAGCTTGCCCAAAGTCTCGTTCCACATCCGGCCGAAGATCTTGGGATACCAGTGATAGATCGCGCCGAAGATCACCAGCACCGGCGACACGCCCATGACCATGTGGAAGTGCGCGACGACGAAGAAGGTATCGGACAGCGGCACGTCGACGCTGACATTGCCCAGGAATAGTCCCGACAGCCCGCCATGGATGAAGGTGAAGATGAACGCGATCGCGAACAGCATCGGCACGCGCAGATGAATGTCACCGCGCCACAAGGTCAGCAGCCAGTTATAGACCTTGATCGCGGTGGGGATCGCGATGATCAGCGTCGATGTCGCGAAGAAGAACCCGAAATAGGGGTTCATCCCGCTCACATACATATGATGCGCCCAAACGAGAAAGCTCAGGGCGCCGATGATGACGATCGCCCACACCATCATGCGATAGCCGAAGATGTTGCGCCGGGCGTGGACGCTGATCAGGTCCGATACGATGCCGAAGGCCGGCAGGGCGACGATATAGACTTCAGGATGGCCGAAGAACCAGAAGAGATGCTGGAAGAGGAGGGGGCTTCCTCCCTCCGTGGGTGTGATCGCGCCCATCGATTGCATGGTGGGCATGAAGAAGCTGGTGCCCGCGAAATGGTCGAACAGCATCATGATCGCCGCGACGAACAGCGCGGGGAAGGCGAGCAGACCCATGATCGACGCGGTGAAGATGCCCCATACCGATAGCGGCATCCGCATCAGCGTCATGCCCTTCGTGCGCGCTTGCAGCACCGTCGTCACATAATTCAGCCCACCCATGGTGAAAGCGGCCACGAAGATGGCGAGGCTCACCAGCATGGTGGCGATGCCCCATTGATGACCGGGTGTTCCCTCGCTGATCGCCTGCGGGGGATAGAGCGTCCAGCCCGCGCCCGTGGGTCCGCCCGGCACGAAAAAGCCCGATACGAGCACGATGACCGACAGCAGATAGAGCCAGTAGCTCAGCATATTGACGAAGGGGAACACCATGTCCCGCGCGCCGATCATCAACGGGATGAGGTAATTGCCAAAGCCCCCGAGCAGCAGCGCCGTCAGCAGATAGACGACCATGATCATGCCATGCATCGACACGAACTGGAGGTAATTGTCGGGCTGGATCGCGGGGAAGGCGCCGGGAAAGCCGAGTTGCAGCCGCATAAGCGCGGACAGCACCAGTGCCACCAGCCCGATCGCGATGGCGGTCAGGCTATATTGGATGGCAATGACCTTATGATCCTGGCTCCAGACATATCTGGTGACCCAACTGTGGGGATGATGCAGCGGCCGCAGGTCGTCAGCCAGGGCGGTAGCCATCAACTCTTGCTCCAGGACGCGGGGACGCTGCAGGCATTTGCCTTGATCAGCAGGATGGACATGGCGGCGGGCGGCGTTTCGGCCAGAATTTGTCCAAAGCTCGTCTGTTGCGCTTGCCAGGCGGTGAAAGCCTTGGGCGATTCGACCACGACGCGCCCACGCATCTCATGGTGGCCCGTGCCGCACAGTTCGGCACAGAGGATGTCGAACGCGCCCACCTTGGTCGGGGTCATCCAGAAATAGGTGACGATGCCGGGCACCAAATCCATCTTTGCCCGGAACTCCGGCACATAGAAGTCGTGCAGCACATCCTTGGAACGCAGCACCATCTTGACCGGCTTGCCCAGCGGCAGATGCAGGTCACCCGCTTCTATGAGCACATCATCGCGTCCGAACGGGTCCAAGGGATCGAGGCCGAGCGCGTTGTCAGGCGTCACATATTTGACCGCCGCTGCGCCCAGCACGCCATCGGGTCCGGGATAGCGGAAGGACCACTGCCACTGCTGCCCCACCGCCTCGATGACAGTGGCGTCCTGCGGCACGGAAACATAGCGGCCCCATGCGGCGAGGCCGGGAGCCAGCATCCCCGCGATGCCGATCGCCGTCCAGAGCGTCAGCCTTTTCTCCAATGAGGCGTTTTCCGGCTCATAATGCGCCTTGTGTCCGGTGCGATGTCGGTAGCGGACCAGCACCCAGGCCAGGAACAGGTTGAGGATGATGAAGGCCGCCGCGCAAATCCAGAGCGTTACGTCCAGCGCGGAATCAATGGAGCCCCAATTTGAAGCGATCGGCGTTCGCCACCATGGGCTGAACAGGTGAAATGCGACCGAACCAAACACCAGCAAGGCGATGGCGACCGCAATCGGCACAGGCTCTCTCCCATCAATGCAGGCGCGCCTCACAGCCATTGACCCGGCTTTTATTGAGTCGCCCCGGAAATAACCGCATTGGTAATCTATAGAAAAATCGCACCGGGTGGAAGTGGTTAGCCGTGATGCCGCTTTTCCGGACTGAAGACTGCCGCGTGCGGTGCGCGGAAGGGGGCAGGGCTGCGCCTCTTGCGTCACGCGATGCCCGAAGGGGTTAATCATTATGCCTGCGCTCTGCGACCGAAGATTGTTTGATCGGACCTGGCAAAAGCGGGAGGGTCGGCGGCCAATGAGGTCAGAATGCCGCTGTGGAGGATCTATTCATGCTATCGCAATCGGGAACGCTGAACGCGCCCCTGCTCGAGGCAATGTCTGACCGGCCGATGGAGGGGGGCTCCCGGCCCTCTAGCCTGTCGGCCCGCCAGGTCATCAAGATCATCCGGCGGCACGAACTGTTGCTCGGCGCGATCGTGTTCTTCGCGGTCCTCATCGTACTGGTGGTTCAGTTGACCGCGACGCCCATCTATCAGGCGACGGCGACGGTGCAGGTCGAACTGAATGACGACAGCGGATCGCCCGACATGGCCGCGCGCAACCAGCAGCGCGTCGCCAACGAAGCGGGCATCTACCGGTCCCGTTCCCTTGCCGAACGCGTGGTGCAGGATTTGAAGCTCGCGTCCGATCCGCGCTTCGTCGAAGCGCCGCTTCCCGCTAACGCCGTCGTCGACAACCGCCGCCTGTCCCGCCTCGCGGGCAGGCTGATATCCAGCACATCGATTTCAAGCTCCAAGGATTCCGACTTCATCGACATCACCGTGCGATCCGAGTCGGCCGACCTGGCGTCGGAAATCGCCAATCAATATCCCGCCAGCCTTGCCGCCTACCGCTCCGTCATGCGCGACGACCGGCAGGGCAAGATCGTCAGCCAGCTGGATGACGAGCGGGCGCGGCTCGCGATCGAGGCGCATCAAGCCGAAAAGGCGGTCGCCGACTTCCGGCGCCAGCATCAGATGCTCACCGGCGCCGGCGGGTCGGAAGAAGGCGGCGGCGTAGGTTAGGCTTTCAGCCTGA
>CAMPIM010000003.1 GCA_946886365.1 uncultured Novosphingobium sp.
CTGGAAGGGGCCGACCGTGGCGGGTGGTTGGGGCAGTGCGCCGGTCACGCGGCGGCCGCCGCGCACGGTCGTTTCCGCCCAGACGAGCTTTTTCATCGCGTCTTCGGGCTTGACCCAGGGGCCGCCCGTCTCGCTCCAGCCGGGGGAGGAGGCGATGGCGAATTCCAAGCCCTTGGCATCAGCGGTGCGGACGGCGTGGGCGAAGGCGTCTTTCCAGTCCGGCGTCATGTAAACAAGCCGCTTGGGCACGATCTGCGGCGTTTCCAGGCTGGCGTCGAAATTCTGGACGCCGCCAATGCCCATGCGGGCCATCCAGTCGAGATCCTTGTCGATCCCTTCCTTTGTGATGTTGCCGTTCATCCAGTGCCACCAGACGCGCGGCCGGGCGCTTTGCGGTGGGTTATGGAAGCCGTCCGCGAGGTCATCCGCCAACAGCGGACTGGCGAAGGCGGTGCAGGCGAGCAGCAGCGCAAGGCGAAGGGCGCGGGTCTTCATGCCGGTATCCTTTGGATCAACGGGCGGTAGCGGGGGCGGCGGCCAGCCAGCCGTGCATCCGCAGCCAGTCGGCGAATTGCGGTAGCACGCCGGTCGAGGTGGTGCCGGGGCGGCCAGCGCCGAAACCGTGGTCGCCGCGTTCATAGGCGTGCAGCTCGACCGGGCGGCGGGCCTGGCGCCAGGCTTCGGCGATGGCGAAGCCCTGCTTCTTGAACAGCCCGTCGTCCATGGCGATGGCGGCGAACATCGGTGGGGCGTCGGCAGGGACTGTGACGGTGGTCATGGGGCCGTAGATATAGCCGATGAAGGCGGGGCGGGCGTCGCCCTGGCCCTCCAGCGCGGCGCTGAGCGCGGTCATGGCTCCGGCGGAAAAGCCGATCATACCGACGCGGGCGGGATCGACGCGGAACTCCTTGGCGCGGCTGCGGATCATCCCGAGGGCGGTCAACGCGTCCTGCGTCGCGCGGGGTTCCTTGATCTGGTCCACCGCGCCGGGCTTGGTTGCCTGCGCCATGCGCTGGCCCATGAATGTGCCGTAGGCCTTCGCGTCGCGGGGGGATTCGTTTAGGCGGTATTTGAGGACGAACGCGGCGATGCCTTGGGCAGCGAGCCAGCGGGCGATTTCCTCGCCTTCGCTGACCATGGAAAGTTGAAGGAAAGCGCCGCCGGGCGCGACCACGACGCCTGCGCCAGTGGCCTTTGCAGGGTTGGGGAGATAGGGCGTTATCGTCGGGCGCGTGACATTGCGGACAATGTCATTTTCCATGTGCAGCTGACCATAACGGACGCTATAATGCTCCCATTGTTCGTTGTCGGCATCCTTGGCGGAGGGATAGAGCGGGATTTCGGCGAGCTTTGGCTTGGCGATCGGCGTGAGCTGCATTTGCGCGGCTGCGGGGGCGGCGATCGCCAAGGTGAGCGTGGTCAGGACGAGGGTGGTCAGGGCCGGGCGCTTCATCGAACGGGTCTCCTCTCTATCTGTTCTGTGCATCAAATCGCATTGGAGCGTGCGATTGCACCATATACGGTCGCGCTGGGCTTGGGAACGCGGACAAAGGTGGTGGGATCGAAGCTGTGGAGGCCGAATTTCGGGCGATAGCCGAAGATCCATTCGAAGTTGTCGATGAGCGACCAATGGCTGTAGCCGATGACGGGCACGCCCGACGCGATGGTCTTTTGCAGCTCCGCGAGGGCGGCGGGGATGAAGCGGGCGCGGATGCTGTCGTCATCGGTGCCCACGCCATGTTCGGTGACGAAGATGGGGACGCCGGTCGCTTCATGGGCGTAGCGGACGGCCCCGGCGAGGGAGGGGGCATAGACTTCCGCGCCGGAATAGTTGAGTTGCGCGCCCTTGGGCGGAGGGAGCTTGCCCTTGTCGCTCCACATATTGCGTTCGTAATTCTGGACGCCGAGGAAGTCGTCGGCCCGTGCGGTTTCCAGCCATGCGCCGTAGAGCTCCCGCCGCTTGGCATCGCGGAGGCTGTTGCGGCCGATGGCTTGGTCATCGAACATGGAGAGGGAGAGGCCGACGGGTAGGTCGCCGCGCACGGCCTTGATCGCAGCCTTTGCAACCTTGTGTGCGGGGACGAGGTTTGCCTGCATGGCGTCGAGATCGTCCATGTTGGCGGCGTTGAGCGCGGTGAATTTGGGCGTGCCCATGCGGCGGGCTGCTTCGGCGAGCATCGCCTTTTGCGCCTCCATGACCTGAGGCGGCAGGACCACGGCGCGCAGGACGAGGAGGATGTTCGGTTCGTTGAAGGTGATGGCGTGGCTGATGCCGCCTGCCAGATGCCGGGCGGCGCGGTCGCAGAAGCGGCTGAAGAGCTGGATGCCTTCGCTGTTGGTCCAGCCGCCCATGGCGCTGAACCAGCGCGGCGCGGTGAAATGGTTGAAGGTGACGACAGGGTTAAGGCCGCGTTCCCGTGCGCCTTCGATCATGCGCTTGTAATGATCGAGCATGGCGATGGAGAAGAGGCCGGGTTCGGGCTCTATCCGCGCCCATTCGAGGGAGAAGCGATAGCTGTTGAGGCCCATGCCCTTGGCGAGGTCCATGTCTTGGGGCCACAGGGCGAAGCTGTTGGCGGCGTCGCCCGAGGGCGTGGAATAGATGGTGGGCTTGATATTTTCGAGCAACCACTGGTCGCTGGCGACATTATTGCCCTCCACCTGATGCCCGGCGGTGGAGGCGCCCCAGAGGAAGCCCTGCGGGAAACGGCGGCCGCTCAGCCGGTCTGCGGCTGCGAGCGCGGGACTGGCGGCGAGAGCCGCGCCGGTGGCGATCAGGGTCCGGCGGTCGATCATGTCTCTCTCCCTTTTTCGGGTTAGTTTGTTGTGTCTTTGATGAAGGCGCAGATTTCGTCGGCGAGGCGGCGGTCGCTGGTGCCGAGGTGCATGGGCAGGCTGTAATGATTGTGGCCGCTGACGATCATCGCTCGCGTCATGGCGCCGTGGCGGTTGAGCCGGTCCTGCATCAGCCCGAGAAATTCCTGTTGGAAGCGGGCGGGGTCATGCTGGGCGCAGGCGATGAAGAGCGGGAGGGTGGTCGAGGCCACGGCTTCGAGCGGCATGCGGTCGGGGTAGAGTGCTGGGTCGCCATAATAGAGCGTGTCGCGTTCATCGAGCGGGGTGTAGCCATAGAGGCCGGAGAGCAGGATGGCGGCGCGGATATCGGTGGTGCCGTGGCGCTGGAAATATCCCGCGACATGGACCGCGCCTGCCGAGGTGCCCATGAGGACGATGCGGCTGGGGTTGCCGCCATGCTGGGCGGCGTTGCTCTTCGTCCAGGCGATGATGGAGGCAACGTCTTCGGGACCGGCGGGCCACGGGTGGTCGGGCGCGAGGCGGTAGTTGGGGACGATGCCCATGAAACCCGCCTGCGCCGCCATGCGGCCGACATTGGCGTTGGGCCAACTTTGATCGCCACCCTTGTCGCCCTTCAGAAAGCCGCCGCCGTGGAGGAAGATGAGGATGGGAGCGGCGGATGTGGATTGCGGGCGGTGGAGGTCGAGGCGGTGGCGTTCGTGGGGGCCGTAGGGGATGTCGGTCGCGGCGGCAGGGATGCGAGCGGCGAGGGTGCTCTGTTCCGCATCGAATAACGCGGTGCAGCGGGCTAGAATGTCAGGGCCGAGGGCTTGGCCCATGGCGGCGATATCGTGCCTCATCCGTTTCGTCCTTAGCTGGCAACAGAGGCGGGCGATCTCATTTGGACCGCCCGCCAGCTTTTGATCAGAAACGCGCTTCGAACGACACGCCGAAGGTGCGCTCGGCTTCCCGCGTGCGCCAGTTCACATAGCCGCCGTCCGAGAAGGGGAGGCCAAGGATTGCCGAGTTGAAATCGACGTCGAACAGGTTGCGCACGAAACCGCCAACGCGCCATGCGCCGTCCGCATCGCCGATGCCCAGATTTACGTTCACAACCTCATAGGCGGGCTGGATGGTATTCTTGTCACCCACCGCATTTTGCGTCTTAGACCGGAAGGACAGGTTGCCGGACGCGTCAAAGGTCAAGCGGTCGGTGACCGGATATTCCCAGTTCGCGCCCAGCACGACGCTATATTTGGGTGAGCCGGGCAAGACTTCCCCGCTGGCATCGAACAACTGACCCGGCGTGGGCGAGGCGTTGCAGGCCGTCGCTGCTGTGCCCGAAACGACGAACACGGTCGGGCAGGCCGTCACATAATCGGTAAACTTCGCGTCCGAATAGGTGAGGGACGCGTTGACCGAGAAGGTCTTGGAAGGACGGGCGACCAGCTCGACTTCGAACCCCTTCACCTCCGCGCCGCCGGCATTTTCGGTGAGGAATTCCTGACCATCGAAGACCGACGTCTGAAGATCCTTATATTTGTCCCAGAAGGCGTTGAGGTTGACGGTCAGCGTGCGGTCGAGGAACTGCATCTTCGCGCCCGCCGTGATGTCGTCCACCGTCTGCGGCGCGACCGTGCTGCGGGTTCCGGTGAGGCCGGAGAAGGTCACCGTCGGCCCCAGATAACCACGTGCGTAGGTGGCGTAGAAGAGGAGGTCGCGGTTGGGCTTATATTCCAGGCCCGCGCGGCCCGAAATGTCGGTCTTCTTTGCCCGGCCGGTCTGCGGCGCGCGCACGTCGTAAGGCACGGTGCCCGATGGCGTGAAATTGTTCGCGGGAGATGGCGGATCGAACGGCGCCAGTTCCGGATCGGCATAGGAGTAGTTCAGCGCCTTCACCTTGTCCCGCGTGAGGCGCGCACCGCCGATCAGGCTGAGCGTGTCAGTGATATGATATTTGCCGTCGAAGAACAACGCGGCGCTGTCCGATGTGGTGCGCGTGACGTTATAGCCTGCGGTGATCGAGACGGTCGGGAGGGTCGAATAGGGCAGCGCCGGACGCAAGATCGCGCTCTGGCCGCCGCCAAGGCCGGTCTTTTGCCGGGAGAAGAACAGGCCCGCAATATATTCGAGCGGTTGGCCCTGCGGTGAAGTCAGGCGCAGTTCCTGCGAAAAGAAGCGCTTGGTTTCGCCCTTCGACTTGGCGAAGAACTTCTCATAAGGCAGGCCATCGATCGCATAGGTTAAGGGCGCTTCATTGAATTCGCGCCAAGCCGATACAGAGGTCAGGGTATGATCACCCAGTTCAAGGTCCACCTGAAGCGAGGCACCGTAATTTTCGACGTCGTAGAAGCCCGCGCCGTCTTCGATGGACTCTTCATTGTGCAGGCCGGGCGTGACGCCCAGCGCCGCGAGATTGACGAAGGGCACGCCAGCGATGCCGCCCGGAGCGGTCTGAGCGCCTGAGAGCTTGTTGAGGGTCCAGGTCTGGCCGGGTCCCTTCTGCTTCTGGCGCGAATAGTCGCCGATCAGGGTGACCGAGAGACCATCGGTGGGCTCGACCAGCAGCTTGGCGCGTGTGCCATAATAATGCTGGCCGCCCCATGTTTCATCACGGACGACATTTTTGATGAAGCCGTCATAGGCGCGGTCGAAGGCGTAGATGTTGACCGCGGCTTTGCTGCCGATCGGAATGTTGACCGCGCCATGAATGTCGCGCTCGTCGAACGAGCCATAGGAGGCGAAAACATTGCCGCTGAATTCGCCGAGTTCGGGCTTTTTGGTCGTGATGTTGATGACGCCCGAAGAGGCGTTCTTGCCAAACTGGGTGCCCTGCGGTCCCTTCAGCACTTCGATCCGTTCCAGATCGCCAAGGCTGTTGACCGGGCTACCGAAGCCGATGACGACATTATCGACCACCAGGCCGACCGGGGCTTCGGACGCGCTGGTGAAGCCGCCGAGCGTGCCGACGCCGCGAACGCGGAAGCCAGCGTCGTTGGGGGTGGTGCCGAACTGCACGCCCGAAAAGGTGTAGGCGATGTTGGTGAGGTCCTTGAAGCCGGTCGCGGCAAGCTGGTCACCGCTAAGAGCCGACACGGCGAGTGGGACGTCCTGCAGGCGTTCGGCGCGCCGGGTGGCGGTGACGATGATGTCCGTCGAGGCGACGGGCTCGGCCGCTTGCGGCGCGGTTGTTTCCTGCGCCCATGCAGGCGTCGCGATGGCGAGCAGGCTGGCGCTGCCCAAGGCTATGTGCGTGGTGAACTTTCTCATGACGTTGATCCTCTCCCCTTGTTGATTACTGTTCGTCGATGATGCGGTTGGTGAGCGTGCCGATGACGCCGATGCTGATTTCGACCTTGTCGCCGGCCTTCATGTAGAGCGGCGGGGTGCGTTTATCGCCGACGCCGCCGGGGGTGCCGGTGGCGATGACGTCGCCGGGGGCAAGGGGCGTGAAGGCGGAGATATATTCGATGACGGTGGCGATATCCCAGATCATGTCGCTGATCGGCTGATCCTGGACGAGTTCGCCGTTGAGGCGGGTCTGGACGCGCTGGGCGGCAAGGTCGCCCGCCTCGTCCGGCGTCACCAGCGTGGGGCCGAAGCCGCCGGTGCCGGGGAAGGTTTTGCCGGGCGTGAACTGGATATTGTGGCGCTGCCAGTCGCGGGCGGAGCCGTCGTTGAAGCAGGCGTAACCGGCGACATGGGCCATGGCTTCGGCGCGGGCGACCTTGTGCGCGGGCTTGCCGATGATGACGGCCAGTTCGCCTTCATAGTCGAAGCGGCTGGTGACAGATGGCTTCACCATGGGCTGGCCGTCGGCAACGAGGCTGTCGGCATAGCGGACGAAGATTGCGGGATGCTCCTTCTGTTCGCGGCCGGTTTCCTTGACATGTTCGGCATAGTTAAGGCCGACGCAAAGGATCTTGGCCGGGTCGGGGATGACCGGGAGCAGGACGATGTCGTTGCGGTTGTAGCTGGCGCCCTCGGTTAGCGAGGCGAGGTTGCCCGCGGCGAGTGCGGCTTTCAGGCTGGGGGCGCCGGTCAGTTCGACGATGGCGTCGCCGTCCAGGCGGCCGAAGCTGGGGGTGCCGTCGGGGCGGCGGAAACTCACGTAGCGCATCAGACTTGTTCCTCGTTCAGGGGCTGCGGAGCCCAGTCGCGGCGGTGGCGGAATTTCTCCTCGGCGGCGCGGAGGCCGGTGAGATCCTTGTCGGACATGCCCCACTGATCGATGCGGCCTTCGGGCCAGGTCCAGTCTTCGGGGGCTCCGGCTTTGTAGTCGTCGGGGACCTTCTCGACGGCGGTGGAAAATTCGATGACGGGACCAAAGGGGGCGATGAAATAGGCGAAGACGTTCGCGCCGGGGCCGTGACGGCCGGGACCCCAGGCGGGGACCATGCCATGGTCACGCAGGCGGCCGATACCGCGCATCACCGCGTCCATGTCCGCCATCTCGAAGGCGATATGGTTGAGGGAGGAAAAGCCCGCGCGGGCGAAGGCGGTCGAGTGGTGGAACTCGTTGCAGCGGACGAAGACCATGCCCTTCGTCCGGTCGGAGACGCGGAAGCGTAGTGCTTCCTCGATCAAGTGGCCGGTGGCTTCGGCGTCGGTGGCGTTGAACACCACATGGGTGAGCTTGACGGGGAGATCCTTGCCTTCGATCGGCGCGACTTCGCTCGTATCGGTGAGGAAGCGGAGCAGCTCGCCCTCGGCCAGTTCGACGATGATGCCGTGGCCATTGCCGGGATCGTTCGAGGTGACAGGGCTGGCGGGGAGGTTCGCCTTCGTGACGCTGGCCTTCAGTTCTTCGAGCCGTTCGGGCGAGCAGGTGAAGGTGGTGGAGCGGACATGGGGTTCCGCCGACTCTTCAAGCGCGACGAGATAGGGGAAGCTGCCCGATCCGCGCAGATAATGGGTGCCGCCTCGCACTTCGGCGGGGGCCATGCCCCAGATGTCGGTGAGGAAGGCGGCGGCCTCTGCGGCGTGGGGCAGCGCCAGTTCGATGCTGCGCAGTTTCATTTTGCGTCTCCGTGAGTGAGGCCAGCGGCGGCGATGCCAGCGATGGCGCAGGCTTCGTCCATGTCGCCGGTGTCGCCGCTGGTCCCGACGGCGCCGATCATCCGCCCTTCCAAGTCACGGATGATGACGCCGCCGGGTGACAAAGCGAGTTGGCCGCCAGTGACGGCCACCACGCTCTGAAAGAAGGTGGGGTTGGAAGCGGCGCGGGTCGCAATGATTCGTGTGTCCGCCCCCAACCCCAATGCGCCCGAGGCTTTTGCCCTGGCTATGTCGAAACGGAACAGGCTCGCGCCATCCTCTCGCGCGAAGGCGATGGGGTGCGCGCCTGCGTCGAGGATGATGATGGCGAGCGGCTGCGCCTGCTGCGCGCGGGCGTGGGCGAGCGCGGCGTCGAGGATAGTGCGGGCTTGGGCGAGGGTGAGGGTCATGGCCGGAGCTTTGCTTCGAGTAGGGTGATAAGGTCGGCGGGTGTGCCGGTGCCAAAGACATAATGGTCTGGGCGAACGAGGACGGCTTGCGCCTTGTGAACGGTGAGCCAGTCGGCAATGGCGCCGTTGGCAGGGACGAGGGCGATTTCGGCGGGGGCGTCGATGGGCGCGGTGGTGAAGAGGCGCCAGCCGCTGCCGGTAATGTCGTCGAGAAGCTGGCCGTCCACGCTCGGCTGGATGAAGCGTTCGCCTGCGCCGGGGGTGCCGATAGCGACAATGCCCTGCGCGATGGCGGGGATGAGGTCGGCGGCGGTGCCGTGCTTCGCGCCCGTGGCGGCTTCGCGCATCTGGGCGTCGCGGGCGGCGGCCTGATCCGGGTCGAGCATGCAGATGTAGCGACCTGCGGCGACGGCGGCGGAGATGACGGCGCGGACATGGGGGTCGCGCTCTGTCTGGTAGGTGTCGAGCAGTGTGGCGGGCGCGCGATCCGCCAGCACCAGTTCCAGCTTCCAGGCGACGTTCGCTATGTCGCGCAGGCCGTGGCACATGCCTTGGCCGAAAAAGGGCGGTGTCTGGTGCGCGGCGTCCCCGGCGAGGAAGACGCGGCCCTGACGCCATTGCTCCGCGATCAGCCCGTGGAAGCGGTAGGTGGCGGCGCGGACGATCTTGTTCGGGACGCCGGTGAGGTAGGGGGCGACGAGGGCGGCGACATTGCCCGGCTGCATCATGACGGCGTCATCCTCGCCGGGGAGGAGCATGAACTCCCAGCGGCGGTGATTGCCACGGCCCGGCACAATGGTCGCGGGGCGTTTGGGGTCGCACATCATGACAGAGAGCTTTTGCAGGTCGGCGGCTTCCGGTACGCCCCACAGGTCGGGGAAGCGGACCGGGCCGTCGACTTCGGCATCGACGACGAGCCAGGGTTCCTCGAAATCCAGATCGTCGAGGGCTATGCCGAGCGCCTTGCGGACGGGGCTGCGTGAACCGTCGCAGGCGATGACATAGCGGGCGCTTTCGGTGCGGTTGCCGGACAGGTGGAGGGTGACGGCTTGAGCGTCCTGCTCCAGCCCTTCGAACGCCGTCCCGAGCAGGAGGGTGACATTGGGATAGGCGGCGAGGGCTTCGCGCAGATGCTCTTCCAGTTCGGGCTGGTAGAAGAAATAGTCGTTGGACCAGCTGAAGGGGCGGGGGCGGCCGACCGTGCCCATGTAGCGGATGACGCCATGATCCGCGCCGACATGAAGATGGCCCTCCGTTTCGCGCATATCGCCCGCTACGCGATCAATGACGCCTGCGGACTGGAACAGGCGCATCATCTCATGGTCGAGATGGACGGCGCGGGGCAGGGGATAGGGGTGCGCCTCCTGCTCCACGACAAGGACGGACAGGCCGGCCTTGCCAAGGAGATTGGCTGCGAAAGCCCCTACCGGGCCACAACCGATGATCGCTACGTCGAACATCTTACGGGGTCAGTTCTTTCAGGCGGAAACGGGCTGGACGGACTTGTGGACCCGGCCACCCTGCATGATCATCAGCAGGCGGGCCGGGTCCTGAAGGATGGCGACGTCCTGCGTGGGATCGCCTTCGACCAGAAGGAGATCGGCGAGATAGCCTTGCTTGATGAGGCCGGTCTGCTCGCCCATGAGCTGGCCGCCGAGCATGGTTGCTGCGCTCAGGACCTCGGCGGGCGTGAAGCCGAAATAATCGACGAAATGCTGGAGGTCGCGGGCGTTGCGGCCATGGGGATTGAAGGGGAAACCATAGTCGCCGCCGATCAGGATGCGCACGCCGCGTCGCTTGAGTTCGGGGACGAGGCTTGCTTCCAGTTGCATGCGCTGGGTGGCGCTGGCCTTCATCGCGCTCATGTCGATATGGGGTGGGGGCGTTGCTTCCAGCGCTGCGACTGAGACGCCGGGGCCGGGGGCGTAGAAAATCTCGTCCTTGTGCGCGGCGAGCGCATCGATCGCGGCTTCGTCGGCGAAGGAGCAATGGTAGAGGATACGCGCGCCTGCTTCGAGCGCAAGGTCGATCGCGCGCGGGGTGTAGGCGTGGGTGGCGATCCAGAGGCCGTTCGCCTTGGCCGCTTCGCCAGCCGCCTGCATTTCCTCATCGGTGTAGAGGATGTCCTGCGCCGAGCCGGGCTTCAGCGCATCTTCGCCGGAAATGACGAGCTTTACCGATTTGACGCCCGTGTCGCGGCAATGGTCCATGAAGGCGCGCATCGCTTCAGGGCCACGGCCGTTGAAGACGTTGCCCGTCACCACGCCTTGTTCGCCTTCGGGGCTGCGTTCCAGGGTCGAGGGGATCAGGCGCGGGCCGGGAGTCTCGCCTGCTGCGATGGCGCGGGCGAGTTCGGGCTCTATGCCTTCGCCCAGCGCGCCTGCGGAATAGACGCTGGTGAAGCCATGATCGAGGAGGACACGGGCGTTGCGCCACGCGGCGGTCTTGAGCTCTTCGGGCGGCAGGATGAACTGGTGGTAGATATGTTCGACCGAGCTGCCCCAGGTGAGGTGGCAATGCGCATCGATCAGGCCGGGCATTAGCGTGTTGCCATGGCCATCGATGCGGATGTCGGCGGCGATGGACTGCAGGTCAGCGTCGGCGGGGAAGATGGCGGCGATGCGATCCTGATCGATCAGGACGGCGCCCGTTACGCTGGCAGCGCCGCTGCCATCGAAGATGCGCACGTTGTGGATCAGCTGCCGCATGTTGTCCTCTCCCGGCATATTTTGTTTGCCGGGGCTTACATGCGCCTTATTCGTCCGTAGGAAAAATAATCATTTTTACTAATACCATAGTCAGGGCCTATGGATGAAATAGTCGAGCAGGCGTTGTCCCAGACCGGACAGGCGGGTGCCCTTCAACTTGCGGATGCCAATGCTGCGGGGGAAAGCAGCCTCACGAATGGCGATGGCGCGGAGTACGCCGATGGACAGTTCCGCGGCGGCGACCTGCATGGGCAGGATGGTGACACGGCTGCTGCTCCGCACGATAGCCTTCGTCGTCAGCAGGGAGTCGCAGCGGATGCTGCTGTTGGGCACCGGCGCGTCGGCGGCGAGGAACAGGGCATCGACCTGCCTGCGGAATGCGCCGCGTGCTTCGGGCAACACCCAGCGCAGATCGGCTAGGTCCTTCAACGACACTTCGCTCGGCAGATGTTCGTTGGCCCGCCCGACGATCAGGGAAAAGGGATCCTGGGAAAAGGTGAGTTCGTCCAGATCGTCTGGCGGCGTATCCATGCCGGTGGTGACGAAAGCGAGTTCGATGTCGCCCTGGCGGAGGAGCGTGGCGAGGTCGGGATCGGGCCGTTCGATGACATGAAGCGCGAAGCTGCCAACATCCTCCTCAAGAAAGCGGACGGCCCCGGGCAGAAGGCTGACCAACGCGCCCGGCGTGCCGCCGACGCGCAGCGGCCCGGCGATACCCTGCCGCGAGAGGCGTAACTCTTCCTCGGCGTCCTTGAGCAACCCCTCCATCGCCTGCGCGCGGCGAAGAAGCACGCGGCCTTCCGCCGTCAGCGCTATGCCTGCGCGCGATCGTTCCAGCAGGGTGGCGCCGATCGATTGTTCCAGCTGGGCGATGGTGATCGATACGGATGGTTGTGAAATGTTGAGCAGCCGGGCGCCTCCGCTGATCGAATTGGCCCGGCATACGGCCAGGAAGGTGCGAAGGGCGCGAGGATCAATCATGCTTAGCGTCTAGCCCTCCAATACAGCAACGACTTGGATTAACTCGGCCTCCGAAAAGAGTACGGATCAGGAATCGAGCGTATTCGATCTATCTACATGAAGTGAAGACAAATATTGGACGGCAGATATCACGCTGCACCTAAAAATCATACACCAGAGGCATCTGCGAACGCCTGGTAGCGTTTGGCGGGCTATTTGCTACCTACAATTTCGATGTAGCGCCGATCGAGCCCCCCGGACCGATGTTGTCGATTACCGACAACTGCTAGATCCGCGCTTTGGACGACTCCACTTGCGGCCGACGCTCGTCATTAAAATAAATCATTTCTTTCAATCCGCTAGTCCATCAAAGCCGACGCTTCGGTACGTATCAAACCATCATACGGCTTCTCGGGCAGCACCCCGTCTCTCTCTCTCTCTCGCAATATTCCCATCAGATCTTGGTGGGGCGACCCGTACATTCACATCGCGGGCAGAAATTAAGTTCACCGTGGCAAATCGGCGAGGTTCGGGCGGTTCCTCCTGTGAGGCTAATACCAAGGCGCATTGATCAGAACCCATGCGCCCACTGACGCAGGCCGATCGACATGATGCGCCATGGCTGGTCAGCAAGCTTGTTCCAGGCGTGGCAGCAGTGCTCGACGATGTCGTCGTAGGATTTATAGATGCGGTTCGACAGCCAGTTATCGCGCATGAACTGCCACAGGTTCTCGACGGGGTTCAGCTCGGGGCAGCGGGGTGGTAGCGGCAGCAGCGTGATGTTGGAGGGGATGATCAGATCATTCGAGCCGTGCCATCCGGCCTGGTCGAGCAGGATTACGGCGTGCGCGCCAGGCGCGACATGGAAGGCGATCTCTTCCAGGTGCAAGCCCATCGCCTCGCTGTTGCAGTGGGGCATGACAATGCCGGCCGCCTTTCCTTCAGCCGGGCAGATGGCGCCAAAGATCCAGGCCGAGGCCCGGCGTTCCGAGGCTCTTTGCCGCCTCGACGCGGCCGTGCCCGGCGATGATCCGATCCTCCTCGTCGATCAGTATCGGGTTGGTGAATCCGAACTTCCTGATACTCCTGGCGATCTGGCCGATCTGCTTCTTGGAGTGGGTACGCGCGTTGCGCGCTGCATCATAATCGTTCTCCTTTGGTGGAGAGCGTCAGAACCACGTCCTGACCTTTCGCGCCTACCAACGTTTGACACCGGCACGATTTTTTTTCAGATCATGCCGGGCGATATGAGCTTCCCTGCTGACTTGCCGCTTTTCCCTGCAATCGAAGGAGAGAATCCCTGCTGGCGAGACTAGGAAAATCTCTCTTCAGAACGGCAGATTTCCGCCATTTTCTTCGCATGAATGGCGACAATTTCCAGACGAAAATGCAGTTCACGGCAATATCAGGGAAATGCAGGGAAGAGACGGGTTCGCTCTGGAATGCGTCCTGCACCATTTTTAGCAGCCTGTGATGACGCGGAGCCGTCAGGCATAAGCCTCAAGCGATCGTCACCACTCGCGCCGAGCCTGTTCGGTCGAGGGGCTTTACCACGACCTTGTCACCCATCCGGTCAAAGGCGATGTCGATCGATGCTTCGCCAATGCGCAGGCCATAGAGCCGCAGTTCGTCGAGGAATCGCGGCAGGGCTGGTTCTCGCAGGGAGATTTCAGGACCTGCCACATCGAAGCCGATACCCAGGCTTGACTGGATCAATGACAGAGGCGCTGCGGCGGACCATGCCTGGGGGCTACAGGCCACGGGATAGAAGGTCGGTCCTTGCGCGCGGCGGCGGGGAAATCCGCAGAAAAGTTCCGGCAGGCGCATGAGGTCCACATAGGTGGCGGCCGCGAAGAGGCCTTCGAATATCTGCGCTGCCTCACGCTTGTAGCCGTAGCGGGAGAAGCCCGCCGCGATGAGGGCATTGTCATGCGGCCAGATCGAGCCATTATGATAGCTCATTGGATTGTAGCGCGCTTCCGTCGATGCGATGGTGCGGACGCCCCATCCGGAAAAGGAGGCTGGCGCCATCAGCGTGCGCACCACCGATTCCACGCGCTCTTCCCGCGCGAGGCCGGTAAACAGCACATGCCCGGCATTGGAAGAACGAACGCGGCAGGGCTTTTTTTCTCCATCCAGCGCCAGCACATAGGTGCCAAGTTGCGGGTCGAAGAAGGCCGCATCGAAATGGTCGCGCAAATGGTCGGCGCGTAGTCCGTAGTCTGCCTCGCGTTGAGCATCGCCCATCGCCCGATGGATGGCCTCGGCGGCTCTCCAGGCGCCGTAGACATAGGCCTGGACCTCCGCGAGCGCGATGGGGCCGCGCGCGATCGAGCCATCCTCGTGGAAGATCGAGTCATGGCTGTCCTTCCAGCCCTGATTGGTCAGGCCCTGATCGGTGAGCCGCCCATATTCCACGAAGCCGTCCCCATCGCGGTCGCCATACTGATCGACCCATTCGAGGGCTGCATCCAGATGCGGCAGCAGGCTGGTGATGAAGGGCTGGTCGCCTGTTCGTTCCAGATAAGCGCCAGCCAGCATGATGAACAACGGCGTTGAATCGATGCTGCCATAATAATGGCGAAACGGCACTTCGCCCAGTTCCGCCATTTCACCATGGCGGACTTCGTGCAGGATTTTCCCCGGCTCCGCGTCCGCTGCCGGGTCGAACGCAGTGGCCTGATGCTTCGCCAGATAGCCGAGCACGCCGCGGCTGATCGCGGGATCATACCAAAGCGTCTCCAGCGCGGTGATGATGGCGTCGCGGCCGAACACGGTGCTGAACCAGGGAATGCCCGCATAGGGATAGGGGCCAAATTCTGTGTCCGTGGACAGCATGGTGATATCCGCAACGGACCTGCGCGTAACCTCATCGAACAGAGCATTTGATGAACGGACGGTCGCGCCGCGCGCCCTTGCCTGTTTCAACGACTTCATGGACTCGCGAAGGGTTTTGAGGAACTGGCGTGAGAAGGGTTCTTGCGTCAATTCGACCCGCTCGCACGCAATGCGCATGTACAAGGTGCGCCGTTCGCCGGGTGGGACCATGACCTCGAACATGGCATGGCTTTCGGTGAGCTCTTGGGGTGCCGGATCAAAGCAGAGGTGGGTTTCGCGCGTTTTGGCGTCGCGGCCTTCATAGACGAGGAGAACGTCGGCGCTTCCCACGACGGGGGGCTTCATGGTCCCCTTCCGTATGCGCGTCATGCCGCGAATTTCGAACAGATCGGCAAAATCGGCAGCGAAGCTCATGTCCACCTTCACCGTTCGGGCTTCGGTATCGAAGTTGCGAATCGTGATCCGTTCGTGGACCGCGGAGTCCCAGAGGAACCTTGTGCGGCGCAGGTGGATAAGGTCATGTTCCACCGCGACCCGGCCATCGTCGCCTGAAAAATCGGGATTTGTGAGGTCGCAGGTCAGCATGGCGTTGTCGTCACGCAGCGCGGAACTCAGCAATATGGGCCGGAGTCCGTTGATCGTCATATATAGATGCGACAGGTGCCGGGTGTCGCGGTGGTAAAGCCCTTCGGGGCTTCCGGGTCCGGCGATCGCATCACCGCTATGATCGAAGACCGCGAAACTGTCGCCATGCTTCAGCGTTCGCGGACGCCGTTCGTGTAGAGAAGCGGTGGCAGGGATGAAGAACTGGGTCTGCTGCTGGGACAGGGACTTTGCCGGTTCCGTGGCCAAGGCTTCTGGCTGCAACTGGCTCGCCGTCATGCGACTCTCCTTATCCGACGACCTGAAGGTGAAGCTCCGCTTCATCGCCGCGCTCGCGACGAAGCCGGGCGGCATCGGTTCGCGCGCCAGGCAGGCCGTGATAAAGCGAGACATAGTCGGCCGCCATCCGGTCTGCCGTGAAACGTGCGTCAAAGGCGGCGCGTACCCCGCGACGGTCAAGTTCGCCGAGCCGGGAAACGGCTTCGACGGCCTGATCCTCTGTATCGACGATGAAGCCCGACACGCCATGGTCGATAATTTCGGGAACCGATCCGCAGCGGAAGGCGATGACCGGGGTCGCGCAGGCCATTGCCTCGATCATCACCAAACCAAATGGTTCGGGCCAGTCTATCGGGAACAGAAGGGCACTGGCGCCGCCGAGGAAGTCAGCCTTCTGCGCTTCATTGATTTCGCCGACGAAATGAATGTTGGGATGAAGGTTGATAAGCGGCGCTATTTCCGCCTCCCAATATGCTTTGTCCACATTGTCGATCTTGGCGGCGATCTTGAGCGGCCTCCCGGAACGGGCGGCTATGCGAATGGCGCGGTCGGGCCGCTTTTCCGGTGATATCCGGCCGAGGAAGGCGAGATAGCCGTCATCGCTGTCGACTTTCGGCGGGAGAAGGTTCGCGGGAAGACCGTGATAGACGGTGCCTGCCCAGTTCACGGGCGGCATAGGCAGCCGTTGGTGGTCGGAAATGGAAACCAGGCTGTGATCACGGAAGGTCTGGTAGAAAGGGCGCAGGTCCGGCAGGTCCAGACGGCCGTGCAGCGTCGTGACGCATCGGCCGACGATGTCCTGCACCAATGGCATGTGAACAAGATCGATGTGGAAATGTAGCGCATCGAACTCATGGGCGCGCTGGCGCACCGCTTCCAGCAGCATCATGTGATATGGAATGGCGTCGCGAACATGGGGATTGAGGCGAAGCGCCATGTCCGTGACGGGCACCAGTTCCGCGCGAGTGACGGAATCGCCGCTGGCGAACAATGTCACGTCATGTCCTTGATCGACCAATGCTTCGGTTAGGTAGGAAACGATGCGCTCGGTTCCGCCGTACAGCTTCGGCGGTACGCTTTCGGCCAAGGGAGCGATTTGAGCGATTTTCATTCAGCAATCCTCATCATTGGCCATGAAGGCGCCAAAGGCGCGTGCGGCCGTTGACGAGGGTTAAAAGCCTGAGCGCCGGGCGAGTTGCATGCGCTGTTCAAACCATGATGGATTTTGGCGCGTAAAAATGCCTTGCCGCGCCGAAGCGTTTCCGCGTGTGCAGCAACAATTTGTAACATTCGGAAAATTTCAGAGACATTTGCCCCGCCTATGCCTTGGCAAGCGCTTCCTATGCCAAGGAGTTTCTTCGCATGCTTTCCATTTTCGCTTCCGCTGCCGTCATGGCCGTCGTCGCTCCGGTCCACAGTGCGGACATCAACCATGCGTCCACAGCCTATCGGACGAGCTATGAAACGGTGTCGACGGTTCATGTCCGGCAGGTCGAACCGCGTTTCGCCAGCCGTCCGACCACGCCCGTCTGCCGCTGGCAGGCCGAACTGGGCGTCAACCGCTCGGTGACGGCAGAGGGCAATGCGATTGCCGCGATGGGTAAGGCCATCCATCGCTTCACCCCGCTATCGGGTAGCTACGCCGGGAACTGTGCAAGCGCGCGGGGCCAGATCGACGCGGCAATCGGGCGCTACGCGCAGGCGCGCGCTGGCGAGGCGCTGGCGGCGGCGCAGGGCGACAGCGCAGTTATCCAGGGTGAGCTTGATGGCCTTCGCAGCCTGTCAGTGAAGGGCGGATGAGTTCACCGCTGATCCTGATTGCCGAGGAAAAGCCCGAACAGCGCCAGCAGGTGCGCGAATATCTGGAGCAGAGCGGTTTTCGCGCGCTGCCCGCGGCGTCGGCATCCGACATCTGGAACGCGATCAAGACCGCGCCTGTGGGCGTGCTGGTGCTGGATGCGGCGCTGCGCGGTCCCGATGGCATGGACCTATGCCGTGACGTCCGGGAACGGAGCGACGTGCCGATCATATTGGTCGGCGCGGGCGGCAGCGAGGTCGACCGGGTGGTGGGGTTGGAACTGGGGGCCGACGATTATATGTCCAAGCCCTATTCGACCCGTGAACTGGCCGCCCGGCTGCGCGCGGTGCTGCGTCGCAGCAAGAAGGAGCGGTTGATCGGCCTGCGCGCCAGCACGCTGGCTCGGTTCGACGGGTGGCAGGTCGATTTCGCGCGGCGTGAAGTGAAGGACGAGGTCGACCAGCCGATCGAGCTTACCGCCGCCGAATTCGCACTGCTTCAGGTCATGCTGGAAAATCCGCAGACGGTGATCCCGCGCGCCAGGCTCATGGAATTAGCCGGTGTGCGCGACGCGCCATCATCCGATCGCAGCATCGACGTGCTGGTTAGCCGGGTCCGGCGGAAGCTGAGCGTTGGTGGCAGGGCGGCGCCGATCGTCACCGTTCGGGGGGCGGGATATATGCTGAGCGCTGCTGTCGAGCGGCAGTGACGACAGAAAATCCAGTCAGACACACTATTTAACAAAGCCGCTGCGACGCAGCAAAGGCACGTACCTATCCTTCAAATAGCGCCGATCCGCCCCCCCCCTGATCGGCAACCAAAAAGAAGGATAGAAGCCATGAACGAGCTTATCGGTCGCGTCTTCAGTTTCGAAAGCAAGGTCTTTCCGGACAAGAGCACGCTTTATAACCAGCTTGCCAATCACGGACAAAGTCCCAAGGCGCTGATGATTTCCTGCGCCGACTCCCGCATCGTGCCGGAACATATCATGCAGGCCGATCCCGGCGATCTGTTCGTATGCCGCAATGCGGGCAACATCGTGCCCCCGCACGCCAGCCAGTTGGGCGGCGTCACCGCGACGGTCGAATATGCCGTCATGGTTCTGGGCGTGCGCGACATCATCGTGTGCGGACACAGCGATTGCGGCGCGATGAAGGCGCTGGCGACGGATGCCGACCTGACGTCGATGCCCAATGTTGCCGCATGGTTGCGTCATTCGCATGCCGCGCAGAAGGTGTGCCGTGAAAATTACCCGTCCGATCTGAGCGACGCGGAAAAGCTGCGCAACATGGCGCTGGAAAATGTCGTGGTGCAGTTGAACCACCTGCGCACCCATCCGTCGGTGGCGGCGGGCGTGGCGCGTGGGGAAATCGCGCTGCACGGCTGGTATGTCGATATTCATGCGGGCCAGGTTCTTGGGCTCGACGGGGAAACCGGCCGCTTCATGCCCATGCGCGAAGGTGATCCGCTTCCTGTCGCACAGGCGCAGGCGCGGCGCCTTGCTGGTGAAACCAGCATCGCCATGGCCGCGGAGTAACCTATGCTGAAGGCTCTTTCCGGCGGCACGTTCAGCCGCGACTTCACCGCATCCATCGTCGTGTTCCTCGTCGCGATGCCCCTTTGCATGGGCATCGCGGTCGCCTCCGGCGTGCCGCCGGAGAAGGGGCTGATCACAGGCATCATCGGCGGCATCGTCGTCGGCCTGCTGGCCGGTTCGCCCTTGCAGGTCAGCGGCCCCGCGGCGGGCCTTGCCGTCATCGTCTTTGAAATCGTGCGCGAGCAGGGCCTGTCCGCGCTCGGACCGATCCTGATCCTTGCCGGTGCGATTCAGGTCATTGCCGGATTGATGAGGGTCGGGGGCTGGTTTCGCGCCATTTCGCCTGCTGTCGTTCACGGCATGCTCGCGGGCATCGGTGTGCTGATCGTCGTAGGGCAGTTCCACGTCCTGTTCGATGACAAGCCGCTTTCCAGCGGGCTTGCGAACCTGATCGCGATGCCAGGCCAGCTTTTCGGTCTCAGCAATCAGGACGCAGCAACCGCCTTTGCCGTGGGTCTGGTCACCATCGGCGGCATGCTGGGTTGGGAAAAGATCCGCCCCGCGTCGATGAAGCTGCTGCCCGGCGCCCTTGTCGGCGTGGTTTTGGCCACGCTGGTGGCGTTTCTGTTCAGTCTGCCGGTGGCGCGCGTCGTAGTGCCGGAATCGATCGTCGCAGCGGTGACATTGCCGGGCGAAGGGCTGTTTCAGCAGTTGATGAACCCGACGGTCATCACGACTGCCATCGCGATCGCGTTCATCGCCAGCGCTGAAACATTGCTGTCGGCCGCTGCGGTGGACCGGATGCATGATGGCGTGCGGACCAACTATAATCGCGAATTGAGCGCGCAGGGGGTAGGCAATCTGCTGTGCGGCGTTGCGGGCGCTTTGCCGATGACCGGCGTTATCGTCCGCAGTTCCGCCAACGTCCAGGCGGGTGCCAAGACCCGCATGTCCGCTGTCCTGCACGGCATCTGGATACTCGGCTTCGTCGCGTTGCTGCCTTGGTTGCTGCGTGAGATTCCGATGGCGGCGCTGGCAGGCATTCTGGTCGTGACCGGCGTTCGATTGGTCAGCCTGGACCATGTGAAGCACCTGCTTCACCGTTATGGCCCGCTGCCCGCCGTGGTGTGGGCGGTTACGCTGATCATGGTGGTCACGATGGACCTGCTGACGGGCGTGCTGGTGGGTATTGGTCTGTCGCTGCTTGAGCTGCTGCCCCATGCGCGCCGTTTGCGGCTGGGGATGGATGAGGACCGGCGGGATGATGCGCATGAATTGGCACTGCATGGCACGGCCACATTCCTGACGTTGCCCAAATTGTCGGCAAAGCTGGAGTCGGTTCCCGCCGAACGTCCAGTCATCCTGAACGTCGAGCGGCTGCTCCATATCGACCATACCTGCGCCGAGATGGTGCGGGAGTGGATGGACCGCCGCCGTGGCACAGGAGCCACCGTCGAACTGGCGGGCGCAACCGGACGCCTTCGCAACCTCGCCGCCTGAACCTCCCCCCTCCATCAGGCGTCGTTAGCCGCCGCACCCCTTCCAGGTGCGGCGGCTTTTTCATGTCTGGATGTGATCAGGAAATCAAATAGACATGTTTGGAACGCCATCAGCAAATAACCGTGCCTTTGATGGCACGGCCTGAATGTCACCTTCGCACTTGCGGTAAAAGTCCATTCCCCTTCATCCGGGCGCGCCCTAGCCTGCTGTCAATCCGCCGGGATCCGGGGCATTCAGACCTTTGGGCCAGCGCGGACGCAGGACGGAACATTCTTACCGAGAAAGGGGAATGTTCATGAAAATCGCTAAGTTGCAGATGGCCTGTGCGGCTCTTGCCCTGTTGTCGAGCGCTCCGGCCTTCGCTCAGGAAGAGGCCGAAGGTCCCGTCACCGTTTCGGGCAGCGTTGCGCTGGTTTCCGATTATCGCTTCCGTGGCGTGTCGCAGAGCGACAAGGGCATGGCCATTCAGGGCGGCATCACAGCCACCCATGAAAGCGGCGCCTATGTCGGCACCTGGGCCTCGAACCTTTCCGGCTGGGGCCAGTTCGGCGGTTCCAACATGGAACTGGATCTGTTCGCTGGCTATGCCATCCCGCTGGGCAGCGCGACGCTGGACGTCGGCCTGACTTGGTACATGTACCCGTCGGGCGCGGACAAGACCGACTTCGCTGAGCCCTATGTGAAGCTTTCGAGCCAGCTGGGTCCGGTCAAGGGTCTGCTCGGCGTCGCCTATGCGCCCAAGCAGCAGGCGCTGGGCAATTGGTGCAGCGACGCGGCATGCACGGTTGCTGATCCGGGCGACAAGGAAGACAATCTGTACATCTGGGGCGACGTGAGCGGCGCAGTGCCGGGCACGCCTGTCACGCTGAAGGCGCATCTGGGCTATTCGGACGGCAACCCCGGCCTTGGTCCGAACGGCACGTCGATCGCACCCACGGGCAAGTATCTCGACTGGCTGATTGGTGCGGACGTGGCGATCCCCGGCACGCCGCTGACGCTCGGCGTCGCCTATGTCGATACCGACATCAAGCGTTCGGACGAAACCTACATCCGCCCGAACTTCATGGTTCAGGACGGTGACAATTTCGGCAAGTCGATCGCTCGCAGCCAGGTGGTATTCTCCCTGTCGGCCGCTTTCTGACGGAAATCATGCCGGGCCTTTCACGAGGCCCGGCATGGCATTCTTGCTCGTAATGGGGGCGAAATTGTCCCTTGCATGACAAATCATTGCTGAACCTGTTTCCAAGGGTTTCTGCGGTAACGTTCGGTTGACCCTGTTGGAAGCCGCCCCTACTTCAAGCGCTATGAGCCGTTTTAGTCGCGCAACATTTCCGGCATGACCGCCCCCACGATCATACTTGTCGAGGACGATCCGCCGCTGCGCACGCTGACCGCGCGCGCTCTTCAGGAACATGGGTATCAGGTGCGTCCGGCCTCTTCGGGGCCGGAAATGTGGGTGGCCTTTGACGCCGGACCGGTCGATCTGGTCGTGCTGGATGTCATGCTCCCGGGCACCAACGGCATCGACCTGTGCCGCCAGATACGTCGCAAGAGCGACGTCCCGATCATCTTCATCAGCGCGAAGGGCAGCGAGACCGATCGGATCGTGGGTCTGGAGCTGGGCGCGGACGATTATCTGCCCAAGCCGTTTGGCACGCGCGAACTGATCGCGCGGATACGGGCTATCCTGCGCCGTGTGGGCGTGGAACGGGGGCCTGACGAACATCGCGAGAATGAGGCGCGTTTCGACGGCTGGGTCGTCAACTTCCCGCGTCGGGAGCTGCGGTCGCCCACCGGCGCGATCGTCGATCTGACGGGTGCGGAGTTCGACCTGCTCGGCTCCTTCCTCAGCCACCCGCAGCGGGTCATCGCACGCGAGCGGCTGATCGAATTGTCGCGCACGCGCATGGGTGACAGCTCTGATCGCAGCATCGATGTGCTGGTCAGCCGGTTGCGGCGCAAGCTGTCGACCGAAGGCGCGGCGGCGCCGATCACGACCGTGCGCGGCGTGGGGTATATGTTCAACGCGGAAGTCAGCCGGGCTTGAGCTTGCATATGAGCCGGTCGCTGGGTCTGGTTGGGCGGCTGCTGGCGATCCTGCTGCTGGCGCTCACGCTGGAATTTGCGGTGGGCACGCTGATTTACGAGCGGGCTGGTCACCTTTCATTGCAGGATGACGAGGCGCGGCGGCTGGCCGAGCATCTGGTGATCGCGCGCAAGCTGGTGACGGAGCAGCCGCCGAACGACCGGCATGCGATGGCGATCCAGCTTACCACCGACCGCTATGATATTCACTGGACCCCGGCGTCGCCCCCCGCGCCAACTCTGGCGCCTGAGCTTGAGCGGATGCGGCGGCAGATCATCGCCTGGGAACCGAGCCTGGAGCAGTCCGGTCTCTGGCTGCGGCTCGCGTCGCCTGGGGGGCGGGTGTCGCAGATCAATGGCGGCTTGCAGTTGCCTGATCGCAGCTGGCTCTATTTCGGCATGCGGCATAGCGGAGGGCAGTGGACCTTTACCATCGGGCGGATGGGGCTGGCCCTCATTCCGCTGGTGGCGTTGATGGTGGCGGGCGGCATGCTGATCCGGCGGACGCTGGCGCCGCTCAAGGACCTTACCAAGGCGACAGAGCATATCGGCCTGAGCGATGAGGTCGTCGTCGCGGAAAGCGGGACCAGCGATGTGCGGGACCTGATCCGCGCGTTCAATGCGATGCAGACGCGCATCCACCGCTTGATCACTGAGCGCACTGAAACGCTGGCCGCGGTCGGGCATGACTTGCGCACGCCGCTGGCGCGCTTGCAGCTTCGGCTGGAGGGAATCCGCGACGCGGAAGCGCGCGATGCGATGGCCGGGGACCTTGGGGAAATGGGGGCGATGATCGAATCGCTGCTCGCCTTCCTCGGCGGCGAAAAGAATGGCGAGCCACCTGTGCGGGCGGACGTTGCGGTCACGGTGGCGACGGTGGTCGATAGCTTTCAGGATCAGGGGGCCGATGTAAGCTATGAGGGGCCGGATCATCTGGAAATGGATGTGCGGCCGCTCCTGCTGCGCCGCGCGGTCATCAATCTGGTCGAAAACGCGCTCCATTATGGCCAGCGGGCCTATGTCAGCGTCGAGCGCCGTGACGGGGAGGCGCTGATCCGGGTGGAGGATGATGGTCCGGGCATCCCGGAGGACAAGCTGGAGGAGGTGCTGAAGCCCTTTTTCAGACTCGATGAGGCGCGGGGGCGCTATACTCGGGGCCTGGGACTGGGCCTCGCGATCGTGGCAAAGGCAGTCGAGCAGGAAGGTGGCAGCCTGCTTCTGAAAAACCGGCCCCAAGGCGGGTTGAGCGTGGAAATCCGCCTGCGTATCGCGGGTGCCAAGCTTATCCGCTGAAACCGGGCCGACGCTTCGGGTTAAAAAGAAACATCGCGGGGACAAGCAAAACTCGTTTACCGGATCGGCTGGTGGCGGTCTATGCCAGCTTTCGTTGAACAAGAGGCGCATATGACCGCGGACGGCGAAAGCGAAGATCAGCTTCTGGAAGGCTATTGGGACCTGGATCGGCTGGTGAGCGATCTTGGGAAGGTTCGCACAGGCTGGCGCGCGGCGCAGCAGCATCATGCCGAATATGGCGCGGAGGGTTTTCCGTCACGGGCCAATCTTGCCAAGATCATGACGTCGCTGTGCGGCACGCTGTTTCCGTTGCGCCTTGGCCCGAGCTTCATTCGCACCCATAATGAAGACGCCTTTGTAGCGCAGACGTTGCAGACGGCGCTCAGCCGCCTCTACGGCCAGATACGCCTTGAGCTTCTCTACAATATGCATGGCAGGCCGCCCGCCGAAATCGATGGCGAAGCCGCGCGCATCATCGGCAACTTTGCCCAAAGCCTGCCTGGCTTGCGCGACATGCTCGATTCCGATGTCGAAGCGGCATTTCTGGGCGATCCCGCCGCGCGTAGCGTGGACGAGGTGCTGATCTGCTATCCATCGATGCTGGCGATCATCCACCATCGGCTTGCCCATCGCCTCTATGATCTGGGCGCGCCGCTGGTCGCCCGCATCATCTCCGAGATCGCCCATTCGCGCACGGGTATCGATATTCATCCGGGCGCCACCATCGGGCGCAGCTTCTTCGTCGATCATGGCACCGGCGTCGTTATCGGCGAGACGGCCATAGTGGGTGACAGGGTGCGGCTGTATCAGGGCGTGACGCTGGGCGCGCGCAGCTTTCCTGCCGATGAGAGGGGCGCCTTGGCCAAGGCGATCCCCCGGCACCCGATCATCGAGGATGACGTGGTGATTTATGCGGGCGCTACCATTCTGGGCCGCATCATCATAGGCAGCCGGTCAGTGATCGGCGGCAATGTCTGGCTGACCGACAGTGTTCCCGCGAACAGCAATGTGCGTCAGGCAAAGGCGCAATATGAGGTGACCAGCCGGGTCGAAGTGTCCGCGCCTCACCGCGTTCATGCCCTGATGGAGGCGGAGCGGGACGGCTTCGCGGAGAATATCTGACTGTCAGAGCGTGCTGCGTTAAATCGGCACCACCTCCTTCTTCCGTTCGCCCTGAGCCTGTCGAAGGGCTTTCCTTCTTTTTAGAAAGGGAAGGGCTTCGACATTCGAACGAGGCAAGTGACTCGTTCGAACAGCCCGAACGGGGATGAGTGATTCAGATAAGTTGAGTGATCCAGATAGAAGGCGTGATGCTTCAATCAGCAGCGCAGCTGTCGCTTTGGCCTGCCAGCAGGTCGAGGCACCTGCCGTCTATCTCATTGCGGGCAACGGGCAGACGGATGAGGGCCGCCAGCGTCGGCATGATGTCCGCCGTTTCCACGCCGAGCGGCTGTTCGAAATGCCGCATGCCCTTGCGCCAGAAAAGGATCGGAACGCGCCGATCCGTGTCCCAGGGCGAGCCATGCGTGGCCACAGAGCCATGCGAAGGATCGGCGATGGGCGTTATGCGTGGTTTTAGCAGCAAGACAAGGTCGCCCGAGCGTTCGGGATCGAAGCTGGCCCGGACTTCCTGAAGCAGGCTCCAGCTTTCCGGCGGACCTGAAGGAGACGGCGCTGCGGCGATCTGCGCCTTGGTAAGGACGGTTTCGACCTGCGGATGGGCGCGCAGCAGTGTGAGTGTGGCGGCTTCCACCTTGGCGCGTTGGGCGCGGGTGAGATTGCGGTCGAAATAAAGGTCGCCCGACGGGCCATCGCCCTGGATCAAGCCCTTGCCGTTTACGCCGGTGCGGGAGGCCACGGCTTCTGAAAGCGCGCGGGGCATGAGTGCGGGATCGACGCGCTGCTCCATTGGCATCGCATTTTGCTGATGGCGTTCGGGTAGGTCGTGGCCGCCATGATCCGCGGTGAGCATCACGACATAATCGATGCCCTGCTTGTCGAGCCGATCGAAGAAGGCGCCGAGTTCGCGGTCCAGCCGATCGATCTGGATGCAGCTTTCGGTGCCTTCCGTGCCATAGGCGTGGCCGATGACGTCGGTCGCCGAAAGGCCGATGGAAATGAGATCAGTTTGAGTTTGTTTGCCAAGGCTCATGCTTTCGATGGCGGCAGCGGCGAAGGCCAGGGTCATGGCATCCTGCTCGGGCGAGGCACGGAATGCGCCGAATTGCCCAGCGGGCCTTGCGAAACGGCCGGTGCCGACAACCCGCGTGCCAGCACTTACGGGAAAATCCTTGGCAGCGCATTGCGGGGGCAGGTCAAAACCAGCATTGGGCTGGGCGAGCCGCTGTTCGAACACTGCGTTCACCCGTGCGACCAGCGGAGGCGTTGGCGTGCCGGGATAGCTGACATAGCCCTTCGGCCCCAGCCACCAGACTTGATCCGCCTTTGCGCCGCCCATCATGATGGCCGCGCGATCCTTTCCGGCGATGGCCACATTGCGGACGGCGGGATTGATTGCCTTCATGCGTTCGCCGAGCGTGGGCACGCGCAGATGGACGGGGGAGGGGATATATTTGGAGCTGCTGCTATCCGGCTGCTTCTCATCCTCCGCGCAGTAGATTGTTTTATCGGGTCGGGCGACGTTCTGATCGATCCAGCTATTGGCGATGATGCCGGTGCGTGACGGTCGGCTGCCGGTCAGGATGGTGCTGTGGCCGGGGCAAGTTTCAGTTGCGGCATGGCTTTGATATCCACGGGGGAACACGGCGCCTTCGCTCAGGCGCTTGAGGCCGCCGCTATAATAAGGACGATATTCGCTGAAGAGATCGGCCGAAAACTGATCGACCGAGATCGCGACGATCAGCCCTGGCGGGGCATCGGAAGGGGCGGGACTTGCGGCGGGCTGGGCCAGCGCGGGCAAGGGCGCCAGCAGCAGGAGGGTGTGAAGCGTTTTCCTAAACATCTTTTTACGATCCCTTCTGCGCCTTGACGGCGCAACCATGCCGACCTAGCCCGCTGTGATCCACGCGAACAGAGGCCCGATGCGGATTTTTTATGTGCTCCTGATGACGCTGGCGCTGTTTGTCGCGCCTGCTGCCAGCGCGCAGGGCGCGTTCGGATCAGGCGCGCCGCATATCGCCGCGCAGTTGGTAGCCGAAAGCGATACGCCTGCTCCGGGCCGGACCAGCAGCATCGCCTTTGCCATGACGCCAGAGGCTGGCTGGCACGGCTATTGGCAAAATCCGGGTGATGCGGGTCTGGGCATGACCGTGAAATGGGTGCTGCCCAAAGGCGTGAGCATTGGGACGTTGCGCTATCCGGTGCCCGAGACGCTGCTCATTTCCGGGCTGATGAACCATGTTTATGAGGGGCCTTATGCGCTCCTCGCGCCTGTGAATATTGCGCCTGAGGTGGCGAAGGGAACGCGTCTGCCGATCCGCGGGAAGGCGGAATGGCTGGCCTGCACAGACAAGATTTGCGTGCCTGAGAGCGCTGATATCGCGCTGGACCTGATCGCGGGTGATGGCGCGGTGGCGCCCGCAACGCAGGCCCGGTTCGATGGTTGGCGGGCGCATCTGCCCCGGCCGCTCGGGAGTGAGGCGATTTATGCCATTGCCGATGGCAAGCTGCGGATGTCGATCCCTTTTCCGGGGGAAGCTGCGGCGTCTGACGTGCACCTCTTTCCATTGGAAGAGGGTGTCGTCCGCTATGCCGCGCCTCAATCGGTCCATCGGCAGGGGGACCGGCTGCTGATCGAAACCGAGGCAGGGCAGGGGTTCAAGGGAGATGCGGTGCAGGCAGTCCTCCGCACAGGCGATCATGTCGGCTTTCTGGTGACGGCTCGCCCCGGCGCGGTAACTGGAGCTAGTTCAGACCTGCTGCGCACGGTGTTGATCGCGCTTGGCGGGGCGATATTGGGCGGGCTGTTGCTCAACATCATGCCGTGCGTGTTTCCGATCCTGGGGCTGAAGGCGCTCAAGCTGGCGCGCGCTGGGGGTGATGAGGCCACGGCGCGGCCGGAGGCGCTTGCCTATGGCGCTGGCGTTATCCTCACCTGTTTGGTGCTGGGCGGGTTGCTGCTGGCGATCCGGTCGGCGGGCGTGGCCGTGGGTTGGGCGTTTCAGTTGCAGGACCCGCGCGTCATTTTGCTGCTGCTGCTGCTGGTGACGGCGGTTGCCTTCAACCTTGCGGGGTTGTTTGAACTGAGCGCCTTTGGAGGTGGTGAGAAGCTGGCGGGGAAGAAGGGCGTTGCGGGGTCATTCTGGACCGGCGCTTTGGTCGCTTTCGTTGCCACCCCTTGCACCGGGCCGTTCATGGGGGTGGCGATGGGGGCGGCGCTGGTGCTGCCGGTCGCGGCGGCGCTTGCGGTCTTTGCCGGGTTGGGCTTTGGCCTTGCGCTGCCCTTTTTGTTGCTCGCCTATGTACCGGCGCTTCGGGGGCGTTTGCCCCGGCCGGGCGCGTGGATGGGGACTTTTCAGAGGATATTGTCGATCCCGATGTTCCTGACCGCGCTGGGGCTGGGCTGGCTGCTCGGGCAACAGCGCGGCGTGCCGGGGATGACGATTGGTCTGGGGGCGGCGTTGCTGTTGGCGCTGCTGCTCTGGTGGCTGGGGGAGCGTCAGCATCGCGGCAAGCGGGGCGGGCTGCTGGTCATGTTGGGTGCTGTGCTGCTGCTCGGCGTAGGGATGGTGATGCTGCCTGCGCGCATGGCTGGTGCTGCGCAGGTTCAGGATGGCGTTGTGGCTTTTGACGAGGGGCGGCTGGCCGCGCTGCGTGCCGCTGGAAAGCCGGTATTCCTTTACTTCACCGCCGACTGGTGCCTGACTTGCAAGGCCAATGAGGCTGCCGCCATCGACCGGGCCGACACGCGGGAGGCCTTTGCCAAGGCTGGCGTGACGGTGATGGTGGGTGATTGGACGAGTGCGGACCCGGCCATCACCCGGTTTCTAGAGGCGCAGGGGCGATCGGGCGTGCCGCTCTACCTTTGGTATGCTCCGGGAAAGTCGGCTGAGGTGCTGCCGCAGTTGCTGACGGTGTCCACCTTGACGGCGCTGGTGCGCTGATGGCGAAGCTGCGGGCAGATCAGCTGCTGGTCGATTGCGGGCTGGCCGAGAGCCGGGCGCGCGCGCAGGCGCTCATCCTCGCGGGCCTTGTCTTTCTGGGCGACAGGAAGATCGAGAAGGCGGGGCAGCAGGTCGCGGAGGATGCCGCGCTGGAGGTGAAGGGTCGCGATCATCCGTGGGTGTCGCGTGGAGGCATAAAGCTGGCCCACGGCATTGATCATTTCGCGCTGGACGTGACTGGCATGACCGCGATCGATGTCGGGAGTTCGACCGGCGGCTTTACCGATGTGCTGCTGACCAACGGCGCGGCGCGGGTTTATGCGGTGGACAGCGGGACGAACCAGCTTGCCTGGAAGCTGCGATCCGACCCGCGCGTGATCGTGCATGAGCAAACGAGCGCGCGCATATTGACCGCCGAACATGTGCCGGAGCCGGTCGATGTCATCGTATGCGACGCCAGCTTCATATCGCTGGCGAAGGTGCTCGACCGTCCGTTGGATTTCGCCCGGGCCGGAGCGCATCTCGTTGCCCTCATCAAGCCGCAGTTCGAGGCTGGTCGGGAAGAGGTCGGGAAGGGCGGCGTCGTGCGCGATCCCGCCATCCATGCCCGCGTCTGCGAGGAAGTCAGCCAGTGGCTGACGGTGAAGGGCTGGACAGTACTGGGCGTGACGCCAAGCCCCATCACCGGCCCCCAAGGCAATGTCGAGTTTCTGATCGGCGCGCGGCTGGACGGCTAGGCGTGGGCTTGCTCATTCTCAGGCAGGCGTTTGATTTTGTGACAGATGCCGTTCTTCCACCTCTATTCGCGGTTGCGGGATGAAGTGTTTCACCGCAAACCGGTCACTGGCGGCTTGACAAGGCCCGGAAGGATTCGCCCGAGGCCGCCGAGTGAGGATTAGTGGAGCTGCGCCGACGATGAATGAAATCGCGTCCCCCGGTCAGTTGCGTTTGGCCTATCTGCGCTGGGCGCTGGTCACGGTTCCGGCGATCGTGTTCCTGGGCTTCCTGTCGGGCAAGCTGGCCAATAGCGGATATGGCAATCGCTGGTTCGACGCGCTGGTGAAGCCCGACTTCATGCCGCCCGGCTGGGCTTTTGGTGTCGCCTGGACGATCCTTTACATCCTGATGGGGCTTGCCCTGGCCATCGTCATTCATGCGCGGGGAGCGCGGGGCAGGGGGGTGGCCATCATCCTGTTCCTGATCCAGCTGGCGCTAAACCTCGTCTGGTCGCCGCTTTTCTTCCGCGCGCATCAGGTCGATAATGCGCTTGCGCTGATCATCGTCCTTTTCATCGCCGTGGCTGTGACGGCATGGCTGTTCTGGCGCATCAGGCGGGTCGCGGGACTGCTGCTGCTACCTTATCTAGCGTGGCTGGGCTTTGCATCGGCGCTGAATTATGAGATCGGGCGCCTCAACCCGGATGCTGAGACCCTTGTCGCGCCCGCGCTCAAGACCCAGATATGACATCATCGTGGCGCACATTCGCGCCAGCAAACTAGGACATTCAGATCATGCAGAGCGAAAACCGCTTTTTCGACGACCTTGCCAAGCTGGTGAACGGCGCTGCGGGAACAGTCGCTGGCATGAGCCGGGAATTTGAAACCAACGCCCGCGAAAAGGCCAAGCAGTGGATCGGCGGCGTGGATTTCGTCAGCCGCGACGAATTCGATGCCGTGAAGGCGCTGGCGGCGGCGGCCCGTGAAGAGGTCGAATTGCTGAAGGCCCGGATCGACGCGCTGGAAGGCCGGTCGGGTGAACCAGTGACAAAGACCGTCCGCTCGCCAAAGCCCAAGGCAGGCGACGCGGAATAAGCAGGCTTTGCCGCCTGTCCGTTGGTTTTCTGCAACGATCGCCTATTTTGATGCGTTTCCCTCAGTCGGTGGTTTCCTTGCCGCCGGGAAATGCTCTATGGCCAGCCAATGATGGACAGCGACGAATTTGAAAATGGCGGCCAGGAGGCCGCGCCGATCGATATGCTGGCCGCCTATTTCGAAGCGAATGGGTGGAGTTTCGATCAGGTCGGCGAAGATGAAATCGTCGCCAGCACGCAGGGTAGCTGGGCGCAATATGAGCTGCGCGGCATCTGGCGCGACGAAGATCAGGTGCTGCAACTGCTCGCCCTGCCCGACATCCGCGTGACGGAGGAGAAGCGGGCGACGATTTACGAAACGCTGGGCCTGATCAATGAGCAGCTTTGGCTTGGCCATTTCGAGCTCTGGTCGTCGAGCGGCATCGTGCTGTTCCGGCACGGCGCTTTGCTGGGCGCGGGAGGCGTGTTGACGCTGGATCAGGCGCAGATACTGGTTGAGACCGCGATTGACGAATGCGAGCGCTTCTACCCGGTGTTCCAGTTCGTCCTGTGGGGCGGCAAGAGTCCGACGGAGGCGATTTCAGCCAGCCTGATCGAGACGCGCGGCGAAGCCTGAGGATTGTCCATGACGGAACCTTGGCCCGCGCACCTGTTCATGGTTGGCTGCGGCAATATGGCTGGACAAATGCTTGCCCGATGGTTGGCATGCGGTCTTGATCCGGCGAGCGTTATCGTGTTGCGCCCGAGCGGCCGTGCTGTCGCGGACGGGGTGCGGGTGGTGACGGGCTATCCTGCATCGCTGCCCGCTCACGCGACAATACTGTTGGGCATGAAGCCCTATCAGCTTGACGATGTAGCAGCCTCGCTTGCGCCGCTTTGCGCGGCGGATACGCGCATTATCTCGATATTGGCCGGAACGCCGGTTGCGGACCTGCGCAAGCGTTTCCCCGTGGCCCAGGACATCGTCCGGGCGATGCCTAACCTGCCTGTCGCCTTGGGGCAGGGCGTCACTGGACTTTACGCCGACGACAAGGTGTCTCACTCAGCCCGCAGCGAAGTGGACGCGCTCATTACGCCATTAGGTGCCGCCGAGTGGATCGAAGACGAAGGCCAGTTCAACGCGCTGACCGCCCTGTCAGGCTGTGGACCCGCCTTCTTGTTCCGCTTCATCGATGCGTTCGCGCGCGCAGGGGAGGCGATCGGACTTTCGGCCGATCAGGCCGCGAGGATGGCGCTCGCCACCGTCCAAGGTTCTGCAAGCCTTGCTGCCCAAGCAAGCGAAAGCCCCGCGATATTGGCCGACCGCGTGGCTAGCCCCGGCGGGATGACGCGCGAAGGGCTGAACGTCCTCGACGCGGACGACCGGCTGTTGAAACTCCTTACCGATACCTTGGCTGCCGCCCGCGACCGTGGCGAGGAAATCGCCCGCGCGCGCTGATCCACGGTTCCGATGCGGTGGCGGCGCGTTTAGACTCTTAAATTTGGGAGTTCGCCATGCTGGCTGTGAATACGCCGATCCTGGTTCTCACCACGGGCGGGACGATCGACAAAATCTATTTCGATGCCTTGTCGGATTATAAGGTCGGCGAAAGCGTCGTCGCGAAACTGTTGCAGATAGGCGGGGTGAAGCGTCCCTTTCGCATAGAAGAGGTGACGCGCAAGGATAGTCTGGAACTGGATGATGTCGACCGGGCGCTGATCCGCGAGCGGGTTCTTGCAGCGGCGGAAAGCCATATTGTCATTACCCATGGCACGGATACCATGACGGACACAGCCAAGGCGCTTGAGGGCGTGAAGGGTAAGACGATCGTGCTTGTCGGCGCGCTCGCCCCCGCACGCTTTGGTGAAAGCGACGCGAGCTTCAACCTCGGCATGGCGTTCGCGACGGCTCAGATTGCCGATCCCGGTATTTACATCAGCATGAGCGGATCGGTGTTTCGGGCGGATCAGGTCGTCAAGGATCGAGCAAAAGGGGCCTTCGTCTCGCGATAAGGCGGCGACATCCGCATCAGCTTTGCGGGGCCTTCTGCCAGTGTCGTGGAAGCGATCCGATGTTGGTTCCATGGTTCGAGCAGCGACGGCAGATGATTGGCTTTTTCACGCGGGCATGCAGATTTCTCTGCGCCTTCTGCGGCCTCTGCGCGAGAAATAGACCGTCGTCGCGCCGACTGAGCATGATGCAGGAACCGCCTCGGCCATTGCGCATTATTCGTGCGGGTGGCGTAACGATGAGGAGGATATTCATGGCCGATTATCAGGAGCGTCCAGCGACGACGACTACGATAGTTGAACGGCGCGGCGGTGGCGGCACGGCGATTGCGGTGCTGTTGCTGGTAGTGGTGGTGGCGATTGCCGCCTTTTTCCTGATCAGTAGCCAGACGCGCAAGGATAGCGCGGTTGAGAGCGCTGCCACGCAGGTCGGCCAAGCGGCGAGCGATGTTGGAAGCGCTGCAAAGGACGCAGCCGACAGCGCGAAGGGTGAATAAGCAGGAACGGCTTTCGCAAAAGCTGTCGCCCGGACGTGGCATGCGTAAAAAAGGGCGCTCCCAATCGGAGCGCCCTTTCTAAATCCATTTACCTGCCGTTGTCGGCTCGGTTGAATTCAGATCAGCCTTCCACCTTGGCATATTTCGGTGCGGCTTCATTCAGGATGCGCAGGATCTTCTTGAGTGCGCTAGGCTCATCCGTTTCTTCCATTGCGGCGAGTTCGCGAGCGAGACGGCTGGATGCGGCCTCGAAGATCTGCCGTTCGGAATAGCTCTGCTCGGGCTGATCGTCAGCGCGGAACAGGTCGCGAGTCACCTCGGCGATCGACACCAGGTCGCCCGAATTGATCTTCGCTTCATATTCCTGCGCGCGGCGCGACCACATGGTGCGCTTGACCTTCGGCTTGCCCTTCAGCGTTTCGATGGCCTCTTCCAGGGTTTTGTTCGACGACAGCTTGCGCATGCCGACGCCTTCGGCCTTGTTGGTCGGCACGCGGAGCGTCATGCGCTCCTTTTCGAACCGGAGCACGTAAAGCTCCAATTCCATGCCCGCGATCTGCTCCTTTTGCAGCTCGACCACCCGGCCAACACCGTGTTTGGGGTAAACAACATAATCACCAACGTCAAAGGACAGCGCCTTGGCAGCCATTTGAAACCTTTCTAATTCTACCGGAGACGGAAATCGCCGCGTCACAGATGCGCAGAGTAGCACAAGCCGAGGATTCCACGGCGCCACCGTCAGGACATGAGCAAATACTCCAGGACGGAATGCGACGGTTTCCGCCTCTTGACCCTTATTTAGCAGATTCGTAACAAAATTGCCACCCCCAGACGCAAAATCCGGGAGTGAGCCTCGTGCCGAAACGCTAGGGGTAGTTCGTCAAGGACGATCTGGCATCAATATGATGATCGGAAACGATGGACTTTCAGCGTCTGGACACGCCGCCCTGCTCGTCACCGAAGCGTCCGATCAGCTGCCAGAGCCGGGCTCGGGCGAGAAGAACTTCTCCAGCTTGTTCTCGACGCCCTTCATATCATCAGCGTCGGCGGGCGCGTCGCCCTTGACGGTGATATTGGGCCATTCAGCCGAGAATTTGGTGTTGAGTTCCAGCCACTTCTCCAGGCCATTCTCCGTATCGGGCAGAATGGCTTCGGCAGGGCATTCAGGCTCGCACACGCCGCAATCGATGCATTCGTTGGGATTGATGACCAACATGTTCTCGCCCTCGTAGAAACAATCGACGGGGCAGACCTCGACGCAATCCATATATTTGCAGCGGATGCAGTTGTCGGTCACGACATAGGTCATGGATCAGCACTCTATAGGGGTTCGACAGCGGCGGCCCTGCTATGCTCGGCGCGCGCGAAGGTCAATGAGGATATTTTTGTCTCCCTAATCGCCCAGCTTCAGTTCCTCATAACATGTCTGAGCTTCTGGTGCTGGCCCCCTGCGTCCCGGAAGCTCCACGACACGGACCACGCGTACCCCGCTGGGGTGGGGAAATGTGATGAGATCGCCCGCGCGCACGGGCGAATGGGCGCGCTCGATGCGGCGGCCATTCAGGCGGATATGACCCTCTTCGGCCAACTTCTGCGCCACCGGCCGGCTTTTGGCGAGCCGGGCGAACCACAGGAATTTGTCGATGCGCAGGCTCGGTCCATGATTACCGAGGGGCGCGCCTTCAGCCATTGCGGCCAAGAAGCTCCGCCAGGCCCGCAAAGGCATTGTTGCCCACTGGCGCCGCCGCTCCAGTCGAAGCGGGGCGGGAAGGTGTGCCACGCGCAGGTGCGCTGCGCCGGTTAGGCCCACGGGCGTGCTGTTGATCCGGCCGTGCCTTCTGCCGCCCCCGGAATGTCCAGTTCGCGCCGCCTTCGGTCGTTGCCTCGACAGGGCGGAATCCAGCCAGGCGCATCAATTGCAGGAAAGCAGGTTCGTTGAGGCCGAGCGAGACGATCTGTGGGCTTTGCGCGGTGAAGGCCTCGCCCTTCGCGATCGCTTCATGGGCGGCGCGAGCCATGCGTTCCGCCATGTCGATTCGCAGCATCTGATCGTCGAAGCCGCGGAAGCCAGCGATCCGGGCGCCCATCTGTTCCGCCTTTTCGCCCGTGGGGATCAGCGTCAGGCCGGGCAGGGGCAGGGGAAGGCATGGTTTGGCGATGCGTGCCGCCAGCAGCGCCGCGCGCCACCTTGCCGCTCCGGGCTTCAGAAGTCCCGGATGATAGATGTCGAGCACCCCGATATCGATGCCCGCACGACGCAGAAGGTGACGTTGGTCCTTGTCCAGATGGTTGAGCGCCGAATCGAGATCGATCCTCGCCATGACGCCGCCAGCGTCGGCCAGTTGAGCGAACACCGCCCGTACCACCGCAGGAACTTCCGGGTCGGCCGCGCTGGCCGCCATCTTCACGAGGGGCAGAAGATGCTTTTCCTTTTGCGCCTCCACCCAGCTTGTGAGGCGCGCGGTCACCTGCTTCTGCACATCCTGGCCAAGCGCCAGAAGGCCGCGATCAAGCCGTATTTCCGGCGCCAGCAGCGAGGGGCCGACGAGCAGCGCCGCCACGGCATTGCCCTGCCAACCGATACCCGGCGCCTGTCCCGGCTCGTCCATCAGCACGAAATCAGTGTCGGGCGCGCCCAGCAATTCGTCAGCCTTCACTCGTAATATCCTTCCAAGACGGCGTTCCGCCGCCGCCAGCAGCATCTTTCTATCCTGATGCCGCGTAGCCGGATCGACCGAGAAACGAAATCCGTCAAGTCGCCCGATCGTCTCACCATCGACGCAGACCGTCCCGTCCTGCTCCACATCGACAGGTAAATTGCTGGCGTCCTGCCCCATGTCGCGCAACAGTATAGCGGTGCGGCGGTCGACAAAACGCTGTGTCAGCGCCGTATGCAAGGCGTCGGAAAGCCTTTCCTCCAGAGCGCGCGTCCGCTCTGCCATCTCCGCCGGATGGGCCAGCCAGTCGGGGCGGTGCGCGATATAGGACCAGGTGCGGGCGGCGGCGATCCGTCCCGATAGCGTGTCGATGTCGCCCTGCACCGAATCGAGCCGCGCCAGTTGCTGAGCAAACCAGTCGCGCGGGATGTGGCCCTGACCTTCGGACAGGAAACGCCAGATACGGCCCACGGTGCGCGCATGATGTTCAGCGCCCAGTTTCTGGAAGTCGGGCAGTCCGCATGCGGCCCACAGCCTTTCGACGGCCTTCTTCCCCTTAACCCGGTCGATGACCAGCGGATCGTCGGACAGCCGCCGGAGCACCGCCAGGTCCACCGCTTCGGGCGCTGCTCGCAGCTCGTCACGGTCGGGGCGCGTCTCCAGCTCCATGATGAGGCGGCTGACGCTGTCCATGCGCGGCTTTCCTTCGCGCCAGAAGAGTTGCTCGACGGGCGGGAAGCGATGCGCTTCGATCGCCTCTATCTCTTCGGGCGTGAAGGCCGCGTCGCCATCTTCATGACCAAGGCTACCGAAGGTCCCGTCCTTGTGATGCCGCCCGGCCCGACCCGCGATCTGGGCCATTTCCGATACGGTCAGCCGCCGCGTCCGCCGCCCGTCGAACTTGCGCAGCGATGCGAAGGCGACATGCGCCACGTCCAGATTGAGTCCCATGCCGATCGCGTCGGTCGCGACCAGATAATCGACCTCGCCATTCAGGAACATCTGCACCTGAGCATTGCGGGTGCGGGGCGACAGCGCGCCCATGACGACGGCAGCGCCGCCACGAAAACGCCGCAGCATCTCTGCCACGGCATAGACTTCCTCCGCCGAGAAAGCGACGACAGCCGATCGCTTCGGCAGGCGCGACAGCTTCTTCGCCCCGCCATAGGACAGCGTCGAAAAGCGCGGGCGGCTGACGATTTCCACACCCGGCACCAGTGCTTTCACCACCCGGCCGATGCTGGCCGACCCCAGGATCATGGTCTCCTCCCGACCACGCGCCCGCAGCAGTCGGTCGGTAAATATATGCCCACGCTCAGGATCGGAACCCAGTTGCGCCTCGTCCAGCGCGACAAAGGCATAGTCACCATCCAGCGGCATCGATTCGGCCGTGCAAAGATAATAAAGCGCACCGGGAGGGACGATCTTCTCTTCCCCCGTGATCAGCGCGACCTGACCCGGACCCTTGATGGCGACGACGCGGTCGTAAACTTCGCGCGCCAGCAAACGGAGCGGAAAGCCCATCATCCCGCTGGAATGACCGCACATGCGCTCGACGGCCAAATGCGTCTTGCCGGTATTGGTGGGACCCAGCACGGCTGTGACGGGCGATCGGGCAAATTGAGCCATGATCCTCTCTATGTCGGGGATGAGTGCAGCGAGAGCAAGGGGAAGGGCGCGATTCTCCTTTGGGCTATGCAACTTCAGTTGTTCAACGGCTGAAGGGCACGTTTCGTCGCTTGAACATGGTTAAAAAATCCGTCTTTATTTGACTTTAACCCTATGCGTTCACAACAGTGCCCATGAACGCGCGGCGGGGGTCGGGCGAAATTTCAGCCCGTGGGGGGCTTTTTCAAGTGTTTCACGGTAGCCAGTTCAGTCCTCAGCAGGGGGGCGCATCCGCTTCCCTTTGGGTGACTGACGCCATCGGCAAGGGGGCGTTTACGACCGCCGATGCGCGTGACTGGCGCACCCGCCTGCGCGACTGGGCTGATGATGTCGAACTGGTCCCCGATCTTGGCCAGCGAGTGGGCAGCCGTACATGGTTTCGCGGGCTTGCTACCTGTTTTGGGCTTTGCGCATCGGCGCTGTACCTCTCCCCCGGCTTTCAACCTCTGCCCGGCGAACCGGAGCCACTGCTCGCTCAACCGCAGTTCGAGGAAGTGCGCAGCCAGATGATCACGCCGCTCGCCATGGGCGCGGACAGCGGACGGCGCATGGGGCCGACCGACGCCGTCCAACCTCTGCGCGAAACGCCCGAACGTCCGCAGATCGAATTGCGCGCGCAGATAGGTGGAAGTGATTCGCTTAGCCGGGCCTTGGCGAGGGCAGGGGTCAGCAATGCGGACGCCGCTCAGGTCATGGCGCTCGCCAGCGGCGATTTAGCCAAGGGGCTGAAGCCGGGTACGCCGCTCGACATCGTGCTTGGCCGCCGCGCCAGCCGCGACATGCCCCGGCCGCTGGACCATCTCGCCTTCCGCGCCCGGCTCGACCTGGCGCTGGAGATCAATCGCGTGGGCGGGCTGCTGCAAGTGAAGCGCACGGCCATCCATGTCGATGACACGCCGCTGCGCATTCAGGGCGTAATCGGCGACAGCATCTATCAATCCGCGCGCGCGGCTGGCGCGCCGCCCAAGGCGATCCAGAGCTTCCTGCGCGTCATTGCGCAGCAGGTCGATCTGGGGTCAATCCACAGCGGCGACCGCTACGACATCATCACTGAATATCGCCGGGCGGCAACCGGGGATGTCGAAGTAGGCGACCTGTTGTTCGCTGGCCTGCACCGAGCCAGCGGCCGGGGCATCGACATGCTCAAATGGACCACCGACGGCCGCAGCCAATGGTTCGAAGCGTCCGGCGTCGGGGAACGGCGCGGCGTGCTGTCCGCGCCGGTGCAAGGCCGCATGTCCTCTGGCTTTGGCATGCGCCGCCATCCCATCCTTGGCTATACGCGCATGCATGCGGGCATCGACTTTGCCGCCGCCTATGGCTCGCCCATCTATGCCGCGACCGATGGCGTCGTATCCTATTCGGGACGCCATGGTGGTCATGGCAGTTATGTCCGGCTGGAACATGGCAACGGCCTTGCCACCGGCTATGCCCATATGAGCCGCATCGCCGCGCGCTATGGACAGCGTGTCCGTCAGGGGCAGGTCATCGGCTATGTCGGTTCAAGCGGCCTTTCGACGGGCCCGCATCTCCATTACGAACTGTATCGCAGCGGCCGAACGGTGAACCCGCTTTCGGTCAAATTCACCACGACGGCTCAGCTTGCCGGGGGAGAACTGGCGGCTTTCCGGAACCGGCTGAGGCAGTTGAAGAGCCTACGCGTCGGCGTGCCGGTTACCATCGCGCAAAGCAAGCCGCAGGCTGCTGCGCCCACCCTATAAGCATTTAGCTGCTTCCCGTAATTGGGCCGCTTCGCTAACCCGCCTCCATGACCAAGATCACCGCCCTGCTGCTCGCCGGATCGCGCCCCGGTTCCGATCCTCTGGCGCAGGCAGCCGGGGTCGCGGTAAAGCCTCTCGCGCCTGTGGCGGGCGAGCCGATGATCAATTACCCCGCGCGGGCGCTGCTCGCGCATCCATCGGTCGGACAGGTCGTCATTCTCACGCAGACGCCGGAGCTATATCGCGCCGATCCCGCCACAGCCTGGCTTGGCGAAGACCCGCGCGTCCGCTTCGAACAAAGCGGCAGCGGTATAGCGTCCACATTGCTGGGCCTCCTGCAACGGCCAGACCTCCCTTTTCCGCTGCTCGTCACCACGGCGGATCATGTTCTGCTCGACGCCGACATGCTCGACCAATTTGTGGCCGAGGCAGAAGGGGCCGACATCGCGGTGGCGATGGTCGAACGGGCGACCTTGCTTGCTCGCCACCCCTCGTCGCGGCGGACCTGGCTCAAATTCAGGGACGGCTGGTGGTCTGGCGCCAACCTCTTCTGGTTGGGCAGCGCCAAGGCGCGCGCCGTCATCGCCCTCTGGCAAGAGGTTGAGCAGGACCGCAAAAAGGGTTGGAAGATCCTTTCCGCATTCGGTCCGGTCGCCTTGCTCGGTGCGGTGCTGCGCCTCTCAACGCTACATGGCGGCATAGCGCGTATCGGCCGTCGCTTTGGCCTCGTCGCCCGACTGGTGCCCATGCGCAAGGCGGAAGCCTGCATCGACGCGGACAAGGTTGAGGATGTGGTGCTGATCGAACAGATATTGAGCGACCGCGCCTAAACTTTCGTGCTGTTATACCGCCACCTCTCCTCTCATCCGTTCGCCCTGAGCCTGTCGAGCCGAAGGCCGGCGAAGCCAACGGCTTCACTATCTTTTCAGAAAGGAAAGGGCTTCGACATTTGAACGAGACAGGCGGCTCGTTCAAACAGCCCGAACGGGTCGAGAGATTCAGATTGAACGCTCTCTAATCTAACCACCAAAAATCGCTTCATGCTTTTGCTGCTTTGATGGGTAGCAAATGGCGAAACGAGGCGCTAAGGGCCTCTGGCGCGCGCCCCCATATAATTATTGGCGCGGACGGAGGACATCTTAAACCATGGCCGAATTCACCCTGCCCAAGAACAGCAAGATTTCCGGTAAGGGCGTGACCCACAAGGCGCCTGACGGTGCGAGCAACGTCAAGAGCTTCAAGGTCTATCGCTACGATCCCGACTCGGGTCAGAATCCGCGCTATGATACGTTCGAGATTGACCTCGACAATTGCGGTCCGATGGTCCTCGACGCGCTGTTGAAGATCAAGAATGAATATGATCCGACGCTGACCTTCCGCCGTTCCTGCCGCGAAGGCATTTGCGGTTCCTGTTCGATGAACATGAATGGCAAGAACGGCCTTGCCTGCACCACCTCGATCGAGGAGTGCGCGGGCAAGGAAGTGCGCGTCACGCCGCTGCCGCACATGGATGTGATCAAGGACCTCGTCCCCGATTTCACGCATTTCTATGCGCAGTACAATTCGATCAAGCCTTGGCTGCAAACCGTCAGCCCCGCGCCCAGCGGCAAGGAACGGCTCCAGTCGCCCGCAGACCGCGAAAAGCTCGACGGCCTGTATGAATGCATTCTGTGCGCCTGCTGCTCGACCAGCTGCCCCAGCTACTGGTGGAACTCCGACAAGTTTCTCGGCCCCGCCATCCTGCTTCAGGCCTATCGCTGGCTGGCTGACAGCCGTGACGAATTTACCGGCGAGCGCCTCGATGAGCTGGAAGATCCCTTCCGCCTCTATCGCTGCCACACCATCATGAACTGCGCGAATGTCTGTCCCAAGGGTCTGAGCCCTGCCAAGGCGATCGCGGAGACCAAGAAGATGATGGTCGAACGGCAGCTTTAATCCAGTGGGCGATAATGCTGGTCCTGTAAGCCTGGTGCTGGAAGGTCCGTGGGCTGACTGGCTGCGCTGGAGCGATCCGGTTCCGGAGACGTTCCTCAGCACATCCGTCGGCCCCAGCTATTCGCAAGGTGCCGGTGATCGCCGCGCCACGGTGATGCTGGAAACCCGTCCATCGCACGCCAATCGCAACGGCGCGCTGCATGGCGGCTTTCTCGCGGCCTTTGCCGACCATGCTTATTTCGCGGCGCTGGCGGCCATGGGGCGTCCCGAGCAGGCTGCTGCCGTCACTGTCGATCTTTCCATGCAATATTGCGGCTCCGGTAAAGTCGGCCAGGCGTTGCGCGCCGATGTCGAGGTTTTGCAGGAAACCGGGCGATTATTCTTCATGCGGCTGACCCTGCATCAGGATGACGGGCTGGTCGCGTCCTCGACCGCCACGGTGCGAAAGGTGCCGGTTCCCAAATGAGCAGCGTTATCGAGCGTTATCGCGCGCTCGTCGCGGCCGGGGAATTGCGTCCTGATCCGGATCAGCAGGCCGCCGCAGCACGGCTGAACGCGCTTCAGCAGGAATTGGAAGCGGCTCCCCCTCGCGGATCGACCTTGTGGAAATTGCTGCGAAAGGCGCCCGAACCGCCACGCGGGCTCTACATGTGGGGTGGCGTCGGCCGGGGCAAGTCGATGCTGATGGACCTGTTCTTCGACACCGTGCAGGTCAAGCGCAAGAAGCGCGCCCATTTCCATGAATTCATGCTCGACGTCCATGCACGGCTTGCCGAGGTCCGCAAGGCGGAAAAGGGCGATCCCATCCCGCCGGTCGTGGACTCGCTCGCCGAAGAGGCGCGGCTGCTCTGTTTTGACGAGATGGTCGTGAACAACATGGCGGACGCCGCCATCATGTCGCGTCTGTTCACCGGGCTGCTGGACAAGCGGGTGACGGTCGTCACGACCTCCAACCGTGCGCCGGATGAACTCTATAAGGACGGCCTCAATCGTCAGCTTTTCCTGCCGTTCATCGACCTGATCAAGGAACGTCTGGACGTCCTGACCCTGGATGGGCCGACCGACTACCGGCTGGATCGTTTGGGAGACGCGCAGCTTTGGCATTCGCCCAATGGTCCAGCGGCTACCAAGGCGCTGTCCGAGGCGTTCTTCCGCCTTACCGACTATCCGGTGGAGGATCGGGCAAAGGTTCCTGTGGAGGACGTAAAGGTGCAGGGTGGGCGCACCTTGCACGTGCCAAAGAGCCTGAAGGGCGTGGCAGTCTTTTCCTTCAAGCGCCTATGTGCTGAGGCGCGCGGCGCGCCGGACTATCTGGCGATCGCGCGGCGCTTTCATACCGTCATCCTCGTCGGCATCCCGGTGCTGGGGACTGAGAACCGTAACGAAGCCGCCCGCTTCGTCACGCTGATCGACGCCTTGTACGAATATAAGGTCAAGCTGCTCGCATCGGCCGATGCGGAGCCCCCGCAGCTTTATCCTCGCGGCGACGGAGCGTTCGAATTCGAACGCACGGTTTCGCGCCTGATGGAAATGCAGTCGGACGACTATCTTGCCCTGGGGCACGGCCCGAAATAGCGCCAGTCGGTGCTGCGGGGCACTCATTCATCACATAGAAAATGGCCCGGACGCTTCCTTCTGAGAGGAAGCGCCCGGCAGGTGGCCGCTGCGGGACAAGTCAGCGCCAGGGTAGAAGCGCGTAACGAACAGGGGCGAAAAGAGCATTAATGCAACTGCGAATGAATTGCAAAGATAAATCTCCCAAACCCCGTTTAGTTGGTTGAATCATTAATGAGATCGGCTTAAGCGGGCGGGCAATCCCAATTTCCGTGCTTGGAGGATGATTGCATATGGCCCGTAAGAAGATCGCGCTGATCGGCGCTGGCAATATCGGTGGTACGCTCGCGCATCTCGCCGCTCTCAAGGGCCTGGGCGACATCGTCCTCTTCGACGTGGTCGAAGGCGTTCCTCAGGGCAAGGCGCTCGACCTGTCGCAGTGCGGCCCGGTCGAAGGTTTCGACTCGAAGATCATCGGCACGAACGACTATGCCGACATCAAGGACGCCGACGTCATCATCGTTACCGCCGGTGTCGCCCGCAAGCCGGGCATGAGCCGCGACGATCTTCTGGGCATCAACCTCAAGGTCATGAAGTCCGTGGGCGAGGGCATCAAGAACAACGCCCCCAACGCCTTCGTCATCTGCATCACCAATCCGCTCGACGCGATGGTGTGGGCGCTGCGCGAATTCTCCGGCCTGCCGCACCACATGGTCGTGGGTATGGCAGGCGTTCTCGACTCCGCACGCTTCAGCCACTTCCTGGCCGAAGAATTCCAGGTGTCGGTGAAGGAAGTAACCAGCTTCGTTCTTGGCGGCCATGGCGACACCATGGTTCCGGTCGTCGAATATTCGACCGTCGCCGGCATCCCGATCCCCGACCTGATCAAGCAGGGCCGTTCCACCAAGGAGCGCATCGATGCCATCGTTCAGCGCACCCGTTCGGGCGGCGGCGAGATCGTCGGCCTGCTCAAGACTGGTTCCGCTTTCTACGCGCCCGCCACCAGCGGCATCGCGATGGCTGAAGCCTATCTGTTCGATCAGAAGCGCCTGCTGCCCTGCGCGGCGAACCTGACCGGCCAGTACGGCGTCGACAACCTCTATGTCGGCGTGCCCGTGATCATCGGCAAGGACGGTGTCGAGCAGGTCATCGAGATCGAACTGGACGACGAGGCCAAGGCGAACCTTCAGGTGTCGGTGGACGCGGTCAAGGAACTGCTGGAAGCCTGCAAGGGCATCGATCCTTCGCTCGTCTGAGCTGACAAGCTGCACCGACATACCCCAGGTGAGTGAGCAGCCTGGGGTGTGCCGCCTTCACCTGAAGTGCCACCTCCACAGAATGCAAAGGGACTGACATGTCCATTCTGGTGAACAAGAACACCAAGGTCATTACGCAGGGTATGACCGGCGCTACCGGCACCTTCCACACCGAACAGGCGCTGGCCTATGGCACGCAAATGGTCGGCGGCGTTACGCCGGGCAAGGGTGGCACGACCCATATCGGCCTGCCCATGTTCGACACGGTTGCCGAAGCCAGGACGAAGACCGGCGCTGACGCTTCGGTCATCTACGTGCCGCCGCCGTTCGCAGCCGATTCGATCCTGGAAGCGATCGATGCGGAAATCCCGCTGATCGTCTGCATCACGGAAGGTATTCCGGTGCTGGACATGGTTCGCGTGAAGCGTGCCCTGTCGGGTTCGAAGTCGCGTCTGATCGGTCCAAACTGCCCCGGCGTCCTGACCCCCAATGAATGCAAGATCGGCATCATGCCCGGTTCGATCTTCTCCAAGGGCAGCGTCGGCGTCGTATCGCGCTCGGGCACGCTGACCTATGAAGCCGTGTTCCAGACCACCAATGCGGGCCTGGGCCAGACCACGGCTGTCGGCATCGGCGGCGATCCGGTCAACGGCACCAATTTCATCGACGTGCTGGAGCTGTTCCTGGCCGACGACGCGACCGAATCGATCATCATGATCGGTGAAATCGGCGGCGACGCAGAAGAACAGGCTGCCCAGTTCCTGATCGACGAAGCCAAGAAGGGCCGCAAAAAGCCGATGGCTGGTTTCATCGCGGGCCGCACGGCGCCTCCGGGCCGCCGCATGGGCCATGCCGGTGCGATCGTGTCGGGCGGCAAGGGCGACGCGGAAAGCAAGATCGCGGCGATGGAAGCAGCTGGGATCAAGGTTGCCGCAAGCCCGTCCGAACTGGGCTCGACGCTTGTCGAAGTCCTGAAGGGCTAAGCAAAGGCAGACAAGGTAGCCGGGCTGCACCCCGGCCGTCTTGATACCCGCTTCGCGACTGCACGCGGTCGGCATGGGACTTAAGGCATGGGTTACGAGAACCAGGACTTTGAAACGGAGCGCGGGCCGAGCTGGGCACGCCCCAATTGGCCGCTGTCGGACACCGATGATCTGACCGGCGCGCTTGACCCGACGCAGATGCAGGTGGCCGTTAAAGCCGCCGCCAAGGCTGCGGGCAAGTCAGTCTCTGACGCCGACGCAGTCAGCGCCGCTGACGATGCGATCCGTGCGCAGTTGCTGATCCGCACCTATCGCGTGCGGGGCCATCTCGCGGCCAATCTCGATCCCCTGGGGCTTACCCAGCGTGAACTGCCCGCAGACCTGACTCCGGAATATCATGGTCTCACCGACCTTGAGCGGAAGATCTATCTGGGCGGCACACTGGGCCTGCAATATGCCACAGTGCGCGAGATCGTCGCCATCCTGCGTGCCAATTATTGCGGCAATGTCGGCCTGGAATATATGCACATCGCCGATGTTGAGGAACGCGTGTTCCTCCAGGACCGGCTGGAAGGCAAGGACAAGGAGATTCACTTCACGCCTGAGGGCAAGAAGGCGATCTTGTCCAAGGTGATCCAGGGCGAGCAGTACGAGAAGTTCCTGGGCCGCAAATATGTCGGCACCAAGCGCTTTGGTCTGGATGGCGGTGAGTCCATGATCCCCGCGCTCGAAGCCATCATCAAACATGGCGGTGCGCTGGGCGTGCGCGAGATCGTTTACGGCATGGCCCATCGCGGCCGCCTGAACGTCCTCGCCAATGTGATGGCCAAGGGCTTCCGCGTCATCTTCCACGAATTTTCGGGCGGCACCGCCAATCCCGAGGACGTGGGCGGTTCGGGGGACGTGAAATATCACCTCGGCACCTCCACCGACCGCGAATTTGACGGCATCAAGGTGCATATGTCGCTGGTGCCTAACCCTTCGCACCTCGAAACCGTCGATCCGGTAGTTCTGGGCAAGGTTCGCGCGCAGCAGACCTTCCGCGATGACCTGGAAAAGCATGAGCAGGTCCTGCCCGTGTTGATCCACGGCGACGCGGCCTTTGCTGGCCAAGGCATTGTCTGGGAATGTCTCGGTTTCTCCGGCGTTTCTGGTTACAATACTGGCGGCTGCATCCATTTCATCGTCAACAATCAGATCGGTTTCACGACGAGCCCGCAATTCTCGCGCGGTTCGCCCTATCCGAGCGACGTGGCAAAGGGCGTTCAGGCGCCGATCCTGCACGTCAATGGCGACGATCCGGAAGCGGTGACTTTCGCCTGCAAGCTGGCGATCGAATATCGTCAGACCTTCCATCGCGACATCGTGATCGACATGTGGTGCTATCGCCGCTTCGGCCACAATGAGGGCGACGAGCCGAGCTTTACGCAGCCGCAGATGTACGCGAAGATTCGCCAGCATCCCCCCGTCAGCGACGTCTATTCGGCGCGACTGAAGGCTGAAGGCGTGGTTGACGATGATTTCGTCAACAAGGTGACGGGCGACTTCGTCAATCATCTGGAAGAAGAGTTTGAGGCAGCAAAGAGCTACAAGGCCAACAAGGCTGACTGGTTCGCTGGCCGCTGGTCGGGCTTGCACAAGCCTGCTGACGCCGAAACATCGCGGCAGAATGTCGAAAGCGCGATTAGCCAGAAGCTGTTCGACAGCCTGGGCAAAACGCTAAGCACGGTTCCGGAAGGTCTGAACGTCCACAAGACGCTCAAGCGCGTGATCGACGCCAAGGCGGAGATGTTCAAGTCGGGCCAGAATTTCGATTGGGCGACTGGTGAGGCGCTCGCTTTCGGTTCGCTTCTGTCCGAAGGCTATGGCGTCCGCTTGTCGGGTCAGGATTCGGGACGCGGTACGTTCAGCCAGCGTCACGCGGTCTGGGTCGATCAGGATAGCGAGAGGAAATATATCCCGCTTTCGACCGTGCCGCATGGCCGGTTTGAGGTGCTGGATTCGCCGCTGTCTGAATATGGCGTGCTCGGCTTTGAATATGGTTTTGCGCTGGCTGACCCCAAGAGTCTGGTGTTGTGGGAAGCGCAATTCGGCGACTTCGCTAACGGCGCGCAGATCGTGTTCGACCAATATATCGCCTCGTCCGAGACGAAGTGGCTGCGTTCGAACGGTCTCGTCTGCCTGCTGCCCCACGGCTATGAGGGGCAGGGGCCAGAGCATAGCTCGGCGCGTCTGGAACGCTTCCTTCAGCTGTGTGCGGAAGGAAATATTCAGGTCGCCAACATCACGACGCCGGCCAATTATTTCCACGTCCTGCGCCGTCAGATGCTGCGCCCCTTCCGCAAGCCGCTCATCATCATGGCGCCCAAGTCGCTGCTGCGGCACAAGCTGGCGGTGAGCAAGGCCGAGGATTTTGTGGGGGAGACGCATTTCAAGCGCATCCTGTCCGATCCGCATGCAGCGGCGGACGCTGACACGAAGCGGCTGGTCCTGTGCTCCGGCAAGGTCTTCTATGATCTGCTCGAAGCGCGCGACGCGGCGGGTGACAAGGATGTTCAGATCGTTCGTATCGAGCAGATCTATCCTTTCGCCACCGAAGCGTTGGCCACGCGCATCAAGCGCATGACCAACCTGGAAGAGGTGGTCTGGTGCCAGGAAGAGCCGCGTAACAATGGCGCATGGTTCTTCGTCGAACCTTATGTCGAGGAAGCGCTGGGCCTTGCCGGCAAGGCGCCGATGCGCGCTCGCTATGCTGGACGAAAGGCTGCCGCTTCGCCCGCTACGGGTCTGGCCAAGCGCCATGTCGCCGAACAGGGCGCCCTTGTAGCCGATGCGCTGGGTCACAGCGTTCGTGAAGAAATCCGCCGCCAGAAGAAAGGCTGACACAGCTCATGGCAACTGAAGTCAAAGTCCCCACGCTGGGCGAATCCGTTACCGAAGCGACCGTTGGTCAGTGGCTGAAGAAGCCCGGCGAGGCGGTGAAGACCGATGAGCCGATCGTCAGCCTGGAAACCGACAAGGTGGCGGTGGATGTGCCCGCACCGGTCGCGGGAACCTTGGGCGACATCATCGCCAAGGAAGGCGACACGGTGAACGTCGGCGCGCTGTTGGCGATGATCAACGAGGGCGCGGCTGCTGCTGCGGCGCCCGCAGCTGCCCCGGCTTCCGCTCCGGCTGCCAAGGCAGAGGCTGCCACGCCTGCTCCTGCGGCTTCGGCGCCGGTTGATGAGGATGAGGGCGGCAACCTGACGCTGTCTCCAGCGGTTCGCCGCTTAGTGCTGGAGCATGGACTCGACCCGAGCAAGATCAAGGGCACCGGCAAGGACGGCCGCCTAACGAAGGATGACGTGATGGCCGCCGTGGCTGCGGGCACGGCCAAGGCGACGGCGTCTGCACCGGCTGCCGCGCCTGCTGCCGAGGCGCCTGCTGCTGGCCCGAGCCGTCGTCAGGAGCGCGTCAAGATGACGCGCCTGCGCCAGACGGTCGCCAAACGCCTGAAGGAAGCGCAGAATAACGCGGCGTTGCTCACCACCTATAATGACGTCGATATGACAAATGTCATCGAAGCGCGGGCGAAGTATAAGGACCTGTTCGAAAAGAAGCATGGTGTCCGTTTGGGCTTCATGGGCTTCTTCACCAAAGCCGTCTGCATGGCGCTGCGCGACATTCCGGGCGTCAACGCGCAGATCGAAGGCGATGAGATCGTCTATAACGACTTCGCCGATATTTCGGTGGCCGTGTCGGCCCCGAACGGCCTGGTCGTGCCGGTGATCCGCAACGCGGAAAGCCTTAGCGTCGCTGACATCGAAAAGACGATTGGCGGCTTTGGCAAGAAGGCCAAGGAAGGCACGCTGACCATGGAAGATATGAAGGGCGGAACCTTCACCATCTCCAATGGCGGCGTCTTCGGATCGCTGCTGTCGAGCCCCATCATCAACCCGCCCCAGTCAGCGGTTTTGGGTCTGCATCGTATCGAGGACCGTCCGGTCGTCCGCGACGGTCAGATCGTCATCCGTCCGATGATGTATCTGGCGCTCAGCTACGACCATCGCCTGATCGATGGCCGTGAAGCGGTGACCTTCCTGGTCGCGGTCAAGAACGCGATCGAAGATCCGACCCGTCTGCTGATCGACCTGTAAGATCAACCTTTCATTCCGTTCGGGCTGAGCCTGTTGAAGCCCTGTCCTTTCTAGGGGACGAAAGAAAAAGTAATGCCCTTTGACAGGTTGGGACGAGACAAGCGGCTCGGAACAAGGGCGAACGGAGATTGAGATGGCTGACTTCGATTATGACGTCCTGGTGATCGGCGCGGGTCCGGGGGGCTATGTCGCTGCCATCCGCGCGGCTCAACTGGGTCTCAAGACTGCGTGCGCCGAGAGCCGTGAGACACTGGGCGGCACCTGCTTGAATGTCGGCTGCATTCCGTCGAAGGCGCTGCTGCACGCGTCGGAGCTTTATGAGGAGGCCGCAGGCGGCGCGCTCGCAAAGCTGGGCGTCAAGATCGACAAGATGAGCCTTGATCTGGATACCATGCAGGGCCAGCGCAAGGACGCCGTGAAGGGCCTGACGGGCGGCATCGAGTACCTGTTCAAGAAGAACAAGGTCGACTGGTTGAAGGGGCGCGCGAGCTTTACCGGCGCGAACACGGTCGATGTCGCGGGCAAGGCCGTGACCGCGAAGAATATCATCATCGCGACCGGTTCCTCCGTGACGCCGCTGCCGGGCGTCGAAGTAGAAAATGACAAGGGCCTGATCGTCGATTCAACCGGCGCTCTGGAACTGGACAAGGTTCCGGATCACCTCGTCGTCATCGGCGGGGGCGTCATCGGGCTGGAACTGGGGTCGGTCTGGCGCCGTCTGGGGTCGAAGGTGACGGTCGTCGAATTTCTCGACCAGATCCTGCCGGGCATGGATGGCGAGGTTCGCAAGGAAGCGAACAAGATGTTCAAGAAGCAGGGCTTTGAATATAAGCTCGGCACCAAGGTGACGGGCGCCAAGGCGCATAAAAAGGGCGTCAGCCTGACGGTTGAGCCTGCCGCAGGCGGGGCTTCGGAGACGATCGAGGCTGATGTCGTGCTGGTGTCGATCGGCCGCCGTCCCAATACAGATGGACTGGGTCTCGACAAGATCGGCCTTGAGCTGAATGCGCGCGGGCAGATCGAAACCGATCATGACTTTGCAACCAAGGTCCCCGGTGTTTGGGCCGTCGGCGATGTGATCCCCGGCCCGATGCTCGCGCATAAGGCTGAAGACGAGGGCATTGCCGTCGCCGAGAATATCGCCGGGCTGACCGGGATCGTGAACCATGCGGTGATCCCGTCGGTCGTCTATACGAAGCCGGAGATTGCAGGCGTCGGCCTCACCGAGGAAGCCGCCAAGGAGCGCGGTGCGGTCAAGGTCGGCAAGTTCCCGATGATGGCGAACAGCCGCGCCAAGACCAATCATGAGCCCGACGGCTTTGTGAAGGTGATCGCCGATGCGGAAACCGACCGGGTCCTGGGTGTGTGGATCATCGCGACCGTGGCTGGCACGATGATCGCGCAAGCGGCACAGGCGATGGAATTCGGGGCATCGAGCGAGGATATTGCCTATACCTGCCACGCGCATCCGACGCATAGCGAAGCGATCAAGGAAGCCGCAATGGCGGTCATGGGCAAGCCGATCCACATGTGATCGGCGCCTTTGGCGAAGTTGGAAAGGGCCGCCGCTGTGCGGCCCTTCTGCTTTTCAGGCGCTGGCGATGCGAGGCGTGGACGCCGCCGCTATGGTTGGTGAGGATAACGCGCGCCGGATGCAGACCCGGTTCCGGCCACGCGCCTTTGCGTCATAGAGTGCCTCATCCGCGCGAGCGATGGTGTCGTGGATTGACGTGTCGCTGCGCTGAGTGGTCGATAGGCCAAAGCTGGCAGTCAATGGACGGCTGAGCCGTAGTTGCTTTGCAATCGTCGCGGTGAAGCCTTCGCGCAGCTTGTTCGCGATCTCCGCCGCATGTGCTGCATTGATGCCCGGTAGGAATAGGACAAATTCCTCTCCACCGAAGCGGGCCACGACCGCGCCCTCCGGAGCCAATGTGGTTAGAAGACGCGAAAGCGCCCTGATCACCTGGTCGCCGGATGCGTGGCCATATTCGTCGTTGATGGTCTTGAAATGGTCGATGTCACAGACAAGGAGACTTCCTGCGGGCAGTCTATCCGATTGCCTACGCTGGATGGCGTCATCGAATCCCCGACGATTGAAGAGGCCGGATAACGGATCGACCATGGCTTCCCGCTGATAGCGACTCAGTATGTCGATCACCTGCGTCGCAAGAGCAGCGAACGCGAGAAACAAGCCGAATATGCATGCAAGCGCCTGCATCAAAAAAGCATATTCGCTGGTGAGGAAGTCGCCATTCTCCGACAGCGTGAGCGGGACAGTGGTGCCGCGAACGAAATTATCCAATGCGACGAGCGATGCAGCGGCGAACAACGTCCGATCGGCCCCTGTACGCAAGTGATCCTTCGCCGCGACAAGGGGAAGTCCGATCAGGAGAAAGCAGCCAAAGTCCGAGGCGACCAGCTCGAGCGGCAGATTGTCCATCGCATAGGCGAGGATGCACAGCAGGATCGAGCCGCCCCAGATCATCAGCCGCGCCGTCAGAAGCCAGGATGGTCGCCAGCGTTGCAACAGGGCCTGACCGAAAAGCAGAAACCCGGTGGCGAACAGCAGATCAGCAATAATGCTCCAGACGGGGTCTGGGATTGCGGCAAAACCGACGGGTGCCGCAAATCCCGCGGCGATGCAGAAGAAGGCCGCGCTCCACCAGGCAGCGGCGCGCACATGCCAGTTACAGATGATCAGGAACGCGATGCCAAAGCTGGCCATCATGATCGGCAGGAAGAAAGCGAAATTTTCTCCCATGCTGACTGCCTTTACCTGATGTTACCCGGAAGATCGGCAGGCACGAGGCAGCCGCTGGGGCGGCGGTATAAGCCTTTGTTTAAAAAATACTTCCAAAATCGACGAGATGTTCATCCGCTATGGATCAAATGGCCAACGATCAGCCTGGCCAACCTTCCAGAAGCGGCATCAGTTCATCGAAATGATCTATGACCGCGTCTGCTTCCAATTGTTCGACGGGGCCGTCGAGGAAGCCGAAGCTGACCGCTATGCTTGGCACTCCCGCGTTGCGAGCGCCCGCGATGTCGTTGATCGTGTCGCCGAGGAATATCGTGCGGCCGCCGCCAGCGCGCGTGATCATCTCGTGGATCGGCGCTGGGTCCGGCTTCGCTACGCCAAGTGTGTCACCGCCGATGACGCTAACGAAACGTTCGGAAAGGCCGATCTGATGGAGCAGGGGAATAGTGAAGCGTTCAGCCTTGTTCGTGCAGATCGCAAGCTTCGCGCCCGCTTTGTCCAAAGCCTCCATCGCGTCCATGAGCCCGGGATAGGGGACCGAATGGATGGCGAGATTCTGCTCATAATAATCGAGCAATGTCGGCAGCATCCGGGCCAGCAGGGCGTCATCATAGCCGCCCGATGCGGTTAGCGCCCGTTCCAGCATGACTTTCGCGCCCTTGCCCACGAACGGGCGGATGGCGTCGACTGGAAAAGGCGGGCGGCCATCGGTCGCGATCGCGTAATTGACCGCTGCGGCGAGGTCGCCGCTCGTGTCGAGCAAGGTGCCGTCGAGGTCGAAACCTACTATATCGAAGGGAATGCTGGTCATGCGCGGCTCATGCGGCCTCTCCGGTGGCAAAGGCAAGGCAAACGTGGCAGAGAGCGATCAGATTCATAACCTTCCCTGCTAAAGAGGACGCGTTCCGCCGTGACCGCCACCCGCCCACTCGCCGTCATCATCCTTGCCGCCGGGCAGGGCACCCGCATGAAGTCAGCCAAGCACAAGGTGCTCCATTCGGTCGCGGGTCGGCCAATGTTGCTGCATCTGTTGGCCAGTGTCGCGGAGCTTCAGCCCGAGCGGCAGGTCGTCGTAGTCGGCGCTGGCCGCGAGCAAGTGGAAGCCGCCGTCGCCGGAACTGGCGCGGTGATCGCCGTGCAGGAGCAGCAGTTGGGAACTGGCCACGCGGTTGCCCAGGCGCATGACGCGCTTGCCGGTTTCGCGGGTGACATATTGATCCTCTATGGCGACGTGCCGCTGGTGCGGGCCGAAACCATGCGGGCGATGCTGGACCGCCTCAACTTGGGTGATGACCTGCGCGCCGTGGTGCTGGGCTTCAGGCCGGAGGACGCGGGCGCCTATGGGCGGATCATCACCAACGGCCAAGGCATCATCGACAAGATGGTCGAATATAAGGATGCCGATGCCACGGAACGAGCCGTGACGCTGTGCAACTCCGGCCTGATGGCTGTGCGATCCACGGATCTTTTCGTCCTGCTCGACAAGATCGGCAACCACAATGCGGCGGGCGAATATTATCTGCCCGACATCATCATGCTGCCCGGCGCTCAAAGTGCCGTCATTGAAACCGAGGCTTGGGAAGTGGCTGGCGTAAACAGCCGGGTGGAGCAGGCCGGGATCGAAGCTGCTTGGCAGGACCGGCGACGTAGTGAGGCGATGCGTGATGGCGTGACGCTGGTGGCGCCCGAAACCGTATTCTTCGCGCATGATACTGAGTTGGGCCGTGATGTCCTGGTCGAGCCCAATGTCGTATTTGGGCCGGGTGTGACGGTGGCTGATGATGTGACCATCCGCGCCTTCTCGCACATTGAGGGCGCAACCATCTCCAAGGGTGCCGAGATCGGCCCCTATGCGCGACTGCGTCCCGGAGCCCAAATCGGCGCGAAGGCTAAGGTCGGCAATTTCGTCGAAATCAAAAAGGCGGAACTGAGCGAAGGCGCGAAGGTCAATCACCTGTCCTATATTGGCGATGCCACCATCGGGGCAGGCGCCAATGTCGGCGCGGGTACGATCACCTGCAACTATGATGGCTTTTTCAAATATAAGACAGAAATCGGCGCGGGCGCGTTCATCGGATCCAACAGCGCGCTGGTCGCTCCGGTCAAGATCGGGGCAGGCGCGATCGTCGGCGCAGGGAGCGTGGTGACCAAGGAGGTGGAGGCGGACGCTCTTTGCCTCGTCCGGCCCGCGCAGGAGGGCAAGCCCGGATGGGCGGCGCGGTTCCGCGCTGGAATGCAGGCGCGCAAAGCGGCCAAGTGAAGTCCCCGTTCGGTTGTGGAAGGTGCCTTTGGGCGCTGCTGGTGCTGGGCCTGATTGCGGCAGGCTCTTGCATCTGGCTTATCGCTAATGCGCGAGCCATGCCGGTCGTGCGCCGGATGGAGATTGCGCTACCATTTCCGGAAGGCGCGCCGCGACGGTCGTTGACGGTCGCGCTGATGACCGATTCTCATTTGTCGGGACCGGACAACAGCCCGGAAAGAATGGCGCGGATTGTACGTCAGGTGAACGGACTGAAGCCCGATCTTATCCTGCTGGGCGGGGACTATATCGGCGATCATAAGGGCGGTGCGGTTTATGATCCGGTCGCGAGTATCGCGCCCTTTTCCGCTCTTCGCGCGCCGATGGGTGTGCTGGCGGTGCTCGGCAATCACGACGCGCGCCGTTACGCGAAGATCAGCCGCACCCAATGGCGCGCCCTCTTTCGGCGGATCGGGATCACCCTTTTGACCGATCAGGCCGTGCGCCGGGGGCCGCTGGTGATCGGCGGGTTGCGCGACATTTACACCGATCGCCCGGATGTCCCCGCCGTGTTACACGAGATGGAGGATATGGGCGGTGCTCAGATACTCCTTTCTCACGGGCCTGACGTTTTCCCTTCCTTGCCCGACAGGTCGTTGCTGGCGATGGTGGGGCACACGCATTGTGGTCAGGTGGCGCTGCCCTTTGCTGGGATTGTCTATGTGCCGTCCCGCTTCGGCACCCGCTATGCTTGCGGCGTCTATCGTGACGATGCGAAATCCATGATCGTGTCGGCGGGGATCGGCACCAGTGGCCTGCCGATCAGGCTGCTTTCGCCGCCAGGTGTCTGGTTGGTTACAATTCGTCCAGAATGACTGTCTACCCTGTCGCTGTTCCGTCGATCATGGCATAGGTGGGCGTGAAACGGGTTGGTCGTTTGTTTGCATAGCTTTGAGGCTCAGGATTCATGTGCGGTATCATCGGTATCATCGGTAAGGACGATGTGGCGGAGCGTTTGGTCGATGGGCTGAGGCGCCTGGAATATCGCGGCTATGACAGCGCGGGTGTCGCGACCGTCTATGAGGGCGCGATCGAGCGGCGGCGGGCTGAGGGGAAGCTTGCCAATCTCGTGAAGGAATTGGCGGATAATCCGCTGCCGGGGACGACCGGGATCGCGCATACCCGCTGGGCGACGCATGGGGCGCCGACGACTAGCAATGCGCATCCGCATGCGACCAATGAAGTGGCGTTGGTGCACAATGGGATCATCGAGAATTTCAAGCCGCTGCGGGAGGAACTGACCAGCCGTGGACGTCGTTTCGATAGCGAAACAGATACGGAAGTTGTCGCGCATCTGGTGAGCGAGCTGGTGGAGCAGGGCGCTTCGCCGAAGGACGCGGTGGCGCAGGTGCTGCCTCGACTGCATGGCGCCTTTGCGCTCGCCATCCTGTTCCGCAACCATCCCGACATGCTGATTGGCGCGCGGCTGGGGTCGCCGCTGGTGGTCGGCTATGGCGAGGGTGAGACCTATCTGGGCTCCGACGCGCTGGCGCTCGCGCCGCTGACCCAGCGTATTTCCTATCTGGAGGAGGGCGACTGGGTCGTCATCACCGCAGAGGGTGCGGAGATTTTTGACAAGGACAACAATCCTGTCGAGCGGCCGATCACCATTTCCGGCGTGACGGGCGAGCTGATCTCCAAGGGCAATCACCGCCACTATATGCTCAAGGAGATTTACGAGCAGCCGGTGGTCGTCGCCCAGACGCTGAAATCCTATCTTCAGCGGATGGAAGACCGGGTGTCGCTGCCCATTCCGGATTTCGACCTGGGCGCGATTCGCCGCGTTACGATCGTTGCGTGCGGCACCAGCTATTATGCCGGGATGGTCGCCAAATATTGGGTTGAGCAGTTTGCCCGCGTGCCCGTCGATATCGATGTGGCAAGCGAGTTCCGCTACCGCGCCCCCGTGATGGAGGATGGCGGGTTGATGATCGTCATCAGCCAGTCGGGCGAAACCGCTGATACGCTGGCCGCGCTCCGCCATGCCCGTAGCGAAGGGCAGAAGATCGCGGCGGTCGTCAATGTGCCCACCAGCACCATGGCGCGGGAGGCTGACTTGC
>CAMPIM010000004.1 GCA_946886365.1 uncultured Novosphingobium sp.
CCTGACCAACCGCCGTGATGCTGTAGGCGGGCAGCGTCGAAAAGCTGTTGCTTACACGCAATTTTCCGCCGTCGATCCGCAATGTGGCCGACCCGCCCGCCGCATTGCCGCCCGAACCGCCTGCCCCACCGGCAAGCCCATCGATCCCGGCCGAACCCGCACCGCCGGTCGCATTGCCGCTCAACATCAGTTCCGCGCCAGTGACCGCGCTCGCCCCGGCATCCACCGCGAACAGCGCAGTCCCGCCCTGTGCGTCACCGCCATCCGCGCCCGCAAGGCCCAGCCCGCTCTGGAACGCGCCAACGCCGCCCGCGCCGCCAAACGCTTCGGCCAGCACGCCGATGTCGCCCGCGTCGAGAGAGGTTGATCCCCCGGTCAGCCCCAGCGTCGCCGTGCCGCCAAAGGCATCGCCGCCCCGGCCCGCCGCTCCGTTGACCGCCGTGCCGCCAGCACCGCCAAAGCCGGAAGCCGACACGCGCAACTCGCCACTGACGCTGGTCGCGCCAAAACCGATGTTGAGCGCCGCGATGCCGCCAGTGCCCGTGCCGCCCGCGCCGCTGCTGGCGCTATCCGCGCCCGCGCTGCCAAAGCCGTCGGCGCTGACGATCAGGCTGACAAAGCTGGGATCGACATCGATCAGCATGTCCGCCGTGCCGCCCGTCCCGGCGCCACCCGCACCGCCCTGACCGGGTCCAAAGGCATAGATGGGCTTGTCGTTGATATCGAAACCGCTGATATAGCCGTTGATGCCCGCCAAGCCGCCCTGCCCTTCGGCCGACACGGTCAGTGCGCCGATCGCATGGCCTTCGCTCAGATAAGCGACACGCGCCGTCCCGCCCGTGCCGTTGCCCGCCGCGCCACCCGCCGCATCGCTGCTGTTATTGCCGCCAGCGCCCCCGACGCCCGCCGCCGACACAAGCAGCGACGGCGCTGTCAGCGCCCCGCTCGCCAGCGTCAATTCCGCCGTGCCGCCAGTGCCATTGCCGCCTGCGCCTGCTATGTAAAAGCCGCCCGATCCATCGGAACCGGCCAGGCCGCCTGCGCCGCCATAGCCCAGCGCCCCGATGCTCAGGTCCTCAGTGACGATGATCTGGCCGGTGCCGCCAGCGCCCATGAGCAAGCGAGCGGTGCCGCCGAAACCCGCGCCGCCATCCGCGCCGTTGGGGCCGTTATAATTATAACCGGCAAACGGATCGCCGCCGCCGCCCACGCCATTTGCCGCGATATGGATGGCATCGGCGTTCAGCACGCCGCCGCGCGATTCCAATATGGCCGTGCCGCCGGTGCCCGATCCCGCCAGGCTCGATACGTCGTCAATGGCGTTCGCCGCTACCGCCTCGCCACCGACGCCCTCCGCGCCCAATTCCAGATTGGCGATGTTGGCGGTGCCGCCGGTCATCAGGAACTGGACCGATCCGCCCTGTCCGCTACCCGCCTGAAACGGCGTGACGCCGTCACCACATGACGGGCAGTTGACGGAGGAAGACCCGCCTCGGCCATAAGCGCCCGCCGACAGGATCGTGGCATCGAAACTGCCTCCGGCGACGAGCAGGTTCACCGTGCCGCCGGCGCCATTCCCGCCATCACCTTCGTTGTAGGTCGTCCCTTCGGGATTGTAGGTAGAGACGCCGTCCGCATAGGCAAACAAGGTGCCAAAGCGCATCACGGCGCTGCCCGCCGCACCGGCCCTGCTCTCCACCGATATGCTGCCGCCCAGCCCGTCGCCACCTGTGCCAGCGACGCCGTCAAAAGATGCCGTTCCCCCGCCGACGCCTTTCGCGTGCAGATACAGACTGCCATCCGCTACAAAGCTCGCGTCGGTCGTCTGGATCAGGATCGACCCGCCGGTGCCATTCGCCCCGTTCGCGCCATAGCCGCCCTCGCCATCGGCGGTGGCGTTGCAATAACCGACGCAATCGGCGGCGAAGCTGCCACGCAGTCCGTTCGCTGCACTGGCCGACAGGGTGATGCTGCCACCCGTGCCGGTCCCCGCCGCGCCGCTGGCATCGCCGCCGATCGCGTTGGCATATATGTCAAAACGGCCGGTCGTGATGCCGCCACCCGCCGCAGAGACGTCGATCGTCCCGCCTGTCGCGTTGCCGCCTGTGACGGGCGGGGCGGAATAGCTATATTCGACCCCGGCGGTCGCACTCAACGTCATGGTGCCAAAATCGATCGCCCCCGCCAGCGGCCCGCTCGGTCCTGCGGCGGTTCGTGCCGATACGGTGATGGCTCCGCCCGTCGCATTGCCTGCGCTGTCGCTGCCGACCCCGGCGGTCGCATTGGCATAAGCGGACAGGCTAAACGCGCTGATCGAACCGCCTGCCGCGATGACGTTGATCGCGCCACCCGTGGCGTCGCCTCCGGCCAGCACCGGAAAGTTAATGCCTCCCAAGCCATAGGCGTTGGCATCCAGCTGCATCGCCCCGGTGACGTCGATCTGCCCATTGCCTGTTGGCAAGGCGCTGCCGCCAAAGGTCAGGACGTCGATCGTCCCGCCCGTGCCGCCAAGCCCGGCGGTCAGGTTCATGTCGCCGCCAACGCTCATGCTGCCGCCCTGATCGGCGCGCACGGTGATTGCCTCGCCCGCTTTCAGGTCCATGTTGCCGGTTGCCGCTATGGCTCCCGCGGCTCCCGATTGTAGCGTAATCGCCCGCTCCGCCGTCAGGTTGAGGTTCGCGAAGTTCGCGGCAGCGCTTGGCTGAACGGCGATATTGCCGGTCACCTGCCCCGTCACATCCGGTTGCCAGGTCCCGCCGCCGATGCTGACGCTCGCCTCGCCCGCGCCCGTCATATTGCGCGCGCCGATTGCGTTGCCCGCTACATCATATCCGGCGGCCAGCACCACCGCGCTGCCCGACTGGACGGCGCTCACCGCCGACTGATAGCCGACATTGCCCGACAAGAGCATGGTCAACGCCTGATTCTTCGGCATCGCGACCATGAAGACATGCTGCGCATCGGTGACCGTCGCGCCCGGCCGTTCTGTGGTGCCCGTATGCACCACGCCATTGGTATCGGTCGTGCCCGCGCTGATGCTGATGTCGAACAAGCCGTTATTTATTGTGATATCGACCGCTTCCGCGCCGACATAGGCTGCCCCGCCATTGACGCTGACCGTGCCGCCCTGCACCACGCGTGGCGCCACCAGCGCGACATAGCTGCCGCTCGACAGCGCGTTGATCTGCGCTGTCGATTTGATCTCGACAGCAGATGTGCTGGCCGGATCGCCTCGGAAACGGATTACGTTAAAGTTGCCGTTGCCATCGCTCCCGTAGAGCCCGCCGGTCGTGTTGATGTCATTGCTGGTCAGCACCAGCGATCCGACATTGAACAAGGCATTAGGACCAGCCACGATCCCGCCCGGCGCGTAGAACCATATCTTGCCACCTGGGCTGCCGTTGATCTCGCTATTTACGGTTCCGTTAAGGGCAATGATGCTGGAAACGGACTGTCCGCTGCTATTGACGGGCAAGATGCGGTTCAACACCGTGAAATCGCTGACTCCTGACACTTCGTTTCTGAACGTCATTGTTTGGTTGGCCGGCAGGAAGTCGATCGTTCCCGCACCCGAAATGTCGGCAGGTTGCCAGTTGATCACCGTCTCCGCATCCCGCACCACCACAGTACCTGGAATGCTGAAATCGGGATTCGATGATCCTTGTACCGTGGGCGTGCCCTGAAATCCTGTTTGCGCATACGCAAAAGGTACACAGCATCCCGCCGCCAATGCCGTTACACTAACGTAACGACATAGCCTCGAAAAACGCGTTTTTCTCGCCAATTCCTTCATGACTTCACCGCCTCCACGGCAGAATTCGAGTGCTAACCGACAACAGCAACCGCGTGTCCCCCCGCTCCGTCTGCAACCCCGCGCGCCGCAGCGGCGTTGCCAGCGTCACATCAATCCGCGCATGATTGGACCAGGTCGCTCGCACCCCGCCACCGGCCGAATAGAGCTTCTGCGGATCAAGCCCGGCAAAGACGCTGCTTTGGTGCCACATCCACGCCGCGTCGAAGAAAAGGAAAGGCTGCACCGCGATCGCGCCCGGCCCCTTCGGCGTGATCCGCCCGTAGCGGACCTCCGCCCCGAACCCGACGCCGCTGTCCCCCGTCAGCGTACCCGGATCATAGCCGCGCCCGACGGTATAATTGCCCGCGCTCATCTGTTCATAGGACAGCAGCGGGTCCGGGCTATATTGCGCGCGTGGCGCCAGCGCGAAGGTCAGCTTCGGGGTGGGGCGATATTCCGCCTGCACCCCTGCCCTCACCAGAAAAGCGGAGGCGTCTCCGTCCAACTGCCCCGTCGGAATGCAGGCCGCCTGATTGCCGCAAGGCTCGCTCGCCCCCAGCCCGGCGAGCCCGTGGCGCAGCTCCAGATTACCGCCGATCCGCCATTTGGGTTCGATCGCCGAATAGCCGGTCGTACTCCCAAGGCTGTCGGCATCAATCGCCTCTCCCTCCAGCCGAAGAAACAGCACCCGCAACCGGTCGCGCGACAAGGGCAGAGAGCCGATGCGAAGGTCCTGATCGACCACGTCCAGCCCGCCACTCGCCAACAGCGTGTGCACCTGCCGCCGCACCAGGGGATAGGACAGCGCGGCCGAAGCGATCATCGTTCTGGACGACAGGTCCAGCCCGTCGATATCGGGCTTGCTCCAGGCATAGGTGAAGTCGCCCGACAGCCGCAGCCCGTCGCTCCCCAATGCCATGCTGTGCCCGACCTGCAATACCGTCTGCTCGCTCGGTTGCACAGTGTTGAAGATGCTGAGGACCGTGCTGTCCCCCATCCCGGTCAGATCGTTGAAGCGCACCCGCGCGAGGCCGCCGAAGCGGCCCACCGCATTGCTGCCAAGGTTCTGGACATTGACGTCCATCTCCACCCGGCGACGCACCACCTGCACTTCGCCGATGACCTCGCCGGGCGCCGTCCCGGCGGGCCGCAGCGCCAGCCGCACGTCATAGCCCGGCAAGTCGCGCGCCAGCAGCAGGTGCCGTTCCGCCTCATGCACATTGAACAGCGGTTGCCCCTTGAGCGCTTCCATATGCGCGGCAATCAGCCGTTCGCTCAGGCCCGCATCGCCCCGCACCTCGATAGCGACCAGCCGCGCCATCAATATGTCGAAACGGACGGTGCCGCCTTTCTCGATCCGCTGCGGCGGGACCTGCACCGCCGCCAGATAGCCCAGCTGCCGAAGCGCCGTCGCGGCCCGGTCGCGGACTTCGCACAGGCTGGCGATCGGCACGTCGCGCCCCGCCAGATCGCCCCAGCTGTCCTTCAAGACGGCCGCGTCCACGCCGCGAAGACCGTCAAACTGCACATCGGCAAAGTTCACGGTGACATTGGCAAAGCGCGGATCGGCCAAGGGGCAAGGCGCCCGCTCCACGCCGCCTTCGACGGTCAAACGGCTTCCTTCGCCCGCGACGTCGGCGGCCTGCTGCCCCGGGGACAGTTCTTCTCGCGTCGGTGCGCGCGGCGCGACCTGCGCCATTGCGGGCATTGGCGTCAAGGCAGTCAGTGCCAACGCCATCCGCCAATGCGCACGCCCCGTCATGCGGGATGTTGCTGCCCCCTGAAACCCCATAGTCGTCTCATTCCCCCAAAGTGCGACGGGAGCGGCCATATGGCCTGTCGTCCCTGTCGCTGCGACCGTCCGGGGAAGGCGCTCTGCCCGCCGCCCGTCGGCTTATCAAGTCCCTAGCGTGCCGCCGTATCGATCAACAGATCAAGCTGCGCCTGGCATCCATGCGCGATCAGCGCCGATGCCGTGCTGTCGATCCCGCCAGCGGGCGCCCCCAGCAGTGCGAAGCGAATGTCGGTGGAACGCCCATCGGCATCCACCCGATAGGTTGCGCCATCCTTGACGGGGAGCGCTGCGGGCCATGCCGCCATTGCCTCTCCGGCGCTGAAGCTGGCCGTACCCTGCGCGCCGCCGCCGCTGATGCGGACGGTTGCCGATGTTTTGGCATCGGCACGCCACAGGCGCACGGCGGCGGGATCGGACACGCATAGCGGCCCCGGCTGCGCAACATCGACCAGCCACAGATTGGGCCGCTTCGCTACCGCTGACGCATCCCCCAAGGCACCGCGCACGGCCCCGGTGCGTGCCCGGCGAACCCTTTTCGTATCAAGCAGCGCGGCCATGGTCACATTGGAAGCCGCCACTGTCGCCGCCGCCGTCACGTTGAAACGACCCGGCCCGCGCAGCGTCCGCGTGCCCTTCGCATCGAGCAACGTCACGACGTCCCCCGCCTTGAGCAGCAGTGCCCCGCCATCCGCGAGCTTCTTGCCCGGCGCATAGCTGCCCGCCGAGGGTCCCGAAGACCGCACCACCAGGCTGTCGGCCCATGCAGGCGTCCCAGCGCCCAGGGCCACCGCCATCCCGAGCGCCACCGCCCCCTTAGCCCAGACCATAAGTTCCTCCGTCCCCAATATATTCATAGCGATACACCAGATTGGCGAGAGCCGCATCATCCGGATGCTCCTGCGCCACTGCCTTGAGATCGGCCAGCCCTGTCGCCCGCTTCTCCGCATCTTCGGTGTCGAAGGCGGCAAGCGCGGCGCTCAGCCGAGCGCGATCGGCGGTCGCGAAATCCGGCGCTGGCTCAAACAGGTCAACCGGGGTCGACCGACCGCGAAGGCGGACCCGGCCCATCGGCCGCCACCAGTCGAGGCCCGACCGCTCCATTGCTTCTCGCGAAACCAGCACTGACGTTTCCAGCGCCTTGTTCGCCGCTTCAAGCCGCGCCGCCGTGTTCATGCTGTCGCCCAGAGCCGTATATTGGATGCGCCCTTCGCCGCCGAAATTCCCGACGATCGCATCACCATGATGCAGCCCCACTCGCGTTCGACCGATCGGCGGGACGCCGGGCGGCAGATCTTGCCGGAACGCCTCCCCCGCCTGCCACATGGCATAAGCCGCGAGTGCGGCCTTGCGCCCGTCATCCTCTCGCGCGATCGGCGCGCCCCAGAATGCGACGACCGCATCGCCGACGAATTTGTCGATGGTCCCGCCATGGGCGAGGACGACGTCACTCAACATGTCGAGGTAACGGTTCAGCAATTGCGCGACCATTTCCGGCGCGATCGCGTGGCTGAGTTTGGTGAAGCCCTCCAGATCGGTGAAGAGGGTGAAGATAGGCCGCTTTTCGCCGTGCAGCGCCAGCTTCTCCGGTTCCGCCAGAATCTGCGCGGCGATGTCGCGGGGCAGATATTTGCCCAGCGCCGCCTGCGCGAAGCGGCGCTGTTGCGAATTCACTGCCCTTGCTGCGGCGCTGACGGCCGCAAAGGCGACGACCCAGCCCAGCGCCCACCCGGCGGCGGGCAGCCCCTTGGTATCCCAGCCGCTCGCCTGCAACCAAAGCGGCAAGCCCGCTATGGCCACGGCTTGAAGTCCAAGTGCGGGCACCAGCCAGAACCAACGCAAATCCGCGAGGCTGGTCAGCGCTGCGGCCAGTATGATCAGCGCCGCCGCGATCCACAATGCCCAACCTGGCACCGCAGGCAACAGAGCGCGATCGAGCAGTTGCGCAAGCATCGTGGCATGCACTTCCAGACCGATCATCGTGGACTTCGCCTGCCGTCCGGACAGCGGTGTTTCGAACTGATCGATATCGACGATGTCACCGCCGATCAGCACATGTCGGCCCCGCACCATCGGCGCCAGAGCAGCGGGCATGGAGGGATCGGCGAGCAAGTCGATCTGAAGGCTCGGGATTACGGGTTCTTCCGATCCGTCCGCCTGCGCGTTCGGCATGCGGAAACGGATAGCGCCGCCATAATGCGCAAAGGGTGCCGACGGGTGCATCGCCAGCGACAGCAGCGGTGGCTGGCCCGGCACTGGCTTTGGCCAGCTGCGCGCGACATTGTCGGAATCCGTTTCCAACCGGATGCTCGCGGGCCTGACCCTGGAGGTCCGCGCCTCAGCGATGAACCGGTCCAGATATTGCTGCTGTTCGAAGATGATCTGTTCGCGATTGTCGCCGAAATTGGCATAGCCGAGCCAGACCGGCGTGCGCATCGCATGCAGCGCCGACAATAGCTGCGCGTCTTCATCCTGCGGCTGATCGAACAATATATCGATGCCGATGGAGGTTGCGCCCATCGCGTCCAAATTGCGCAGCGCCCGCGCCAAAAGACCGCGGTCCAGTGGTGAGCGTTTGCGCGTGGCGATCAATGTCTGATCGTCATAGACGACCATCAGGATGCGCTTGTCCTGCTCGACACGGGGCGCGAAAGTGGCCGCGCGCCAATCATACAGGCCACGCTCCGCGTCGGCGGTCGGTATCTCCCGCTCTGAACCGGCGGCGCCCAATGGATTGGTCCAGTTCCACCCCGCGACGAACAACGCCAGCAGCAATAACAGCGCCGTCCCGGCAAGCCGCCATCGCCCCGCGTCCTGCATGACGCGCGCGCCCCGGCGCAACAGGCCTTGCGCCGCCATCGGGATCAGCGCCGGGCGATCAACGGACGGGCGCCATCGCCTATGACGGCAAAGCCGGACCAGTAGAAGGGATGCGAAGTGTCCGCTTCGTCCATCAGCTGAATCTGGGCCAGACGCAGCGCCTCAGCCACTGGTTGGTCGGGAGCCGCCGCGAACAGCCCGGCCATCAGCCTTTCGGTCGCGCGATATTCTTCGGGGGCAGGCCAATGGCTCGCGATGATGGAACGGCCACCCGCACCGATGAATGCGCGCACCAGTCCGTCGAGCGCTCCGCCGCTGCCGGACAGGCCCGCCGCGCGGGTCGTTTCGGCGCCCGCCGCCCCTGCCGTGTCGCAGGCCGACAATATGACAAGGTCCGCATCCAGCCGTAGGTCGAAGATTTCGCCAAATTGCAGCAGGCCGTCCGACCCGGTCTTTGACGCGAAACTGGTCAGCAAGGCAGGACGGGCCGGGCATCCCGCGCGCGGCGGCGTGACAAGGCCGTGGGTGGCGAAATGCAGGATACGGAAATGGTTGAGGTCATTGCGCGCCTTGACCGCCTCATCGGTGAAGGCCGCGCCGGTTACGAGTTCGCTGCCCGATGTTCCAACCGCCTGCGCCGCCTGACGCAACTCGTCTGCCGGAATGGGGTGGTTCCATTGGGCAGGCGACCAGCTGCAATCGTCAGCCTGACCGGGCAGCGCGCCACGCGTCAGCGCGGCCAACCTTGGCCCGGCGATCGGCGCATTGTCGCCAAAGCCGATATAGCTTTGCGGTGCCCCCGATGGCGGGGTCAGCCGGGCGTCGCGGAAAGCGCGGGCCGACAAGGCGGTGCTCACCGCATGATCGCGGCCGAGCCAATCGACGCCACGAAAGTCGAACTCGTCGCCGCCCTTCTCCAGCCGCGCGGCATAGGCATCGACGCCCGGCTGACTGGCGACCAGCAGGTTGACCGGCAGTTGCAGCATCGCGCCGTCCGGCTCGAAGATCAGATGGCGCACGCTCTTCAGCCGCTCATCGATCGGGCCGAACAGGTCGAGATAGAGGCTGCGCGCCACCGGCAGGTCGAGCGCATAGGTGGATTGCACACCCGCGACATCGGTCGAAATCGTATCGCGCAACGCCGCGACCTTGCGCCCCACCTCGCCAGCGCTGACAGGCAAGCGGAAGCCTGTTGCCCCCTGCCCGTCTATCCACAGGGCGTAGAGGGCATCGCCAAGCTGCGCGAGCTTGTAATAGCCCTCCCCCGCCTTCAACGTTCCGCGCATTTCGCCAAGGGTCAGCGCCTGCGGGCTGACGGCGCGATATTGGGGATAGGCGGCCAGTGCCGTCAGCGTCGCGGCCTGATCGGTCGCCAGCACGTCGATCTCTGCCTGCCGCCGCGCGATCTCATCCTGGGTCGCGCTGTCGCCCTTGCCCGCTTCACGCAATTGGGCGAGGGCGATGCGGCCACGCTCTATATCGCGAGAGAGAGATGTCGACTGGCGGAAAAGACGCGCGGCCTCTCCGTCGCCCGCCGACAATTCGCGGCTCAGCAATTCCAGCGTCTCGGCCGCACCGGGACGCACCAGCAATTGCGACGCTTCGAACAGGTCCGCCGCAAGTTCGGGGCGCCGGGGCATTTCGGACGTGAGCAGCGTGAAATAGGGCTGCAACTGGTTCGCCATCGCCGTCAGCGTGCCGCGATTGGCCACGGTGGACGTCATGATCGCGCGATAGGTCTTCAACGCCTCATCAGTCCGCCCGCGCCGCACGAGGAACGCGCCCAAACGAGCACGCGCGCCGTTGAGGGCCATCGTTTCGGGATATTGCGCGGCGATCAGGCTGACGGCCTGATTGAGCCGCGCCTCGGCACCGCCATAATCCTGCTCCGCTTCGTGCGTCAGCGCGATCTCGCCCAGCAGTTGCGCGCGCAGCCGGGTGATCGAGGTCACACGGCCATCGCGCACCCGCTGCACGTCGTTGAGCGCCCGGGTGAGCACGGTGCGCGCCTCCCGAGGCTTGCCCGACAGGCGCAAGATGGTGCCGCGCAATTGCTGTGCTTGCGCATCGAGTATGGCCGCCCGCTCACGCGGCGTAAGCGCCGTATCCTGTCGTACACCCAGTGCCCGCGTTTCAGGCGCGCCACTGCTCAATTCCGCCGCCACGTCGCTCGGCAGGGTCACTGCGCCATCCGTGCCAGCGGCAAGCGCCGTCCCGCCTTCCACTGGCTGGTCGAGCAAGGCGAGCGCGCCTTGAAGATCGCGCTGATTGAGGTGATGCACCGCGTCGAAATTACGGCGCAGGCGGAGCTGGACAGCGTCGGCCGTCGGCACGGCGCGAGCCTGGGCAAAAGCGGCATCGGCCTGATCGAACAGGCCAAGGTTGGACAATTGCAAACCGTGGTTCACGAGATATTCGTGTCGTCGGTTGGCCCGTTCCGCGGGGCTTAAGGCTTGCGTATCGGGATTACGGGCAAGGCGATCGGTCAGGCTGTCGAAAAATTCCGCAGCCTCCGCATAGTTGCCGGAAGCGTTGCGACGATAGCCCTCCGCCATCACGGTCTGCGGATCGAGGGTCGCCGCCTGCATCCGGGCAAAGGCCGCCGCATTGCTGCCACCGGTCGTAACGATGTCTATCTTGCCCGGCACGGTGCGGCCCAACATGACGGTGCGCAGGCCAAGGTCCAAGACCGTGTCATAGGGCGCGAAGCCCTGCGTCACATAAAGCGTCTTGCCCCGTTCGACGGACAGGATGCGGTAAGCGCCCGCTTCGCTGGAGCAATTGCGGACTGTTACCGCACCAATATCGGGCAAGGTCATGCCGCCCGGCGCGGCGCAGTTCGCGGAAGATCGGCGCGATGCCGACAGTCTTTCAAGCAGCGCCGCTTCGCTATCGGCCCCGCTCCGCCGGAGCGCATAGATACGGCCTACCGGACGCGCGGCGTCACGACATACAACGGCCCAGGCGCGATCGAACATGGTGCGGCTTGCCGGGTCGCCGTTGACGCTCTGCGCCTGACAGAGCGCTCCGCCGCCACTGCCGATGCGAAAGCTGTCCTGCAACAGCGGCCGGTCAAGCTCCGGTTGCGCGGCCAGCGCAGATGACAGGCCCAAAGCGCCCAGCCCGGCCAAGATCCGACAGAAATTCCCTATAGCGCTCAAGGCTATCCCCCCAGCCTCGCCGGATCTGTCCGTGCAAGCCCCCTGTCGCGCGATCCAGCGCGCTCTTCATAGCGCCGCCCCAGCTTGCCGCAAGGTAAAAGAGGGCTGTCGCGCCGATCCGATGCGGCGATTAAACCAGCATTTCGTGGGAGGTGAGGCTTCGGGTTGCTCATCCTCCCGTGCGAGAAACTGATGCGGACGAAACTGGTGCGTAAGGACGACGGTCGTCCGGACTATTCAGTTTGACTTCATTACGACGGTGAGTTTGCCCTCGCCAGTCCGCCAAATCCGATAAATGAAATCTAGATTTGACCTATCACATTGCATATATATGTTCAAAGAATGTAACTTGATGTTCTATACATCATTTGAGGACCAATGATCACCTCTCAGCAAATGCGGGCCGCGCGAGCATTGCTCGGTATCGATCAGCGCCAACTCGCCGCTTTGGCGAGCGTGTCGCTGCCGACGATCCAGCGCATGGAGGCCTCCGATGGGCAGGTGCGAAGCGTCGTTGATACATTGGTGAAGGTGATCAGCGCGCTCGAAGCGGCAGGGATCGAGATTATCGGCGAGAATGCCCCGAGTAGTGGCGCGGGACGTGGTGTCCGCCTGAGGGAAACAGCGTCCGGCCAGCAACCCAGGCGCGTGCCCTCTGTGCTGTTCGATCAGACGGCCCAAGACGATGGATCGTAACGCGCGGCTTGTCGCCTTCACGCCCAAGCTGATCACGGTCCTGCGCGAGGGCTATTCGGTCGATCGCCTGCGGCGCGATTGCATTGCCGGACTCACGGTCGCGATTGTCGCCCTGCCCCTTGCCATGGCGCTGGCGATCGCGAGTGGAGCGTCTCCTGACAAGGGGCTCATCACAGCCGTTATAGCCGGTTTCCTGATTTCGGCGCTCGGCGGGTCGCGGGTTCAGGTCGGTGGGCCGACAGGCGCCTTTGTCGTCGTCGTTTTCGGGGTCATCGCCCAACATGGCTATGACGGACTGCTCATGGCGACGCTGATGGCTGGGCTGATGCTGATCATTGCTGGATATTCGGGCCTGGGCAGTCTCGTCCGCTTCATTCCCCAACCCGTCGTCATCGGCTTCACCGCAGGCATCGCCGTCATTATCGCGTCGAGCCAGGTGAAGGATTTTCTCGGCCTGCGGATAGACGGCGGTGTTCCCGCCGATTTCATCCCCAAATGGCAGGCCTATTTCGCTGCGCTGGACAGCGTCCAGATACTGAGCTTGGCGATTGGCGCCGGATCGCTGGCGCTGATCATCGCCCTGCGCAAATGGGCGCCACGGGCGCCGGGCTTTCTGATCGCGGTCATATTGGCAGCAGCGTTGGCGGCGCTGCTTCAGTTGCCGGTGGAAACGATCGGATCGCGCTTTCCAAACCTGCCCACCGGAATTCCTGTACCCGCTTTGCCAGATTTCTCTCTCGCCAAGCTTCAAGCAGTCGTCCCCTCTGCCTTCACGATCGCGTTTCTGGCGGGAATCGAGGCACTTCTGTCTGCGGTCGTGGCCGATGGCATGATCGGATCAAGGCATCGATCCAATCAGGAGCTTGTCGGCCAGGGCGTCGCCAACATCGCATCCGCATTGTTCGGTGGCCTGCCAGCGACGGGCGCCATCGCCCGCACGGCGACCAACATCAAGGCGGGCGCCATCACGCCCATCGCGGGCATGATGCACGCGCTGTTCCTGTTGCTGTTCATCCTGTTCGCCTCGGATCTCATGGCCTTCGTGCCGCTGGCAGCGCTCGCCGCCATCCTGTTCATGGTCGCCTGGGGCATGAGCGAACATCATCGCTTCATCCAGTTGCTGCGAATGCCCAATGGCGACCGGGGCCTGTTGCTGCTGACCTTCGGCCTTACTGTTCTGGTCGATCTCACCGTGGCGATCGGCGTAGGGGTGACACTGGCTTCGCTGCTGTTCATGATGCGCATGAGCCGCACGGTGGAGATTGCGAACGACAGCGGTGATGGAACGCCGCCACCCGAAGAAAGGGAGGACATCCACCAGCGCGATGCCCTTCCGCCGGGTGTCGAGGTGTTCCGTGTCGATGGACCGGTCTTCTTTGGCGTCGCGAATGAATTGCTGGATACGCTGCGGCGGGTCGGCCCCACGCCGAAGGTCATCATTCTTCGACTGCGACAGGTGCCCCTGCTTGATGCGAGCGGCGTGACGGCGATCGAGGAAATCGTCCGGCAAGCGGCCTCCGCCGGGACGCAGATCTTAGTTTCAGGTGTTCAGGCCCAACCCATGGCGATGCTCAAGCGGGTATCCCTGGGACCGGCGGATCGGCGCGTCATCTTCAGCGATGATTTTCCCGATGCCCTCCGCCTCGCAAGGGCAATCATTCTCGCACCAACTTCCGCAGCCCAGCGGCTCAACTAACCACCAGATCCGGGGATTTGAAATGACCGATACAAATGATGAATATGTTTATGACGAAGCTTCGGGCGAGTGGATCTCCGCAGCGGAGGCTGCGGCCAAGGACCAGCTCGCAGACCGGGTTGAAGTGCATGATTCCGCCGGCAACCTTCTGGCGGACGGCGACAGCGTCATCACGATCAAGGATCTGAAGGTGAAGGGCGCCGGGCAGACGCTGCGCAAGGGCACCGTGATCAAGTCGATCAGGTTGACGGGCGACCCACAGGAAATCGACTGCCGCTATGAGGGCATCAAAGGCCTGGTCCTGCGAGCGGAGTTTGTGCGCAAGCATTGATCCGCGGCGGGGTCCAAAAAAGCTGACATGGAGATGGACCGTGCGTCAATCCGCGCGCGCGGCGCGACCTGCGCTCCATCCCATACGCCCCTTGAGCAGTTCGCACAGAAGGAGAACGCAGGCGGGCATGAGGATCAGGAGGGCTAAATCCGTCAGCTTCAACGGAGCAAAGTCCAGAACCCGGCGCAGAGGTTCCAGCATGAATATCAGCGCGCAAGCCAGCAGGACGAGCAGCGCGACATAGCGCAGCGAAACATTGTGCCGCCAGACGGCGCTCGTCAGGGATGTACTGAAGGACCGATTGACCAGCACCAACGCCATGATGGACGTCACCAGCCCGAAGAAAAGGAGCGCCCGCACGCGGGCCGGGTCATAGCCCCAGACGGTTGCGCAGATGTGGAGAGCGAGGAGCAGCGCGAAGGCAATTCCGCCATAAGCGATGCTCGGCAGGACCAGACGTCCGGAAAAGAGGCGTTCATCCGGATTGCGCGGCGGCCTGCGCATGATACGGTTTTCTTCCCGTTCGGCTTCGAAGACGAGCGCGCAAACCGGATCGATGATCATTTCGAGAAGGGCTATCTGGATTGGCCCCAGCACCAGCGGAAGGTCCAGCAGAAGTGGGGAAACGGCAAGCCCTGCGATCGGCACATGGACCGCGAAGATGAAACCTATGGCTTTGCGGATATTGTCATAGATGCGGCGGCCGAGCCGAATGGCGACGACGATGGCGCCGAAATCATCCTCAACCAGGACGATGGCCGCCGCCTCCCGCGCTACGTCCGTGCCACGCTTGCCCATGGCGATGCCGATATGGGCGGCCTTGAGCGCCGGTGCGTCGTTGACGCCGTCGCCGGTCATAGCGACCACTTCTCCCGCCGATTTGAGCGCCGAGACAATTCGCAACTTTTGTTCCGGCATGGTGCGCGCGAAAATAGCCACGTCTTTCACCCGCGCGCAAAGCTCCGCGTCGGACATTGCCGCGACGTCGCCGCCAGTCATGAGCGCGCCTGCGCCGATTCCCGCCTGTAGCGCAATAGCCTGCGCGGTGGCGGGGTAGTCGCCGGTTATCATGACCACCCGGATCCCGGCCGTGTGGCATTGGGCCACGGCTTCCGGAACCCCCGCCCGCAGCGGATCGGACAAGCCGATCAGCCCGAGAAGACTGAACGCGTGCGCTTCATGCCCTATCCCGGCATTTGGCTCCGCTATATTGGCAGAAGCCACGCCCAGAACGCGCATCCCGCGAGCCGCCATGACCTGAACCGCCTGCTCAAGGGCCGAACGAGTGCCTTCGTCCAGCCGACAAAGGCGCGCGATCGCTTCCGGTGCGCCCTTCGCGGCAACAAGCAATGGTTCCCCGGCGGTCGCGGGCCGCCAGACATTGGACATTGCGAGGAGGTCCGGCTGAAGACCGTTGGTGTGGACCAAGAGCCAGTCTTCGCGAGCAGGAACCCGGACATCCCGAGCAGCGGTGTGGAATGCCACCTCCATCGGATCGACCGGCACGGGAGCGCTCGCCAGGGCAGCCGCGCTGATCAGGTCATGGAATTGCGCTTGCGGTAATCCCTCGCCAAGAACCGCCGCCTCACCTGACGGCAGCCACAATTCAGTGACGGTCATCCGGTTCTGAGTCAGTGTCCCGGTCTTGTCCGTGCACAGGACCGTGGCCGCACCCAGAGCCTCTATCGCGGAGGCCCGTCGGGTGAGCACGCCGACCTGTGCAATACGCCATGCGCCCATGGCCAGGAATATGGTGAGGACCACCGGAAACTCTTCAGGCAGCAACGACATCGCCGTCGCGATCCCGGCCAGCAGCGCGGCCATCCAGTCGCCCCTCAGCCATCCGTACAGCAGGACCACCAGCAGTGCGACGGCGACACCGCCGACCGCGCACAGGCTCACCATTCGGGTGGTTTCCTTGTGAAGATGCGGCGCTTCTGTCTCCAATGTTTCGAGAAACCGCCCGATCTGGCCAATGCGGCTGTGCGTGCCGGTAGCCGTTACCCGTGCGATGCCCCCGCCATGCGTCACGATCGCTCCAGAAAAGAGATGAGGGGTATCGTCGCCCCCCGGCTCCGCGCGTTCAGCATCCCCTGAGGCCCCGCGCCGCTTGCGCACCGGCACAGCCTCGCCGGTCAGCAGCGACTCGTCTGCTTCAAGCTCCCGTGCCTCGACCACCAGTGCGTCCGCTGCGATCCGGTCCCCCGCTTCCAACACCAGAATGTCGCCATTTACGACCTCACGACCAGGGATGCGCAGGGTTTCCCCGTCACGTACAACCAGGGCGCGCGGTGCCGAGAGGTCTCGCAGTGCCTCAAGCGTGCGTTCCGTGCGCGCCTCCTGCACGATCGTGATGATGATCGACAAGCCAGCAAAGCCGAGCAGGATCAGCGCCTCAGTGCGGTCGCCGAGCAGCAGATAGACAACGCCCGCCGCGAGCAGCATGGCGAACATCGGCTCCCGCAGCACCTCCATCGCGATGCGCAGGGGCGTCCGTCGGTTTGGCCGGGGCAATTCGTTGGGGCCATCCTCCGCCAGCCGCTCGCGCGCCTGTGACGTGGAGAGGCCGACAAGACCAAGATGCCCACCTACCATCTCTATTCTCATCTCCCATCGAAGGACGACAGGTAAACCACGGTGACGATTAAGGCCGCCGCAAGATAGTCTCTCAATGCAGAGTTTGTGCTTATGCTGAAGAAAGCTGCTGCAACTGGCAACTTTACCCGGCCGACGATATCGGTCTGGCCTCCGCTAGGGCAACGGTCTTCAGGGTGGCAACGAAGCTATCGGGGTTGAGGGAGATGCTATCGATACCCTCCCGCACGAGGAACTCGGCAAATTCGGGATAGTTGCTCGGCGCCTGCCCGCATATTCCCACCTTCACGCCCGCCTTTCGCGCGCGAGCAATGAGGTCTGCGATCATCTGCATTACCGCCGGATCGCGCTCGTCAAACAGCGGGGCGAGCAGATCGGAATCACGATCGACGCCGAGAACGAGTTGCGTCAGATCATTGGAGCCGATCGAAAAGCCGTCGAAGCGGGCGGCAAACTGTTCAGCGAGGACAACATTCGCAGGGATTTCGGCCATCATGTAGAGCTGCAACCCCCGCTCGCCTCGCATCAGCCCATGCCGCGACATTTCGGTGATGACCTTGTCCGCTTCGGCCAGCGTCCGGCAGAAGGGGATCATGACAATGACATTCTCAAAGCCGATCGTTTCCCGCACGAAGCGGATGGCGCGGCATTCCAGCGCGAAGCCGTCGCGATAGCGTTCATGATAATAACGCGACGCACCCCGGAAACCGAGCATGGGATTTTCTTCATGCGGCTCGAACGCGGCGCCGCCCAGCAGATGGGCATATTCATTGGTCTTGAAGTCGGATAGGCGCACGATCACAGGATGCGGATGGTGCGCGGCGGCGATTTTCCCGATGCCCCGGCCCAATGTCTCGATGAAATAGTCGCGCGGATGCGCATAACCGCGGGTCAGACTTTCAATCTCCCGACGCTCGGCGATGTCGGTCACCTGATCGGGGTGGGCAAGCGCCATCGGATGCACACGAATGAGATTGCTGATGATGAATTCCATCCGGGCCAAGCCTACGCCATGAGAGGGAAGCCGCCACCAGCGGAAGGCTTTGGCGGGACTGGCGACGTTCAGCATCAACTGCGTCCGCGATGCAGGCAGACTGGCCGTATCCACCTCTTCGCCTGTGAAAGGCAACCGGCCGGGATAGACCTGACCCCGGTCGCCTTCGGCGCAGGAGAGCGTTATTTCCTGGCCCGCCGCAATGCGGCTCGTGGCGTCGCCGGTTCCCACGACCGCAGGGACGCCCAGTTCGCGGCTGACAATGGCCGCATGGCTGGTCGGGCCACCGTGATCCGTGACGATGCCCGCCGCGCGCCGCATGACGGGCACCCAATCAGGATCGGTGTTGTCGGTGACGAGGATGGCTCCATCGACAAAGCTCGCTATGTCATCGGTGCTGCGAATGATGCAGGCTGCCCCGGCAGCGATCGCGTCGCCGACAGCTGCGCCCGTGGCGAGCGGCGCGGGCGCCTTGGCCGTCAGCCGCCAGGTTTTGAGCGCGGTGGCGGATCGCGCGCCATGCACGGTTTCCGGTCGCGCCTGCACGATGAAGAGCTTGCCGCTCTCTCCATCCTTGGCCCATTCCATGTCCATCGCGCAGCCATAATGCTGCTCGATCAGCACGGCCCAGCGCGCCAGTTCCAATATCTCCTCGTCTTCCAGGACATGATGCTCGCGCTCGTGACGGCTGCAATCGACCAGTTCGGTACGCGCGCTGCCGCCCGTCGCGTAGACCAGCTTCTGCGCCTTGGCACCGATCCGCTTTTCCACAATCGGTTTCAGTCGCCCGTCCGAGAGGAAAGGCTTGAAGACCAGATAGCTGTCGGGATCGACGCGGCCCTGCACCACGGTCTCGCCCAGGCCCCAGGCCGCGCTGATGACGGCGACGCGCGGAAATCCGGTCTCCGTGTCGATCGAGAACATGACGCCGGACCCGGCCAGATCGGATCGCACCATGATCTGGATGCCGATGGAAAGCGCGATCCGCAGATGGTCGAAACCCTTGGCCTCGCGGTAGGCAATCGCCCGGTCGGTGAAGAGCGAGGCGAAACAACGCCGACATGCGTCGAGCAAGGCGCGCTCGCCAACGACGTTGAGAAAACTCTCCTGTTGCCCAGCAAAACTGGCGTCCGGCAGGTCCTCTGCGGTCGCGCTGGATCGCACCGCGACAGCGACTTCATGCTTGCAGGCATTGCGCGATAAATCGCGATAAGCGGAGATAATGGGTTCGGCGATTTGCGGCGGCAGTTCCGCATCCAGAAACAGGCGGCGGGCTGCCTCACCCGCTTCATGAAGCGGCATCGTCCCGTTCCGATACTGCGCCACGATGGCAGCGAGTCGATCCCCAATGCGGTTATGGTCGATGAACGCCCAATAGGCCCACGCCGTTGTTGCAAAGCCCGGCGGAACCTGCACGCCTGCCTTGCCGAGTATGGCGACCATCTCGCCAAGAGAGGCGTTCTTGCCACCCACGCGCCCGACATCGGCGCGTCCGAGCGCATCGAACCAGACGATCACGTCATCCTTGACGGGCGGGGGCGCAGCTAGCGTTTCGGTGGTCATGGGGCGGGAGTTTGCAGAGGCCATGCCATAAGGAACATTGGGAATGATACGGATGACAGGCATGGGGGCCGCCTCATCCGTATAACTACGGACTGCCTCTCTCCTTCTTTGGCCTATTGAGGTATGATCGGGAAAAAGATGAGCGGGAGAGGTTCGCGTGAGTTCAGCGTTGACTCTGACATTCCACGGCGCGGCAGGCACGGTCACGGGCTCTTGCATGGAATTGCGGCTGGGCGATCGAGCCATCCTTGTCGACTGCGGGCTGTTCCAGGGATCGCGCACGCTTGAAACCTTGAACCACGGCGCCTTCAGCTTCGACCCCGCCAAGATCGACACGGTCGTGCTGACCCATGCCCATATCGATCATTGCGGTCTTTTGCCCAAAATGGCCGCGCAGGGTTATAAGAGGCCAATCTGGTGCACGCCCGCGACGTCTGACCTGCTGGAATATATGCTGGCGGATGCTGGCAGGATCCAGGAAAGCGAGGCGGACCGCCGTAACCGACGCCGCGACCGCGCGGGCGAGAGCCTGTTTGAGCCCCTCTACACCGAAGAGGATGCGCTGGATGCGTGGCGGCTCAGCCGTCCCGTGCCGCTGGGCGACTGGTTCGATCCGGCGCCCGGATTTCGCGCGCGCTTCTGGAATGCCGGGCATATATTGGGCGCGGCGTCCGTGGAAATCGAGGCGGCGGGGGTGCGCCTGCTGATGTCGGGAGACCTGGGGCCGGTCAACAAAGCCTTCCATCCCGACCCGCAAGCGCCGACCGGCGTCGATCATGTGGTCTGCGAAGCGACCTATGGCGATCGCGCGCGGGATAAATTCACGATCGAGCAGCGCCGCAGTCAACTTGAGGCCGAGATCAAGGATGCCTTAAGCCGCGGCGGCAATCTCGTGATCCCCAGCTTTGCGCTCGAGCGGACGCAGGAAATGCTCCTCGACCTTGCCAAGCTGGCCGATGCCAACCGGATTCCTAACGTCCCGATCTTCGTGGACTCACCGCTCGCAAGCCGGGCGACCAAGGTGTTCGCGGCTCATGCATCCGAACTGGAAGATACGGGCGGCGAAGATATTTTTCGGCATCCCTCGATCCATTATGTCGAGGATGTCGCGGAATCCGTTCGGCTCAACACCATGTCGGGCGCGATCATCATGGCGGCATCGGGCATGTGCGAGGCAGGCCGCATCCGCCATCATCTGAAGCATAATCTCTTCCGGCGGGAATCGACAGTCCTGTTCGTGGGCTTTCAGGCGAAGGGCACGCTTGGCCGGGTCCTTCTCGACGGCGCGCAGCGTGTGCGTATCTCCGGCGAGGATGTTAATGTGCGCGCGCGCATTCGGCGGATCGACAGCTATTCCGCCCATGCCGACCGCGACGAACTGCACAGCTGGATCAGTGGGCGCCGACCGATAACCGGCAGCCTTTTCCTCGATCATGGCGAACCCGAAGCGGTGGCAGCGTTGCGGACCCTCGTTCAGGCAGACGATCCCGCCACAAATATCATCACGCCGCAGATCGGCGAGGTCTATGCGCTTGAGCCGGGAACGCAGGCGAAGCGTATCCAGACAGGTCGCGTGGACATGGAACAGCTTAGCGGGCCGGATTGGCAGAATGACTATGCCGACTTTATCACCCATCTCAAACAGCATCTCGGCCGCATCAAGAACGAGCGGGCACGCCGCGAGGCCCTCGCCCAGATGCGGCGCATACTTGATGAATATGAGGAGGCGAGACATCGCCATTCGTGAAGATGGAGGTTCCGATGCCCCGAGCTACTCCTTCTCCTATTCGGCATGCAGTGGTGCTCGCGCACCCTGATCCCCACAGCTTCAACGCCGCCGTCGCCCATGCCTATTGCCAGGCTGTGGAGGCTGCGGGGCAACAGTCTATCCTGCGCGACCTGTACGCCATGAATTTCGACCCGGTGCTGAAGAATGGCGAACGGCCTGATCGCAAGGGCTATCACCTGTCGCCCGACGTAACGGCGGAACTGGACATATTGCGCGGCGCCAATGTGGTCGTCTTCGTCTTTCCTATCTGGTTCGGCATGCCGCCAGCCATGCTTGTCGGTTATATCGATCGCGTTCTGGGCGCGGGAACGACTGTGCGTCAGGTTCAGAACAAGTCGGGTGAAGGACTGCTCGGCAAAGGTCATCTCTGCGCCATCACGACCTCTGGCGCTTCGGAGGACTGGCTTGCCGCCCAGGGTCAGACAGAGGCGCTTCGCGCGCTTTCGGGCACCTACCTCTTCCGCGCCTTTGCGATGCAATCATCCGAGGCGCTGCATATTGGGGACGTGGTGGAGAGCGCGGATGCCGCTTTTTTCGAGGGCCAACTCCAGCGGGTCCGCGATCGCGCCGCCAGCATCTGTGCGCGCGTGGCCGAGGAACTCTTTGGAACGCCCCTGCCCCCACGCACGAGCGACGGAAGCTGACATTCCCGATGGGCGAACGGCAACGACATGAGGTGGGCAGGCCATGCTGACGATCAAGCGTCTGGCAATCGACACCTATCCGGAAAACACCGCCTTTCTTCTGCGCCAAAGCAACGGCTATTCCGCGGAACAATTTCAAGCGCTGCGCAAGATACGGGTAAGCGGGGACAGTGCCGAAATCCTCGCGACGCTGGCGCTCGTGGATGAGCCGACCCTGCTGGAACCGGGAGAGATTGGCCTGGGCGAGCAGGCGTTCAGGCGGCTCGGCCTGCCCGAAGGTTCGCCCGTGGCGATCGCACAGGCAATGCCCCCCGCCAGCCTGGAATTTGTCCGTCGCAAGATCGACGGCGACACCCTGCAGGATGACGAAATTTCAGCCATCATCCGGGACATCGCGGCGCATCGCTATTCCCCTATGGAAATCGGCGCGTTCCTGGTCGCCTGCGCCAGCTTCATGAGCACGCAGGAAACGCTGGCGGTCACCTGTGCGATGGCCGATGTCGGCAACCGCTTCGATTGGAAAGCCCCGCTCGTGGTGGACAAGCACTGCATCGGCGGCATTCCCGGCAACCGCACATCGATGATCGTCGTGCCGATCGTAGCGGCTCACGGCCTCATCATGCCCAAAACCTCGTCACGCGCGATCACCTCTCCATCCGGCACGGCCGACACGATGGAAGTGCTCGCCAATGTCGACATGTGCGAAGCGGACATGCGGGCTATCGTCGCCCGGGAAAAGGCGGTGCTGGCGTGGGGTGGCCGGGTGAACCTGTCGCCAGCGGACGATGTGCTGATCTCGGTCGAGCGGCCCTTGCGGATCGACACGTTCGACCAGATGGTCGCGTCCATCCTGTCCAAGAAGCTGGCGGCGGGTTCCACGCATCTGGTGCTCGACATACCCGTCGGCCCAACAGCGAAGGTCCGCACACAGGATGATGCAGTCCGGCTGCGCAAGCTGTTCGAACATGTGGCCGACAAGATCGGTCTCGTGATCGATATCGTGACCACGGACGGATCACAGCCTGTTGGGCGCGGCGTCGGCCCGGTGCTTGAGGCACGCGATGTCATGGCCGTGCTGCGCAACGACGGCGATGCTCCGCCGGACCTTCGCGAACATGCCCTGTTTCTGGCCGGACGAGTGCTCGATTTCGATCCCGCGCTGCGAGGTGGCAGAGGCTATGCACGGGCGATGGAACTGCTCGCCTCGGGCGAAGCGCTTGCGGCGATGGAACGGCTGATCGAGGCGCAGGGGCGGCAGACGGCCAAACATGCGCCGGGCGAGCATGTTCACGAGATTCAGGCCCCCCATGACGGACGGGTGCAGGCGATTGATTGCCATCGCATAGCGCGCATCGCCCGGCTTGCCGGTGCACCGATGGACAAGGGCGCGGGCATCGACCTGCTGCACAAGGTGGGCAGCGATGTCCGGAAGGGACAAGCGCTTTACCGTATCCATGCCCAGTCGCGAACCGGTCTCGGCTTCGCGCGCGATCTGGCGATGGAAGATTCCGGATATGAGGTCGCTCGATGAGCGCGGTCCTCTTCGCCTTCGCCGATGGCATGGCACCGGCCCGCAGGCTGGGGTCACTGTTGGACACGCCGACGCTCGCCGTCGAGGTTCACCGATTTCCCGACCGGGAATGCCTGATCCGTGTACCGACACCCGCTCGAACCGCCATTTTCTATCGCTCACTTAACGATCCCGACCACAAGATCATCGAACTGTTGCTGGCGGCCTCCGCTGCGCGTGATCAGGGCGCGGAACGCGTCATCCTTGTCGCGCCTTACCTTGCCTATATGCGGCAGGACAAAGCCTTCCGCGCCGGAGAAGCCGTCAGCCAGAAAGTCATCGGCGGCCTGATAGCGGACCATTTCGACGGACTGGTGACGGTCGATCCTCATCTCCATCGCATAGCCGCCCTGAGCGAGGTCATTCCCGGCATCCCTGCGATCAGCCTATCCGCCGCGCCCCTTCTCGCTACCCTGATCGACGCGCGGGACGATCCCGTCATCATCGGGCCGGACAGTGAATCCCGTCAGTGGACCAAGGCTGTCGCAGCACCGCTGGGCCTAAGCACGCTGGTGGCGACAAAGCAAAGGCTGGGCGACAGGCAGGTCAGGCTTGCGATCCCCGACATCGAAACGGTTCGTGGCCGCCGCGCCATATTGGTGGACGACATGATTGCCAGCGGGCGGACGTTAATCGAGGCGGCGCGGCTTCTGCACGACACAGGCGCGACATCGGTTGAAGCCATCGTGACACATTGCCTGGCGAGCGCCGACGATCTTGCGATCATGAAGGCAGAGGGCATCGCGCCTATCTTCAGCAGCGACAGTATCGATGGGCCTACGAACAAGGCCCCTCTCGCGCCCCTGATCGGCGCCGCGTTGCGCGATAACGGGCTGGTCTAGATCATCTATCCACGAGGAAGCGCAGAATGTCAGCGCGGCTGAGCAGGCCGACCAGCTTGCCGTTCGATGTGACTGGCAGACGCTTCACTGCCCGCCCTTCCATGATGGCAATCGCTTCCTCCAGCGATTCACCTCCATCAACGGTGATCGGCTGCGTCGACATGATCTCGGCAACTGTCATAGAGGCCAGCGAGCGTGCCCGCTCCTCCGCCTCGGCGCTAACCAGGGCATCGAGCCGGAAAGGCCCAAGGTCTTGCCGGAAAAAATCTCCCTCCGTGACGATGCCCACCAGACGTTCCTCCTCGTCAAGGACCGGGAGAGCGCTGATCCGGTGATCGGACATGCACTTGATGGCAGCTGCCAAGGAACTTGTAGCCGTGGTCGTGGCCGCTCCCAAAGTCATGATGTCGCTGGCCTTCATGGCAGTCATCCTTCTTCCTTATGGCAGGGACTACGCTTGGGCGTCGGCCCGGCATGTTTCCTGTGATGGCGCAATGGACGGCACGAGGGCGAACAAGCGCTCGACATCCTCGCGATGGCAGAGGTCAGTGCCGGGCGTCAGGACCGCCGCTCCACCTGCGGCAATTCCGTAACGGAATGCCCCGACGGGATCACGCTCACAGCCGAGTGCGAAAACCATTGCCGCCAGGAAACTGTCGCCAGCCCCCACCGCGCTCCTGGTTTCCACAGGGACGGCAGGCAATCGCCAGGTCCCTGAGCGGCTAGCCAGTATCGCGCCATCGCGACCCATCGTCACGGCGACATATTCCGCCTTGCCGCTATCCACGATCTCCTGCGCGGCGGCGCAGATTTCGCTTTCCTCCATCAACGCTCGGCCAACCAGTTGCCGCAACTCACCGATGCTCGGTTTGACAAGATAGAGGCCCCCGCCGCTGACCGCCTCTTGCAGCGCCTTGCCTGAAGTGTCGAGGATGAGGCGCATGCCGTGGCGTTGCGCCAGCTGACACACTCGACTGTAGAAATCATCCGGCACGCCGGGAGGCAGCGATCCGCTGGCGACAAGGAAGTCAGCCTGCGGGCCATCGAGATGATGCAGGGCGGCTTGCCATTCCTCGGCCGTCAGCTCTGGCCCCTGTGGCACGACACGATATTCCTTACCCGTCTCCCGCTCATAGATGGATGTGCTGATGCGGGTGTCGCCTGCAATGGGTATGCGGAACCGGACCAGCCCATGCTGATCCAGCAGCCCGTCGAGCGTAGGTCCGGTTGCTCCACCGGACAGATAATAAGCGCGCGCCGTGCCGCCCAGCCGCGCAATCACCCGAGCCACGTTGATGCCACCCCCGCCCGGATCATAATGTTCCTGGCGCGCCCGCATCTTGCGGGTGTGAAAGACCCGATCCGCCTCATAGGCGACATCGATGGCCGGATTCATCGTGAGCGTGACGATCCTCTTCATGCCCGTGAGGCTATGCGCCCCTCCCGACGGCTGGAATAAGTATATGTCCCGATGGGCGACGCATCCGGGACGTGGGAAATAGGCTTCTCCATCTTGTCAGTTGAAGGAGCATCGCAATGCGAACACTTCCGCTATTGGCCGCTGCGCTGGTCATCAGCGCGTGTAAACCGGCGAACGAGACGGAAGCGCCCGCGCCCCAGACGAATGGTTCGACGATGAACTATGTCGAGGAGATCGCGGCATTGCCCAAAGAGGCCCGGGATGCGGCGTTTTTCCGTGCCATCCGGGATGCTGGCCTGCCTTGCCAGCAAGTAATCGACAGCGGCCCGATGCCCGGAACCACCGCGCCGTCCGCCGCCTGGAGGGCGCAATGCGAGGATAAGGCTTATCATCTTATCCAGATCCAGCCCGACGGATCGGCCGTGGTCGCCAGCCGGACCAGTCCTTGAGGCCGGATCATGCGCTCCAGGCCCACCGGAGAGTGACCATGACGCAACGGTTTAACCGAGCGACGCGCCTGTGGCTGATATTGGCCATAGTCGCAGCCGCGTTGATCCTTACCCTCCTGGCCGCCCAATTGATCAGCGGAGAATGGCTATGGATCATCCTGAACGGGCTATTGCAGCACGAACTGGGCTGAATTTGTCGTAGAGGTCACAATCACGCTGATTGGGTATTTCGTTGCCGACGCGCATCAGCCAACAGCTTGACCACTTCGGCATCGCTCGTCTGATCGAATACCACATAGTGCGCCCCGACCGCATAGAAGGGATGGGGTTCGTAAAGGCAGATGATGTCGTCGCATTCCTCCCGCAGACCTGCGATCACCGCCGCCGGCGCTACCGGAACCGCCAGAATGAGCCGCGCGGGATGCGCCTTGCTCATGCCCTTCAGCGCCGCCTTGATCGTGCCTCCGGTTGCTATGCCGTCATCCACCACGATCACGGTACGGCCTGCTACCGGAATGGGTTCATTATTCCCCAGATAGACGCGCCGACGCCGATCGATTTCAGCCAACTGCTTGCGCATCTCGGTACGGATATACTCCGGCGTGGGTGCCAGCTGCCGCACGATTTCCTCATTGAGGACAAGTTGCGGTTCTGCCCCATCGACCACCGCGCCGATGCCCAGTTCCTCGTAGCCCGGCGCGCCGAGCTTGCGCACGAAGAGAAGATCCAAATCCGCATCAAGCGCTCTTGCCACCTCGAAGGCGACTGGCACGCCTCCTCGCGGCAAGGCAAGCACCAACGGATGGCTCGGCGCAAAACGTGCCAGCGCCTTGGCCAAATGGACGCCTGCATCACGACGATCGTGAAACAGCATGGATTGGGGTTTCATCGGGTCTCCCCCTTCAGGTGAGAATTGAACCATCGCCTGGCCAGGCTGATGACCTGATCGAGCGTTCCGGGTTCCTCGAACAAATGGCTCGCTCCGGGCACGATGACCAGTTCCGCGGGCGCCGTCATGAGCGCCTTTGCGTCATGATTCAGGCTCAGCACATCACGGTCCAGACTGCCGACGATCAGGAGCGTCGCGGCACGAACCCGGCCCAGAGCTTCAGCCCCCGCGAGGTCCGGCCTGCCGCCGCGAGACACAACCGCAGCCGCCCTGTCATCCGGCATCGAAGCGGCAATGATCGCGGCTGCCGCGCCTGTACTCGCCCCGAAATAGCCAAGCGGCAGCGTGGCGAGCGGCGCCATGCCGTCGGCCCAGTCAGCAGCCTCCCTCAACCGGCGCGCAAGCAACTGCACATCGAAGACATTGCGTCGGTCCACCTCTTCCTGCGGCGTCAACAGGTCGACCAGCAAAGTCGCGAGCTGTGATCGATGCAGACCAGCGGCGACATATTGGTTGCGCGGGCTATGCCGCCCGCTGCCGCTGCCATGAGCGAATATCACCAACCCCGTCGCGCCATCCGGCATGTCGAGGAAGGCCCGCAGCCCATGCCTGCCGATTGTCACATCCTGCCGGTTCACCAATATCTGCGTCATGGTCATAATCCGAAAGGCCAGGTTTCCGGCGCGCCTGAAGGGCGTTCCGGACCCAATGGCGTTACCGCCGAGGTCTGTTCGAACCAGACCCAGGCATCGAATTGCTCCGCCAGCACAGCCTCGAAATAATGGCTGAGCCGCTCCGTTTCAGGCCGATAAACGACGCCGATCGCGCGCTCCAAAAGCGTGTGGCCGAGCAAATCCCGCAGCGCTTCCTTGCCCGGTCCCCGCCAGTCAGTCAGGCTGCGGACGACGCCCGTGCGCCGGAACGCATGTTCATAACTGTCCGCGCGCGCGGGACGGACGGATTTGATCTCCATCGCCCCGCCCCAGTCGCTGGCCGCCGCGACAAGTCCGGTGTCAGTCCCAAAGCCGATCGACACGGCATCGTCGCCATAGGCGAGACGGCAAAGCTGGCCGATGTTGAATTCACCCTGCCAACCCATCGCCGTTGCGGCTGCATTGCCGACATGGCTGTTATGCGCCCAGATGACCGCTTTGGTTCCGCTGCCGCGATGCGCCATCAACGCCTGGAGCGTTTCGAACATGTGCCGGTCGCGCAGGTTCCAGCTTTCGGTCGAGCTGCGGTACATGGCGCGATAATAGCGTTCCGCGGCGCGAACTATGCGGGCGTTCTGATAGGCATCGAACCACGCCTCGCCATCCTGTTTGAGCAGGTCCAGCCGCTGGTCAAGAAGCTGGCGAAGCTGCGCCACCACGCCATCTTCACATCCTTTGCCGCCGGAAAGAGTGACTGCCCGTCCATAGTGCGCGGGTTCATCCTGCCATGGCGTCAGACATCCATAGCGGCGGCGCGCGTCCTCCGCCTCGTCCGGATCGGCCTTGTCGAGATAGGCAAGCACGGCATGGATGGATTCGCTGAGGCTGTAGACATCCAGGCCATGGAATGATGCCTGGCGCGCTTCCGCCAAACCCTGATTATGTCCCCGCAGCCAATCGGCGAAGGCCAGCACTTCCTGGTTGCGCCACATCCATGTCGGGAAGCGTATGAATACATCCCCCCGCCTGGGACGCGGCGCCTGGTGCCGCACATAATCGTCAATGCGCGCGGCATCGGGCCAGTCTGCTTCTACCGCCACGACCGTGAAGCCGTGCCTTTCTATCAGCCGACGGGTAATCGCGGCGCGCGCACGATAAAATTCAGAACTTCCATGTGTCGCCTCGCCCAGAAGGACGACCCTGGCATTTCCGAACCGATCGAAACAGGCACCGAAATCCTCCACCTTGTCAGGCGAAGGCAATGGCTCAGCATGGTGCCTGAGAGCCTGGACAAGCTCATCGGGCGCTTGAGTGGTCGAGCGGTCAAACATCGTTGCCTGGGTCATCTTCTTCCTCACATCGTCAGGATGTCATTCCCTCAGGCGTGATGGCTGCTCACCGCCGCCATGACTTCAATCGCAAGATCGCGGTGACCACAGTGCGAGACGTCACCCAGCGACAGGATGCCGACCATGTTGGATCGATCATCCACAACCGGCAGACGGCGGACCTGTTGGCTTTCCATCAACCTGATCGCATCCTCGATGCTGTCTTCGGCATGACAGAAGACGACCGGTTTCGACATGATGTCTGCGGCTGTCATCGCTCTCGCCTGTCCGTTCCCGGCAAAGCCGCGCAAGGCGATGTCCCGATCCGTCACGATCCCCAACGGCGTGTCGCCATCGCTCACCGGGATCGCGCCTATATCCTTTTCCCTCATGATCCGGGCCAGTTCGGCGAGGCCGGTGTCCGGCGCCACCCGATCGACTCCCGGATGCATGACTTCCGACACATAGGTCATGATTTTCTCCAATCCATGACGCCATCAAATGGACTCAGGCACCATGATCGCGAAATCGGTGGCAATAGGTATTGGGGAATATACGAAGTGTCAGGCGGGCCGGGCATGGTAGCAGACGGCTGCCTTTGAGAACAGCTATGGGGTCAGGGCGTTGTCGACGCTTGGGCGTGGCAAGCCCTTGAGAAGATAAAGCGCAACAAGCTGGGCAACCGATCGCACTTCCAGCTTGCGCATCAACCTGGCGCGATGGACTTCGACGGTCCTGTGGCTGATGCCCAGCAACTCGCCGGTCTGCCGATTGGTAAGGCCATTGGCGACCGCCACAAGCACTTCACGCTCGCGCCGCGTCAAAAGGTCCAGGGCGACAGCGGAAGAGCGTCGCTGTGGCTGCTTCTTGGTTATGCCCGTCATGGTCACACCTGCGAACCCACGTCCCGCGTCGTCGCATCGATAACCGCATTGACGAGCGAAGACTCCTTGCAAGGCTTGTCGAGCACTGCATCAAAGCCGTGCGCGATTGCCTTCTGCATCAATTCGGTCGAACCGAACGCGGTCACCATTATGGCCCGCCCCTTCCATCCCGCCGAGCGGAGCGCAGCCAATACCTGAAGGCCGTCATGCCCCGCCATCAGGTAATCGGTCACCAGACAAGCCGGATTATTCGCTTTCACCTCGGCGATCAGCAATTCCGGTATCGCGAAGGAGCGGACGTTAAACCCTCGTCCCTGCAACAGGAGTTGCATCGACCTCCTCGATCCCGCGTCGTCGTCCAATATGACTATGGGGATTGGTAGGTCGGCCATTGTCTTCGCGCCTTGCGCCGCAGGATTCAACAACATGCCCAAGTGGTGGCACGGCGGCGTCGCTACGTCTTTAAGTATTGATCCCAGTCAGGCCCTTCTGTCCCATCCTCGCGGCAAAGGCGATCCGCAGCGCATCTGACAGGCTGTGGACATGCAGTTTTGTCATGAGATTAGCCCGATGCACCTCCACCGTTCGCGAAGATATGCCAAGATCATAGGCGATCGTCTTGTTGGGAAGGCCCTGAGCAAGTCCTTCCAGCACTTCCCGCTCGCGTGCCGTCAGGGCGCCGATGATTACGTCGGCACTGGCGGCCTGTGCCGCTGCACCTTGGGCAAAGCGGACGCGGCCGAAGGCGCGCCCGATCGCGTCGATCAATACGGTCTTTTCAAACGGCTTTTCCAGAAAATCGACCGCACCCGCCTTCATCGCCTGCACAGCGACCGATACCTCGCCGTGGCCGGTCATGATGATGACAGGCATCGTGATCCCGCGCTCCGCCATGGTCCGCTGTACCTCCAGACCGTCGATCTGGGGCATGCGGACATCCAGCAGGACACAACCCGCCTCCACCGATCGCAAATCCTTCAAAAATGCGGCCCCGGAACGCCACGTCTCGACCGCATAGCCCGAGGTCTTGAGCATGTAGCCGACCGATCGCCGGATGGAATCATCGTCATCAACGATGTGAATGAGCTTCCTGTCGGTCATAGACATCCTCCGCCTGCGCTCGAATGAGGGTGAAATGGAAATCGGTGCCCTTCCCCTTGTGCGTATCCATCCATATCTTGCCGCCATTCACTTCCACGATCGTCCGGCATATGGACAGACCCAGGCCCATCCCTTCCGGTTTGGTGCTGACAAATGCGGTAAACAACTGCTTGGCGACGCCTGGCGCCATGCCGCAACCGGTGTCCGATACGGTGACCTGGATGTCACCTTCCTTTTCGGCACGGCTCGAAATGGTGAGCCTTTTAATCGGGCTATCGGCCATCGCTTCGCACGCATTCCGAATAAGATTGATCAGAACTTGCTGGATCTGAACCTTATCGACCAGCACGGGTGACGCACCGGGATCGAGATCGAAATGCGCCTCAATCCCCATCTCCCTCGATCCCGCGAGTCCTAGCACGGAGGCTTCATTCACAAGGTCAGGGAGGCTTTCGATGGTCTTTTCCACTTCGCCTCGCGAAACAAATTCCCGAAGTCGACGCACGATCTGCCCTGCCCTCAAAGCTTCGCTGGCGGCTTCCCCCAGCGCTTCCCGCATCATGGGCCATTCGCTTTTGTCGGGGCTGGTCATCTGATCGCGAACCGCCTCGACATAATTTGCGACCGCCGCGATCGGTTGATTAAGCTCATGCGCCAGCGTTGAGGCCATGGTGCCCATCGCACTGACCCGCGTGACGTGGATGATTTCGGCCTGCAAGGTCGCCATCTGCTGCTCAATCATACGCCGCTCGGTAAGATCGCGGACGAAGCCGGTGAATATCCGCTCATTTCCCCGCAGCGCTTCCCCGATGTACAATTCCATCGGAAAGAGCGATCCATCGGCCCGCTGGCCAAAGACCACCCGTCCCTTGCCAATGATACGCTTTTCACCGGTTTCCAGATAACGGTGGATATAGCTGTCATGACGCTCTCGATCCGGCGACGGCATGAGCATCCTCACATTCCTGCCCAACACCTCAGATTCCTTGAAACCGAAGAGCGCCTCTGCTGCGGCGCTGAACGAAAGCATCTTGCCGCTTTCGTCAATGACCACCATGGCATCGGGGACAGTAGACAAGATGGCGGTTAATTGGCTTTCGTGGGCACGCAACCGGTCTTCGGCGGAACGCTTTTCGGTGATGTCGGAAATGATCTTCGCAAAGCCCCGCAGTTCCCCGCCTTCGCCGTAAAGAGCCGTCCAGCTGACGGCAGCAAGGAATTCCGACCCATCCTTGCGAAGACGCCAATCCTCCTCCTCGAATCTCCCTTCTTTGCGTGCACGCTCGATGTCAGCTTGCGGCTTGCCGACGGCAACGGCTTCGCCGGGATAGAAGAGGGCGCTTGGCTGGCCTAGGATTTCTTCCTCGGTCCATCCCTTGAGCCGCTCGGCCCCGCGGTTCCAGATCGTGACATGACCGATCGGATCAAGCATGTAGATGGCCAGGCCTTGAGCACCGTCGATCAACAGGTTCAGCTCCATGGCCATCTGTTCGCTGGCCTTCGCCGCCAATTCAGCCCGCTCCAAACGCAGGTTGGCCTTATGAACGAAACGGATCACAAGAATGATGATGGCGGCAGTGGCGCCAAACATGACCACTTCGAATATGTCGCGCACTTGGACTGCGGGCCTGCCCATGAAAAGGAAGTTCGCGGCGATGCCGAGCAATGTGGCAAGGATTGCCGGCCCTTCACCCACCCACAGCGCGACGGCCATGACGGCGACGATAAATGGCATATAGGCCGACCTGTCGCCCAGCCAGGGGTCTAATAACGCCCGCACCGCCGATGCGATTGCAACAGCGAGGACAATCGCCGCAAAGCCAGCCAAGGGCGCGGTTATCCGTTTGAACACTGCCTCACCTGTCGAAGGAATTCACTTCGCTTATACGACGCTATCTCTTCCAGGCTCGCCAAGAAATACGAACTGATAAATGCCGATTTAAAATTATTAAAATCAACATGATTATTTTTCAGTTCTAAGTTTCTGCTCCAATAGGATTCGTACTGACGGCTGTACTTCTCATCGACTCACTACCGTTCACGGCAGATGAGCGTTGCTGGACTTAGGCAAGTTTCCAAAGGAGGCCGGGTCGCGCGCTCCATAATGTGAGTTCGGTGGAGGATCGACACGCACGCGCCAAGCATATTTCTGAGGGTGGATCGCGCGTCGCTGCAGTCGCCTGTCATCCCGGCAGTTTGGCGACGATCATGGCAACGATTGCTATCATGAGTCCGAAGAAAAGCGCCGTGAGGAAGATGGCGTCAACCGATTGCCGCAAGCGATCCACGAAAGACATGATGTTCTCCATCAACTCGGCCGACAGCCAAAAGGCAAGATAAAATGGACAAGCCCCCGATGAACGTCATCGATAGTGCCATTGGGTTCAGCGGGGGCTATCCGATCAGTAGCTGACCAAGATATTATCCTCGACCTTGGTCACGCCAGGAGCAGCCCAGGCCGCCCGCTCGGCGACGCCACGTTCATGCCAGGCCTTCACCCGGCCACCCAGGCGAACCGTATTGCCGTCTGTAAAAATGGTGACACCTGCGGCATCCAGATCCGCCTGGCGCTTGAATGCAGCAATGATCCGTTCACGGATGTCCGAAGTAACGGGCAGCTTCTTTACCTCGATCAGGTTGCTGACCCCTGTTACACCCGAAATTCTAGCGGTCGCCTTCCTCGCCTCGTCGCTTTGATAATGGAAGTCCACCGTGCCGGAAAGCGTGACCCAGCCTTTCTCCACCTTCACATTGATTTTCTCGTGAGGGATGGCGACGTTCCAGGAAAACATGTCGAGGATACGCTTGGCGATTTCATGGTCGGCCGTGTGCGGCTCGGACTTGAAGCGGACCTGGATTTCCTCGGCGATGGCCTTGACGCCGCTGACGCGCCTCGTCGCCTTTTCGGCAGCAATCTTTTCAACATAGTTGGTCACATAGCCCGACAGGGTCACGACCCCATCGTTCACCGCCACGCCGATGTCTGCGTGATCGACGCTGGGATCCCATTCAAGTTCGTCCATGACGTCACGCTGCAACTGTCCGTCGGTTTTCATCACAACTCTCCTTGTCCCGGGGGAATGCGCGCCATTCTCGGGCGCGTGATTTGCTGACGGCGCGGAACGCCACCGGCAAAAGCATGGCGACTACCGTACCGATTCCTGCCTCGGCACTGCCGCGGATCAACAATCTGCCATCCATGTCGCGGATTGCCCGCCGAATTCGGTTTAGTCCCATTCCGCGGCCCGGTTGCCTGGCACCGGCCTCTGGCATGCTGCCATTCATCAGGAGTCCAGGGCCATCGTCGGCCACCACCAGCCAGATCCAATCGCCGATCCTGCGGCATCGAAGCACTATTCGGCGCGCGCCAGCAGATCGTGCGTTCGCGACAAGCTCCAGCACCACCGCTTCAAGGTCGGCGGGGTCGGCGCTCACAAGAGCGGCTGGTACGGCTACCTGCGTGTCGATCTCCAAACAGGCGGAAGGGCGAACGACGGCCTGGAGAAGGGGAGCAGCATCGGCCACTTGCGCACCGACATCCAACAGGCGAGGCTCCTCCCGAACCTTCTTCGAGAGCAACCGGGAAGTCAGTTCACCACCCCGCACGGCGGCGGCGCCCAGGGCGCGCAGCAGCTTGTCTCGTTCCGATCCGGAAAGCTTCTTGATTAGCAGATGCTGGATGGAGGTGATCACGGCGAACAGGTTGCGAAGATCGTGAACGATCTCTCGCGCAAGATCCTGGCTCGATAGGCCAGCCTTTAAGTCGCTCGAGTCCCGCATCATCGCCTCCACACTGTTCGAGACGATTTTAGGAAATGCGTGCTGCCTCCCTATTCGCAACTTCCCGTAAGTAGCCTTTCTTCAAATCTCGTTCGGGGGGATTGGCCTGCGGCATTTACGAATGTCGGCCAGAGCAGCGCATCCCCTAGGATCACTCAGGCAAGCGCCAGCGGCGCATTTGAGTGAAAGGCTGTACGAGCCATGACGATCCGCAACCTGTCGCCCCTTCTTCATGCCAAAAGCATAGTTCTGGTCGGAGCATCGGAGCGCAAGGGAGCCGTCGGAACCCTGGTGCTCGACAATCTGCTTGCGGACGGATTTGAGGGCAAAGTCTATGTCGTCAATCCGCATCCGGTCGCCCGACAAGGCGTGACATGGTTCGCGACCATCGACAGCCTCCCGGAGGCGCCTGAACTAGCGATCGTCATGACACCAGCATCGACGGTAGCTCCGATCATCGATCAGTTGGGGAGGCTCGGCACGCGCTGCGCCGTGATCCTTTCAGCCGGGCTGACCGATGCTGGCGGCCTTCGCGGCGAGGTGCTGGACGCAGCGAAGCGGCATGACCTACGGATCGTCGGCCCCAATTGTCTCGGCATCATGTCTCCCCATGCCAGGATCAACGCCACCTTCGCACGCACCCCGGCAAAGCCCGGCCATCTGGGCCTCATATCTCAAAGCGGCGCGCTGATTACCGCCGTGCTCGATTGGGCGCAGACCCGCAGCGTAGGGTTTTCCGCCATCATCTCGGCCGGAGACATGGCCGACGCTGACCTCGGCGACCTCATCGATCTTCTTGCAACCGACCCGCACACCCATGCCATTCTTCTCTACGTCGAGGGCGTAACCCAGGCGGCTGAATTCATGGTGGCGGCACGGGCAGCGGCGCTCACCAAGCCCATCATCGCGATCAAGGCCGGAAAGAGCGAGCTCGCAGCCCGGGCAACGCTGTCTCACACCGGCGCCATGATCGGCGCCTATAATGTCTATGAGGCGGCCTTCGCCAGGGCGGGCATCCTGTTGGTCGACAGCCTCACCGAGCTTTTCGATGCCGCCGAAATACTCTGCACCTGCAAGCCCATCGCTGACAACCGGCTGGCGATCCTCACCAATGGCGGGGGAGCGGGTATATTGGCTGTCGATGCGCTTGCACGAACCGGCGCTCAGCTCGCCGAGCTGACCCCGGAAACGCAGGCAATATTTGAGAAGGACATGCCCGCCGATTGGTCACGCAGCAATCCCGTTGATGTGCTGGGCGATGCCGACGCGACCAGATACAGCGTCGCGTTGCGAGCCATCTTGCGGGACGAGGCAAGCGACGCAGTGCTGGTCATGAACTGCCCCACGGCACGCAGCGAAGCAGGCGAGACGGCGCTGGCGATATGCCGGGAAGTCGCCACGGCGGCACAAGAGCGCATATGCAAGCCCGTCCTTGCCTCCTGGCTCGGTGACGCAAACGCCAATGCCGTAAGGTCCATATTTACGGCGGCAGGCATCCCCGTCTTTTCCACGCCAGATGACGCCGTGCGCGCCTTTGGCTATCTGGCGCAGGCGCGCCGCATTCGCAGAAGCCTGACCGATGCACCCGCGCAAACGCGCGAGGTGAAGGCCGACCGCGCGGCTGCCCGCGCCATTATCGCCAGCGCACAGGCGGACCAATGCACGCTGCTGTCCGAGCTCAAGGTGAAGCAGCTGCTGGAAGGCTATGGTGTCCCCATCGCGCCAACCCGCTTTGCCGCGTCCGCGCAAGCAGTGGAGGAAGCCTGCTGCTGGCTGAGCGCGCCCTATGCCGTCAAGATCGTCTCTCGCGATCTACCGCACAAATCGGATGTGGGCGGCGTGGCGCTCAACCTGCCCGATGCTCACGCGGCAGTTGCGGCCGCACAAGATATGGAACGGCGGATACAGCGCGATTTCCCGGACGCGCGCATCCAGGGCTTTGCCGTGGAAGACATGATCAAGGCCGAGAGCGGCACCGAGATGATAGTCGGCATCGCGACCGATCCGACATTCGGCCCGATCATCATGACGGGCGCGGGCGGCACCGCTACGGAGCTTCTGCGCGACAAGGCTATCGACCTTCTTCCCCTCGACCATGCGGGCGCACGTGCCCTGATTGCGCGAACACGCATCTCGGCCATGCTTGCCGGATACCGCAACGTGCCGCCCGCCGATGTGGAGAGCCTCGCCGATGTGCTGGACGCCGTGTCGGCTATGGCGGTCGATCTGCCGGATCTTCTGGAACTCGACATCAACCCCTTGTTGGTAAGCGCCGCGGGCGTCATCGCGCTGGATGCGCGGGCGCGTATCACCGCCCAGCCAGCAACTCAATCGCGCCTCGTGCTGCGCGCGCCGCCGGGAGGCTGGGCTTCCGACCTTGTGACGGAGCATGGCGTCCGTTTTCATGTACGACCGGTACGGCCGGACGACGAGGCGGCTGTCGCAAGCTTCTTCGATCATGTTTCAGCCGAAGATCTGCGCTTCCGCTTCATGTCGGGCCTCCCCAAGGTGCGGCATGAGCAGATCACCATGATGACACGGGTGGACTATGTTCGGACGATCAGCTTCCTGGCCTTGGATGAAGAGGGTGGAGAGGTCATGGCGATCGCCATGCTGGCGACGGACCCCGACCGCAGCCGGGCGGAAATCGCGCTTACCACGCGGACGGACAGTAAAGGCAAGGGGATAAGCTGGACATTGTTCGAACATGTGCTGCGCTATGCACAATCGGAAGGCATCGGCATGGTTGAATCGGTCGAGTGCGCCGATCATGACGCGGCGCTGCGCATGGAGCGTGAGCTGGGCTTCGTCACGATCGTCGATCCGGACGACCCAACCATTCGCATCGCCAGAAAAGGCATGGCGGCGGCCGATCCTGGCTGAAGGCCGCAGCATCGCTATCGAAATTGCCTGCTCCGTGCAGACCGCTTTTTCGCGACGCCACGGATCATCACAATGCCGGGCACGAGCGGTAGCCAGAGCGTGAACAGCCGCAGCAACATGGTGGCGGCGAAGGCTGCCTCCAACTCCACGCCGAGAAGATGCAGCATCGCGACCGCTGTCGCTTCGAAGCTGCCAAGGCCCAGCGGGATTGGTCCCAGCGTTGCGATGACCGACGCCATGATCAGGGCAATGAACGCCGTCCCGAACGCCGCCTGCTGATTGAGGCTGTGCAAGCACGCGAACAGCGTCCCGGCATCGGCCAGGAAGATCATCGCATTGCACGCCGTGACGGTCAGGGTGAGCCGCGTGTCTCGCAAGAGCGCGGCTGGCGCCTGCGCGACGGTTTCGAGCAACCGGCGCACGAAGTCGATATGTTCGATCCGGTCCGGCAATGGCCTGCTCCCCCGGCGGCGAAGCCACAAGGCGAGCGAAGGGATCGCGAGGGCAACGAGGAGAAAGATCGTGACGGCCCCCGCCATCAGCGGTGTGGCGCGGTCGTGAAGCCAGAGCAGGATCAGGGTCACGAGCGCGAAGAAGGCATAGGCCGCATAGAAGCCGATCATGGACAAGAGGAGAGCGGCCACCGCCGTTCCCTTCGGCACGCCAAGTGCCCTCAGTTGATCTACCAGCAGGATGTTCCCACCCGTGCCAGCGCTGGGCAGAACCTGATCGGCGAACAGCTTGGTCAGGGCGATTCGCATCAGGGGCCGCAAAGGCTGGGGCGTCCGAGCACGCCGCAACACTGCCGCCCATCCGCCTGCCACGCTTGCATAGGTTGTCAGTTGAAGCACAAGCGCGAGGCCGATCCAGCCCGGCTCGGCTTCACGCAGCAGGGCCGCGAACCGCCTCACCTCTCCCCAGTGGGCGACGGCGGCGATAAGACCCGCGGCGATAAGGATCGCGAGAAACCAGCTTCGCCATCGAGCAGACGCCATACCCTCCTCCAGTCCCGACGACACCCCGCGCTCCTGACTGCGAACAGCACAAGACTCATCGACTTTACGCGCGCCTTCGACCCGGCGAACCTCGGACAGCTACGTAGCTTAACGGATTAGAGCCGGGATCAGCATGGGTCATGTCATCCTGCTCGATCCGCTGGTTTTTTGGAGCTGCGATGGCTTTTTCCATTCCCTTGCCGTTCCGACAAGCGGCTCATCAAAGGCCGGGCAGCGATCCTTCTTCCGCCGCCATCAATCCTGACAGCGCAATGAACCAGGTCGCCGCCGAATATTGGCGGATGCCCGTTGAGCAAAGCCTTGTCGCGCTCGTCGCAAAAGAAGGCGGCCTCTCCTCCGAGGAAGCCGGACGCAGATTGGCGGTCGCTGGCCCCAACATCCTGTTCGAACGATCCCGGCGCCACGTTGCCGCAGATCTGGCGCGAAGGCTTGGCAACCCGTTGGTGCTGATGCTTCTTGCCGCCGCTGCCGTCGCGGGCGTGATGGGCGACATGGCGAGCTTCCTGCTGATCCTTGCCATGGTCCTGCTGTCCACGATCCTCGACACGGTGCAGGAACGACGCGCCGAAGCTACCGCCGCAGCGCTCAGGGAGGCGATCGCTCTCACCGCGCGAACACTGCGGGATGGGGCCGTTGTCACTCTACCCGTGCGCGATCTGGTGCCGGGGGACGTTGTCATGCTCGCGGCGGGGGATCTGATACCCGCCGATGGACTCGTGCTGTCGGCCAACTCGGCTCAGGTCAATCAGGCCGCGCTGACCGGAGAGCCCTTCCCGGTCGAAAAGTCGCCGATTGTGGAACCCGACGCTTCCATGGCCGTGGCAAGAAACCTTCTGCTGCACGGCAGTTCGATGATCGGGGGCAGCGCACAGATGCTGGTCGTCCAGACGGGCGATCGCACCCATTTCGGCGGGATCGCCCGGTCGCTCGGCGATGAACAGCCACCGACCGCCTTTGAGCGAGGAATCCACAGGCTGGGGCTGCTGATCGTGCGGATGACGATCTTCCTCGTCCTGTTCGTCATCCTGGCTCATCTGGCGCTCGGCCGACCACCGGTGGAATCCTTCCTGTTCGCGATGGCGCTGGCGGTCGGTCTTACGCCCGAACTGCTGCCGATGATCATGACGATCGGTCTGGCGCGCGGAGCGCAGCGCATGGCTGCGGCGAAGGTGGTGGTGAAACGGCTTTCGGCAATCCACGACCTGGGTGAGATGGACATATTATGTACCGACAAGACGGGTACGCTCACGGAGGCACGGATCATGATGACCGGCCATCCGGGGATAGACGGCGCCGACAGTGAACGCGTGTTCGAACTTGCCGCGGTCAATGCCCGGTTCGAAAGCGGCCTGCGGAGCCCACTGGACGATGCACTGCTCGCGCACACGGGACATCATCCGCTCACCGGATGGCGCAAGCTCGACGAGCGTCCGTTCGATTTCGAACGGCGGCGGGTTTCGGTGCTGGCGCAATGGGAGAGCGAGAGGGTCGAGATCGTCAAGGGCGCGCCGGAAACGATCCTTGCCCTTTGCGATCAGGCCGAAGCGGCAGATGGCAGGATCGTGCCGCTGGACCCCGCGTTGAAGGGGCGGCTCATGGCCCTGCATGACGATAATGCCAGCCAGGGCCTTCGTCTGCTTGGCATCGCCTGGAAAGCGGCGGCGGGCCGTGAGCGCATCGAAACGGACGATGACGACCATCTGATATTTGTCGGCTTCTGCCTTTTCCTTGATCCGCCCAAAGGCTCGGCTGCCGCCGCGATCGGACGGCTGGAGGCGGCGGGCGTCGCCACCAAGGTCATCTCAGGCGACTCCGCCGCTGCCGTGCAGCATCTTATGGCCGCGCTCGGACGGCCGGTTTCGGGCCTCCTCACCGGCGATCAGATCGCCGCGCTCGATGACGAGGCGCTGGCAGTGCGTGTTGTGGAGACGGACCTTTTCGCCCGCATCACCCCCGACCAGAAATTGAGGATCGTGCATGCGCTTCAAGCGCGCGGACATATTGTCGGATTCCTCGGCGACGGCATCAACGACGCGCCCGCGATCAGGGCAGCGGACGTCGGCCTTTCGGTGGATGGCGCCACCGACGTGGCTCGCGAGGCTGCGGACATGATCCTGCTGGCGCCTGATTTGTCCGTTCTCACCGACGGCGTGGCGGAAGGACGCCGCACCTATGCCAATATCCTCAAATATATCCGCATGGGCACCAGCTCCAATTTCGGCAACATGCTGACAATGGCGCTCGCGTCCCTGTTCCTGCCCTTCCTGCCACTGACGCCAGTGCAAGTCCTGCTCAACAACATGCTCTATGATCTCTCCCAAACGGGCATCCCGTTCGACCGTGCGGAGAAAAGCGATCTTGCGGCGCCCCATGGCTGGAACATGCGGGCCATCGTCCGCTTCACACTAATCATGGGACCTTTGTCGTCGCTGTTCGACATCGCGACCTTTGCCGCGCTGATCGCGCTTTTCCATGTCGATGTGCCAACATTTCGCACCGCATGGTTCATCGAGTCCATGGCAACCCAGATATTGGTGGTTTTTGTCATTCGCACGGCAGTGCCGTTATGGCGGCAACGGCCCCATCGGCTGCTGGTGACGACCGCCGGACTTTGCCTGTGCACAGCGATCGCGATACCCTTTCTACCGATCGCTCCAGCATTGGGCTTCGTCGCGCCAGGCCTTCCCATCGTCGCCATCACGACCATATTGGTTGCCGCTTACCTGCTGTCCGCCGAAGCGCTCAAGCGCGTGGCCATGCGTTAGGAGGCCGTGCATGAGCGCAATGATTGCCATGCAGATCAGAACCGTCCGGACTCCCCTGATCCGGATCGAGCGTCCCGTGCCCCATCCGGGTCCCGGCGAATTGCTGATCGAAGTGGCTGCCTGCGGGGTTTGCCGAACCGATCTGCATGTGCTCGATGGCGAGATCCCCGCGCGTTATCCGATCATACCAGGACACGAAATCGTCGGTCGCGTCGCAGCGATCGGGGTCGGCGTGGAAGGTTTTGCAATAGGCCAGCGGGTGGGTGTTCCATGGCTGGGACATACATGCGGTCGATGTCCCTACTGCCGGGCAGGAAAGGAAAATCTCTGCGACGCACCGCTCTTCACCGGCGCCACGCGAGACGGCGGCTATGCCAGCCATGTGATTGCCGACGCCCATTACTGCTTCGACCTGCCCGATCGTTTTTCCGACGTGGAAGCAGCGCCGCTCCTTTGCGCCGGCCTGATCGGCTGGAGAGCGCTGCGGCTGGCCGGCCCTGCGCCGGTCATAGGTCTGTATGGATTTGGCGCCGCGGCGCATATTCTCGCACAGGTCGCCCGGCATCAGGGACGCACTGTCTATGCCTTCACCAAGGATGGCGATGAGGATGGACAGGCGTTCGCGCGTTCGCTGGGCTGCGAATGGGCAGGCGGTTCTTCCGACGATCCGCCAGCGCCACTTGATGCAGCGCTGATCTTCGCACCCGCAGGAGAGTTGGTGCCGCGTGCCCTGCAAGCGGTCAGGAAAGGCGGCCGCGTCATCTGTGCCGGTATCCACATGAGCGACATTCCTTCATTCCCCTATGCCGACTTGTGGGAGGAAAGGCAGATATGCTCGGTCGCCAATCTGACGCGAGAAGACGGCACCTCCTTTTTCGAACTGGCAGGTGACATCCCCCTTCACACCGTCACGGAGACCTTCCGGCTCGAAGATGCGAATGACGCCCTGCAACGGTTGCGAACAGGCAAGATCAAGGGTGCCGCAGTGCTCGTGCCCTGATCCATGAGTTCGTGACTCTACTTATGGCGCCACTTCGCGTGCAGGGCGACACTCCCACCCAGAGTCTTGTTACGGAGGACTGTTCATGCGCCGCCTTTTCATCGCCGGTGCCGGTTTCTTGAACCTGATGTTCATTGCCGGTGTATCGGCACAGACTGCACAACCGCACGCCGGGCACCACCCGGCCGAAGCAGCGGAGAGCGCCCCGTCTGCGGTAGCGGAGCCCCAGCATGATTGCCCCATGATGAAGGATGAAGACGGCCACAGGATGCACTCCGATGGCATGCACCCGCCATCGGGGGCCATGGGATCAGCTCAGCAGATGCCCGACGGCATGCAACATTGCAGCGAGATGCACAGCCCGGTGGCTTCCCAACAGCCGCAACAGCCCAGACAATGACGGGGCGAACCGCCACGCACAAAAAAGCAGGAGAAAGACAATGACCGACTTTCGTTCGCTGATTCCCTTTGGACGCACCGGCATGTTTCGCAGCGGATTTGATCCGCTCGCCGATCTGCGCAAGGAAATGGATCGCCTGACCGATGACTTCGGCCGCGGCTGGCTCACCAGCGACACTGGTGACCGCAAGGGATTTCTCCTGCCCAAGGTGGACGTCGCCGAGACGGACGGCGGACTTGAATTGACCGCAGAACTGCCTGGTTTTGACGAGAAGGATGTGTCCCTGGATGTTCATGACGGCATACTCACCATCAAGGCCGAACATAAGGAAGATCGCGAAGAGAAGGACGAAAAGAAGCATTATCATCTGATCGAGCGCAGCCGGGGAAGCTTTTTACGGCGCGTCGCCCTGCCCTTCGAAGCGGATGCCGACAAAGCCAGCGCGCACTTGGAGAAAGGACTTCTGAAGGTCATCGTCCCGCGTCTCGCGACTGAGGCAAGCAAACCACACCAGATCCCGATCGGATCGAAGTAGAACGCGACTGCCAAACCGATACGGGCACGCAATGATTTCAGCATGATGCTATAGAGGGGGCATGAAACGCATTGCGCTCTGGCTGTTGCCGCTGGCGCTGCTGGCGGCGGCGGCAGTTTATTGGCTGCTCGCCGGGCGAGCGCACGACGTCGGGCTCGTCCCTGTTCGTGTCGGTGACGCGATCGAGCTGGTCTATGCCACCGGCTTTGTCGAGGCGGAACATCCTGTCACCATATCCGCGCGCCTTACCGCCCCTGTCCGTCAGGTGCTGGTGGAGGAAGCGCAGCGCGTGGCGCGCGGCCAGCCGCTCGTCCTGCTGGATGACGAGGAACAGCGCCATGCAGTGCAACAGGCGACGGCACAGCGCCGCGTTGCCTTGCAGGAGGAGCGGCGCACGCTCGCGCTGTTCGCCAAAGGGTGGGTCACGCGGGCCGCCCGCGATTCCGCCGTTGCCGCAGCCGACAGTGCAAAGGCGGCGGAGGAAGGCGCGCGTGCCCGCCTCGATCAGATGGTGGTGCGGTCAGGCATCAACGGCATCGTCCTGCGCCGCGATGTGGAACCGGGCGATCTCGCGACCCCTGGCCGCGCGCTCATGACGCTGGGCGATCCCGCCAGCGTCCGAATTACCACAACGGTCGATGAACGCGACGTGCCGAGGATTGGCGTAGGCCAGGCCGCGCTGATGTCGAGCGACGCCTGGCCCGGTCGGGTGCTGCATGGCCAGGTCCGCGAAGTGACGCCCGGCGGCGATCCCGAACAGCGCGCCTTCCGCGTGTATATCGTTACCGACCAGCGTCTGGCGCTGCCGCTCGGGCTGACGTTGGAAGTCAACATCGTCACCCGGCGCGCGGATCGCGCGCTGCTGGTGCCGACGAGTGCAATAGAGGACGGCAAGGTCTGGGTCATTCGCGACGGACGCGTTCATGCGCGGGCGGTGCGGACTGGGATCGCAGGGTCCGGCGATGTCCAAATCCTTTCAGGTCTATCGCAGGGCGAAATGATCGTGAGAGCGCCCGAGGGCAAACTGTCGGACAATATGCGGGTGCGGGTAACGCGATGAGCGGGCAGCTCCGGCTGTTGGCAAGCATCGCCGCCCGGCATCTGGTAGGTCGGCGCCGACAGACTTTGGTGGCTGTGAGCGGCGTTGCGGTAGGCGTTGGCTTCTTCCTGGCCGTCTCTGCGATGATGATCGGCAGCCAGAATGATTTCATCAAGACGCTGATCGACGCCGCGCCGCACATCATCATTTCCGACGAACTGCGCAGCCCGCCGCCGCAACCGGGCGTCAGATTATATAAAGGTGCGGCGATAGACCTACGCCATTATAAGGTCCGCAACGAAGTGCGCGGGCTGAAAGGCTGGCCGGAGATACTGCGGGCCGTCAATGCGCTGCCCGGCGCGGTCGGCTCACCTAGCCTGACGGGCGCGATCACCTTGCGCAGCGGCGGGCGCGAGGAGGCGTTGACGATCGTCGGCGTCGATCCGGCGGTCGAGGAGAAGGTCAGCGCCATCGAGGACAAACTGCGCACCGGACGCCTCCGCGATCTGGAAAGCACGCAAGGCGGCATCATCATCGGGGAGGAAATGGCGCGGCGGCTCGGACTTGCCATGGGCGATGTCGTGGGTGCGACCTCGGCATCTGGCAACAACCGTTCGCTCCGCATCGTCGGCCTGTTCAAGCGCGGCCAGACCCAGCTGTCCTCTTCGCTCGGCTATGTGCTTCTGCGCGAGGCGCAATCGCTGCTCGGCCGACCCTTCATCATCAACCGCATCGGCGTGCATCTGGACGATCCCTATGGCGCGCAGCTCATCAGCCGACGCCTGGAAGAGCGCTTTTCCTATAAGGCCGAAAGCTGGGAGGAGCGATCCGCGGACTTTCTCTCGCTACTCGTGACCCGCAATGTCATCATGTACAGTGTCGTCTCGGCGATCCTGCTGGTCGCCAGCTTCGGCATCTACACCGTCGTGTCGAACAGCGTGTCGGACAAGAGACGCGACATTGCGATCATGCGCTCCATCGGCTTTTCCGAAGGCGACCTCCAACTGATTTTCGTGTTCGAAGGGTTGGCGCTGGCGCTGGTGGGCATCGTTGCAGGATGGTTACTCGGCTACGGACTGCTGGCGATACTGGGTTCCCTCCACTTTCCCATCGGTGGGGACAACGAACGTCTGCCGCTCGATCGATCGGCCCGGCAATATGTGATCGCCGCTGCGGCATCGCTGTTTTCGGGTGTGATCGCGGCCTGGCTTCCCGCGCGGAAAGCAGCACGGGTCGATCCCGTCGACATATTGCGGGGCGCGGTATGAGCGCGATCATGCAGGCGCAGGGCCTTTCCCGCGAACTGGCCGGAACACCCCCAGTAACGCTGGTTGCCGATGTTTCGCTGACGATTGATCCGGGCAGCTTCGTCGCCATCGTCGGGCCGTCGGGCTGTGGCAAATCCTCCCTCCTCTATCTATTGGGGCTGCTGGACCGCCCGACCGAAGGGTCCCTACTGTTTGAAGGGCGCGACATGAACGCGCTGGACGGCGACGAGCGCGCGCAGATCCGACTCACGCATTTCGGCTTCGTGTTCCAGTTTCACTTCCTGCTGCCCGAGTTCACCGCACTCGAAAATGTGATGCTGCCGATGCGCAGGTTGGGCCGACTGTCGCCAGCACAGGCGCGGGAGAAGGCGCAGAGCCTGATGGCCACCGTCGGCTTGGCCAAGAAGATGGACAAGACGCCCAACCGCCTGTCGGGCGGCGAAAGGCAGCGCGTGGCGATCGCCCGAGCGATCGCGAACGATCCCGCGCTGGTGCTTTGTGACGAGCCCACCGGCAATCTCGACAGCCAGAACAGCGCCCACGTGGTCGAAATGTTTCGCGCACTCGCCCATGATCAGGGCCGCGCAGTTGTGTGCGTGACCCACGATCCCGACGTCGCTGCCGCAGCCGATGTGCAGATATCGATGCTGGACGGCCGTATCAGCGGAACCGACATTCGATCGCGATGAACGAGAACTCAAACCCTCAGTCCCGCTGAAATCGCTGATTTTGACGCACGTCAATTCGTCGCCGGGACTGAAGATTTAATGTCTTTGGAAAGGAGACATTAAATGGATCAGTTGTTTGGCCTTTACTTCCCGCATTTCGTCGCTGGCCTGATGATCGTGTTCATGCTCGTTCTGGGCGGCCTCAGCATCCAGGACGCCATGCGCGGCGACCGGAATTGAGCGAAGGCCAACCGCCCTTCCACGCCGTGGGCGGACGCGCAGGGGTAAGCAGGATCGTGGATCGATTCTATGACCTCATCGACTCCGTCCCCGCCTATCGCGACCTGCGGGCGATGCATGCCGATGACCTGACGCCTATGCGGCGGTCGTTGAGCGGTTTTCTGTGCGGCTGGCTGGGTGGCGACAGCGACTGGTTCGCGGCCAACCCCGGTAAGTGCATGATGACGCTGCACGCCCGCTTTCCCATCACCGATGCCGTTGCCGTTCAATGGACGTCGGCGATGCGGAAGGCGATGGAGGATTGCGGCGTCGAAGAACATCTGGCGACGCGCATTGGCGGCGCCTTCGACGCGATGGCGTCGGCCATGGTTCGCGCCTGATTCTGACTGCCCCCGCGCATGTCGCTGGGGGCAGTTCTGGCGTCACCGGCTGGCATCCGAAACCGCAAGGATGTGGTCCGCACGGCCGGGGAAGATATAATCGAACTCCAGAACCACGCCGCCGCCCAGCGGACCATCCACGATCAGGTCTGTCTCGCAAAAGGCCTGCACACCATTGCGCCCGTAGGTGTAGCGCGTGACGCCTCTATAGACCGGTGATGCATCAAGCCGGGCGTCGATCTCCGCGTCGCCCGGCTGAGCGCGATTGACCAGAAACTTCAATCGCCCGGCAAAGCGCGCGTCATTGGCCTCCAGCGCCTGGAGCGCCAGATAGCGATCTTCCAGCTGCTCAAGCGATGCATGGAGGAACCCAACATGAAAATCATATTCGGGATCGGCTGCCTGTGCTGCCCGATAGGCTGAAACAGCGGGATGCTCGCTATCGGTGCCCAACCCCAGCGCTTCGCGCGCCGCGGTCAGCAGCGCCGCTGTCGCCGCCGGTAGCGGGCTGAGATAGACGATGTTGTCCCCGCCATTGGGGGCAAGGACATTGGTGGTGAAGCGATAGAATATGCCGCCTTGCGGCAGTTCCATTTGCTGGGTCTTCATGTGCCCGGCGGTTTCCAGCAGCAACGCAGCCGCCGGACCATCTTCGGGCCGGGGATAGTGCAGGTTAACGTGGCTGATTGTCTGCGCCGCCTTTGCGCGCATGGTCGATTGGACGTTCATGCTGTTCCTCTCTGCCGCAGCCTCGAACACGCCCGGCCCCCAGATAGGAAGGCGAAGTCGCCTCACGCGCCTTGAGGCAGGTCAAATTTCAAATACGCGCGTAGAATTTTGTTCTATTTGTAACGAAAATTGTCGCTGAAATGGCGCATAGACCGCGAATGATCGGAGATACGCCGCTTCACGAAAACGAAAATTCCTGAAATTTGATGGTGATCAATTCCCTCCTGGTCGTCCCGGTTCATCATGGCCCCACAACCGACTGGAGGACGACATGGAAGTCGCGGCTCTCGCCTACAGCATCATTACGTCCCGCGATCTTCAGCAATGGGTCCGCTTCGCCGAGGACATCGTGGGATTTTCCGTTGAGGCGCTTCCCGGCGGCTTGGCGCTGCGCATTGACGAGCGCGCGGGACGGCTGTTCATTATCGAAGGCAATCGTGACGGCTATTGCGCCAGCGGCTGGGAAGTGCGCAACGAACAGCAATATGCCGCGGCCTTGACGACCCTGGACGCACGCGGGATCGCCTACACCCACTCGACGCAGGCGGAACGCGCGATGCGCCATGTGACCGACATGGTCTGGTTCCGCGATCCTTCGGGCAATCGCCACGAAATCAGCTATGGCTATGTCAGCAGCTTTTCGCCCTTCTGCTCCCCGCAGGGCGTGCGCTTCGTCACGGGCGACCTTGGCTACGGCCATGCGGTATTGCCCGCTCCCAACATCGTTGAGACGCGCAGCTTCCTGTCCGAAGTGCTGGGGCTCGGCCTGTCGGATTTCATGGTCCACCGTCCGGCAGGACCAGACGGACCGGAGATGCGGATCGATTTCCTGCATTGCGCCAATGGCCGTCATCACAGCCTGGCGCTGTTCGAAGGCGAGGTGCCATCTGGCTGCGTCCATCTGATGGTGGAGGTCGCGGCGATCGACGAGGTCGGCCACGCCTATGACCGCATGCTGGCATCCGGAGCGCGGCTGATGGCGACGCTCGGCCGCCACACCAATGATCACATGATCAGCTTCTATGTCGAAACGCCCGGCGGCTTCGCGCTGGAATATGGCTGCGGCGGGCGGGTCATGGACTGGGACCATCACACCGTTTTCGAAAGCACATCGGCCAGCCTGTGGGGCCATGATTTCAGTGTCGGCTTCGGTGCCGACGAACAGGCGAAACTGGCCGACGCGGCCTGATCATAAGGAGAGGGAATATGACGCTTGCCAATGTAACCGCCGCGCCCGCCATGGCTGATCTCGTCGATCGGGCAGCGGCGCTCGTGCCAGTGCTGCGCGAACGCGCCAACGCCTGCGAAGCGGGCAACAAGGTGCCGGACGAAACCATCCGCGATTTCCAGGAAGCGGGCTTTTTCAAGATCCTCCAGCCTCGCCGGTCCGGTGGATATGAGATGGATATCGAAACCTTCTACGCGGTGCAGATGAAGCTCGCGGAAGGCTGCATGTCGTCGGCCTGGGTGCTGGGCGTCGTCGCCGTGCATAATTGGCAGCTCGCCCTGTTCGACGCGCAGGCGCAGGAGGATGTGTGGGGCAAGGATAACACCACCCTCATCTCCTCCTCCTACATGCCGCGCGCGCAGGTCACGCCGGTCGAGGGCGGCTATCGCATCAGCGGGCGCTGGGGCTTTTCCAGCGGCGTCGATCATTGCGACTGGGCGTTTCTGGGCGGCCTGGTCAACGATCCCGAGACCGGCGAGCCGGACTTCTGGACGTTCCTGGTCCCTCGGGGCGATTTCAACGTGCTGTCGATCTGGGACACGATCGGCCTTGGCGGCACGGGCAGCCATGACGTGACCGTGGAGGACGCCTATGTTCCTGCCTACCGCACCCATCGGTCGAAGGATGGCTTTGCGTCCACCAACCCCGGCGCTAAGGTCAATCCTGCGCCGCTGTACAAGCTGCCGTTCGGGCAGGTGTTCGTGCGGGCCGTATCGTCCTCTTCGATCGGGGCGCTTCAGGGTGCGTTAGATTGCTTCATTGACAAGGGCGCGAAGCGCAGGAGCGCCAATAGCGGGGCGAGCGCCTCGGCCGACCCTGATGTGCAGATGGTAATTGCCGAAACCCGCGTTGCGATCGACGAGATGAAGACCATCCTGTTCCGCAACTTCGCGCATCTGACCGAAAAGGCCCGTGCCGGGGAACAGGCGGACCTGGAAACCCGTCTCCACTACCGCTTTCAGTCCGCGCAGATTTCCGGCCGCTGCTGCGCGCTGATCGCCCGCATCTTTGCAGCAAGCGGCGCGGAAGCCATTTATCGCGGCAACCCGATCGCCCGCGCCTTTTGCGACATTCATGCCGGGCGGGCTCATGTCGCCAACAATCCGGGCGTGGTCGGCCGCAATTTCGGCGGCGTCATGCTCGGCGCGCCGAACGGCGACAGCTTCATCTAACAGGAAGGGCAGAGATCATGGCAAAGACAGCCGAATATGGCCTGGGCGAGCTGACCTTCCCCCGTGGCTGGTTCATGGTGGCGACCGCCGATGAGGTAACGCAACAGCCGCAACCCGTTCGCTTTTTCGGGCAGGACATGGCGCTCTATCGCGGCAAGAGCGGACGCGTCGTGCTGCTGAACGCTTATTGCCCGCACATGCGCGTCAACATCGCGCGCAACAGCACATCCTATGTCGTGCGCGACGGCAATCAGGTGGAGGGGGATTCGATCCGCTGCCCCGCCCATGGTTGGCGCTTCACGCCGGAAGGCCAGTGCGACGACATTCCATACTCGACGCACAACATCCCCAAAGCCGCCTGCATCAAGTCGCACAAGGTCGTGGAAAAGGCAGGCTGCATCTGGATGTGGCATGACATGGAAGGGGGCGAACCCGACTGTGACCTGCCCGACTTCGCCGAATGGAACCGCACCGGCGAAGGATGGGTCCGCTGGCAGGTGGATCATCTGGGCACATTGCCGATCCATCCCCAGGAAATCCTCGACAACATGACCGACTACGCGCATTTCGCGCCGGTCCATGGATCGTCGGGCAATGTCTTTTTCGAAAATGAATTTGACGGCCCCATCATGCGCCAGCGCTTTGCGTCGGGCCACCGAACGCTGGTGGATGGCAGCGCAATGCTGGAAACTGACACCTGGTACACCGGCCCCGGCATCCTGCTGTCCCGCATGGAGGGCAAGCATCCCTCGCTCATGATGATCTGCAACACGCCAGTCGAGGATGGCGAGGTTCGGGTCTGGTTCGCGGTCATGGCGCAAACCGCTGCGAACGGCGAGGCGACGGCTGAGGAACGCGCCACCGCCCGCGCCTATCATGACGCCGGGCTCGCCGCCTTCTCCCAGGATTTCGAGCTGTGGAAATATAAGGAAGCGGCCATCAACATCCTTCAGGTGCCGGACGACGGGCCATTTCACAAGGGGCGGTTATGGTATCGCCAATTCTACAATCCTCGCGCCCGCGCGGCCGAGTTCCAGAAGCGGGTCAACGGCGTCCATACCACGGTGGACCTGCGCGGGAGCAAAGCTGCGGCCTGAAGCTGAGCGATCGACGGCGGAGCTTCTCTCAAGCCGCTCCGCCGCTTCCATAGACACCGCCGACTTTGACGCACGTCAATTCGTTCGCACCAAGTAAGTATATACTCATTTATTGAGCGAACCGGCATTTCTGCCGCCGCGCACCAAGAGAGGAGCGAAGATGAACGCGCATAGCCAGCCACATCCGGCGACCACATGCCCCCTGCCCATCGCCGACCGGGATGGACTTCGCAGGGCGTTGCAGGACGCCAACCTGCCTAGCCTGCTGATGGTTTACACGACCTATGCGCAGGACCGCGAATATCTGGACAGTTTCGCGCCCTACCTGACCGGCATCTACACGGCAGAAGCGCCGTCGAACGTGCCGGAGGAAATGGCGCAGGATCTGCGGGATCGCCTCTTCACGCTGCTGACCGACCCGACTACGCCGGTGGAACGCCCGATCGATCCTGAACTGCTGCGCCGGATGATGGGCGTCAGCGTCGGTGAGGATGTCGATCCCGCCATCATGCCGGTACTCTACGACCAGATGGGCTTTGAACGCCCGGTGCCGCGCAAGGACACGCCCGGCCGCATCCATCCGCCCGCCGGTTTCCGCGTGCTGGTGATCGGCGGCGGCATGACGGGCATTGCCGCAGGGATCAAGCTCGGCGAGGCCGGTTATGATTATACGATCATCGAAAAGAACCCTGACCTTGGCGGCACATGGCTGGAAAACCGCTATCCCGGCGTCGGCGTCGATACGCCCAGCCACTTCTACTCCTATTCGTTCGAACTGAACCCGGATTGGAGCAGCTACCACCCCAAGGGGCCGGAAATTCACTGCTATCTTACCGGCGTAGCCGACAAATATGGCATCCGCGATCATGTCCAGTTCGGGACGAAGGTGCTCGCCGCCCGCTGGAGCGATGCGGACAGCAACTGGCACGTCACCTTGCAGGATGTGAAGACGGGCGCGGAACGGGTCGAAGTGGTGAATGCGGTGCTACTCGCCCATGGCGTGCTTAACCGCTGGTCCTTCCCCAATATCCCCGGCCTGGACAGCTTCAAGGGCACCAAGATGCACACCGCCGGATGGGACCCGGACATGGACCTTACCGGAAAACGCGTGGCAGTGATCGGCACGGGCGCCAGCGCCGCCCAGCTCGCCCCCGCGATCGCTGGCAAGGTTTCCAGCCTCGTCATCTTTCAGCGCTCCAAACATTGGGTGCTCAATAACCCGGAAATCACCGCCCCGGTGAATGACAATATCCGCTTCGCGCTGCGCAACATTCCCCATTACAAGGAATGGTTCCGCTTTCGCGTTTACTGGTTCACCGGCGACGGTCTCTATGGCAATGTGAAGAGGGACCCGAACTGGCCCAACCAGGACGTCTCGATCTCCGCCCAGAATGACGGCGCGCGCAGCTATGCGCTGCAATATATCCATCGCAAGCTGGCGGGCCGTCCCGACCTTATTGAAAAGGTCGTTCCCGACTATCCGATCTTTGGCAAGCGCATCGTTCTGGACGCTGACGGCGGCTGGCTCGACACTTTGCTGAAGCCCAATGTCACGCTGGAAACCGACCCCATCGATCACGTCGAGGAAAATGCGATCGTCACTAGGAGCGGCAAGCGCTACGAAGTCGATGTGATCGCGCTCGCCACCGGCTTTGAACTGGCCCCCGCGCTCGGCCTGCTCAAGGTTTATGGCCGGGGCGGCTGCGATCTGGCGGCGGCATGGGGCAAGGACGAGGCGCGCGCCTATCTGGGCGTGATGGCTCCCGCCTATCCCAACTTCTTCATGACGCTTGGGCCGAACAGCGCGCCCAATCATGCGGCGGGCGTCAACATGGTTCTGGAAGCGCAGATCCACTATATCGTCGAAGCGCTCGACAGGATCGTGGCCGCTGGCGGCAAGGCGATCGAGCCGACGGAGCGGGCGTATCTCGATTGGAACGAGAAGGTCGATGAGCAAATGAAGCAGATGGTCTGGACCCACCCCAAGGCCAAAAGCTATTATCTGAACAGCAAGGGTCGCAACTATGTGTCCTGCCCGTTCAAACTCGCCGAGTACTGGAACTGGACACGCAATCCTGATGCGGAGGCGATGGTCATTTCCTGAGCTTCAACAGAAGGCAGCAAGAGGGGCCTGGTCCATTCGGATTGGGTCCCTTTGTCACACCCGCCATGTTCAGGGGTCGTCATCCCGGACTTGATCCGGGATCCCGCTCTCTTTGTGATATTTTCAAAAGTAGCGGGACCCCCCTGAGTTCACAAACGAAGTGCAACACCTGAGACAGGTGT